>JBBQSE010000460.1:0-7073 GCA_038214195.1 Planctomycetales bacterium
ATGCCGCTTGATTGGGCTTCGCCGTCGATGCCGCCAACCCCGATCACGGCGTCAAAATGTTGGTCCCGTACAGTTCCCATGCAATCGTAAACGCCAAACACACCGTCTGGGCCGGGGTCGCCGTGGTGAGTGCGCTTGTAGGCAAGTATGTTCATCGTTGTGTCTTTAGGCGAATTATTAATTACCTCAAACTTAGTCTGGAAAAACACTCCCCCCTAGGACTTAAGGAATTCATAAGTCGCGGGGAAATCTATCCAAACTCGGGGGATGTGCAACGCTGCCCTGGAATGGATTTTGGGGCGGATTCTGGTTTTGTTGGGATTTCGTTCGTGCGAGGTCTGCGCGACGGGGTGGCCGGGGTTGGAGCGCAGCGGAACCCCGGTGTTCTTCAATATGGCACATCGAAACCTCCGGGGCTTCCTTCGCTGCGCTTCGTCCAGCCCCGGCCACCCGCAGTCGTAAGTCCACGCCATTCGCCGTGAAGCCGGTGGGGCCGGAGGCGGTGACGCCGGGTGTAGTTTGCAAACCTGGCGTCCACAACAATACTCGCCAGTGGGCAGACCTGACCAGCAGACCTGGGCAGCAGCACAGAGGCGGCTGCGATTGAGGGGGGAATGCTCTTTTGTACAGCGAAGCGAAACCTTCAGATTCATTCTGCCGAGGCGGGAATTGCTCCGGAATATTGTTGCAGCACGATCAGCGGGATCAGGAAATCGTGAGCAATGCACCAGGATAATGCGAATTCAGGAGGACCGGATGCCGGGTCATCAACCAGCGGTTTCAATTCAGCGGGAAGCAAGGCGATGCTGCTTTTGAACTCAGCGGCAGCGGCATCCGACTGACCGAGTTGCCTGAGGACATGGGCTTTGATACTTGTAGCAAGGCACCGTACTGGCACATTGCCGGGGAATGAAAGTGATTGATTGGCGAGCCGCAAAGCGTCGTCCAATCTTTCGTCCCGCCACGCCGCCATCGCAAGCGTCGCGCATCCCCAGGGAACGAAGCCGGAACCAGATCCTTCCTTATCTACAATCGCCTGCAGTCGCAAAGCAACCTCCTGACCCTGCAAATTGTTGTCGATCAGAAACGCGATCTTGCAAGCACACTCGCATTCACCGGGGTCCTCACTGTTACCGAATCGGCTGAGCATCTCTGTGACGATTCGATTATACTCTTCACGATCATTCGCCAGCACGGCTCGCGGTGCAGCGTAGAGCCACGAATAACGATCCTCCGGTGCAAGTTCCTGACGCTTTCTGAGATCAGCGACGGACTCCATCCACTGACGTCGCATCGCGTAGAGGTTGGCTCGATCCGTGATCAGTGTTGTCGAATTCGGGCTGCGGGCAATGGCGCGATTCAGACGCAGAAATTCCTGATCGCCGATCAATCCACCGACGAATTTGTCAACGCTCGCTGTGTCAGCCTGCGGAGCCTGCATCAGCAAGACTCGAACCAGATCTCGCTGATCGGTGGACAAACCGGACACCTGGAGAACGTTCGTAAGTGCTTCGATACTTAACCCAGCCGTGAAATCACTTGTGCCACCCGCTGTCCCACTACAGTATTGAATTGCGGACTGCAGCAGAGTGCGCTGCGGTTCAGCAAATGAGTCTTTTGCGATGTCAAATTCTTTTCTTGCAGCATCGAGCTGACCAAATGCCAGCAGCGTTTCAGTCAATTGAGCCTGCGTCGGCACAGAGGTCTCCGGCGATTCCGAAAGCAGGCCAGGAAGCAAAGTGGCTGCCGGGTGATCGGTCACGGAAATACGGAAACGCCCCAGGATGGATCCTGGCGGGCTACCGAAAAATTCCAGCCGCAGCTTTATAGAATCCGTCGGTGTCACCGCGATGGCATTCATCGGAGAAAAGATTGCGTAGTGTGGTTCGTGTTGCTTCAGGTACACGTGCCAGCCGTTGAGGGAATCGTTCAGTGTGTTCTGGATTGAGCCACCTGCACCGGAAAAATCAGCCCAGCATTGAAGGGGCAGATTTCGAAAACCACCCGCCTCAGCGTCTGAAACCTGAAGGATGATTTTAGTGAGCTTGAACAATCCAAACTCGTACCGACCACTGCCCTTGCCTGGCAATGAATCATCTGGTAACACTTCCAGGCGAATCGCCGAACAGCGACCATTGTGCAGTGGCAGCTCGAGATCATAGGCGGTCGTAGCGGGAAGCGGCCCCGATGTCAGAATGGATTGATCGTCGAGAGTCTGGAACTCGACGTCTGATGAATCCGCCGCGATCGTGACCGGTTCCACAACACGCCATCCGATCTGCGAGTTTTCCACTGCAAATTCCATCAGATCAGAGATGGCATTGGGATCGACTGGCAGTAATTGATGAAGCGCCATGGCGTTCTGAAACATTTGATCCCGGACTTCGCGGAGACCTTGCTGATCATCAACCTTCACGCAGCTCTTGAGTCGCGACTGAAGGAGCTTCCGTTTCATGTTCAGGCGATCCGCTTCGGACGCATGTACATTCTTAAGCGACTGTTCTGCACGATCAAATGCGATGATCGCATCACTGTGGCGTCCCTGCTGATCCGCCAGCTGAGCCGCATTGATCGATGAATAGAACGAGAGATGTTCCGGCGCGGCAATGAGTTCCTGTCCGTTCGCGACAATTGTCTCCCACTCCTTCAGCCATTCCACTCCTGTCAGCGGAGTCAGTTCTCCCTGAGACACGCGAGCACCGGACGCCAGTTCCGCCAGCGCTATCAGAGATGCCGGCGAAGAAGATATCTCTCCTGTCCACGCCGCTAAAGGAAGCACTTCCAGCTGAGAGGGGTTCATGGTCACGACACAGTGCTGGCTATCGTCTGTGATTGCCACACAGACGGCCTCGCCACGCTGTTCGCCATCGAATCCCAGTGGCACTGGCGGGATAAACAGGCGACCGGTCGCCGTCTCCCAGAGACGAAAGATCCCGTCTCGGCAAACCGTTGCGATGAGTCGACCGCCCTCCAAAAAACACGCATCAAACACGTCGTCTTTGTGGACCAGCGGCGGACAGACAGCTTCTCCTGTTTGCCAATCCCAAACTCGCACATGTCCATCCACATGTGCAGAAGCGATCCGCGTGTTATCAGGCGAAAACGCGACTCGAAAAAGGCCGTAAAAGTCTCCAGGATGTCCGTACGGCTGTGAAAGTGCGACACCGGTTTCAAGATCCCAAATCTGCACCGCATTCTGACCGCAGACCGCAGTTGCAATTTTTTTGCTGTCTGGAGAAATTGTGAACGAACGGCACGGACCATCGCGGAGCACAGGATGAATGGGAGTGCCGACCGGCTGACAGGTATTGGCATCAAGAACGGTAAGGGTTTGTGGTGGCCGGGAATCAAGTCTTACAATCCTTTGACCGTCAGGAGAGTAGCAGACTCGGTCTGGCGTAACACCGACCAACGGGTATGTCGCAGGCGACTGGGTCTGCCTTTTTACGTTCATGGTATTCAGATCAAGAATCAACACTTGATTCGCGGACGTTAGAATCGCGGCTTCCATTGTTGCAGGACTGCAATCAATGCATCTCGCCGCTTCCGTGATTTCGAGTGGGGTCAGCAGTTGTTTTCCAGTCGAAATGTCCCAGGCCGAAATTGAGGTGCCGAGACCTACACTGGACGCGACGACCACGGTCTGATTGTCACTGGCAATGCAGGAGTCGATAACTGTTCCGGAAAACGACAACTGCGGGCCAGCCAATGCGCTGTTGCGGACATCAACGATCGAAACCGTTTTGGAATCGATGCCGACCACTGGATAGGGCGATTCATGCCATGCACCCGGTGTCACCAGTGTTCCGTCAAAACTCAATCGAGGCCGACGGCCCCAGTTCGCGGCGGTGCCATGTTCACTACTCACTTCGTTCACTCGCCAGATGCGTACGATTCCATCGGCCTGAGCCGTTGCCACGTGACGTCCATCCGGACTGAAATCACAGAACAGGACCCTGCCTTCATGCGGCAATCGGATGCTTTGGGACGGTTCACCAGTCACCGATTGGATCTCTGATGTTCCAACCCAGCCTGCGGTAACAAGCCAATTGCTGTCAGGTGAGAAAGCCAAGTCCTCGCCATTATTTCTCTGAGGAATCAACTTCGGCGGAGCGGTATCGTCTTCGAGGTTCCAGATTGCAATTCCCATATAGCCAGTGGCAGCAAGCCGTTTTTCATCTGGAGAAATGGAGACGCGGGCCACATAATTGTACGGCGAGACCTTGTGCTGCCCCTCAATGGGCTCACCTGTGTTCGCGTCACGCCATTCGAGCACGGGTTCATTCGTGCTGCCCAAAGCCACTGTAATCAGCCCGCGGCCATGATCAACAAACACAGGAGCCGACGGTACGTTTGTCGTGTGCTTGACCGGATCGAATTTTGGCTGACCGGACTTCTCAAGCGTGTCCATTCCGAAGACTCGTGCTTTACCATCTTTGCATGCTGTGCAAAGTAGTTCCCCCGTGGAATTCAGGACCAGTGATGTTACATAATCCGGGTGTTGAGGTGCCTGTTGCAACAGGCTGCCATCGGCAGAATCCCACTTCCATAGATTTTGTCCCGCAGCAAATACATGGCGTCCGTCCGCCGTCACAGCCAAAGCGGTGACGAATTCATTGATTGTGCCAAGCGACTGGCGTGCCGAAGATTCAATCACCAGTCTTTCCAATTCTCCGTTAACATTTCCAGCGATCAGCGCGCTGCTGTCGGGAAGCCAGACGCAGACTGTGCGGTAAACTGAATTCTCGTTCCATTCGATTCGACGGCGTGTCAGGCACTCGACAACCTCCAGTGCTCCGGTGCTGCCGAGCGCTGCCACAAATCGCCCATCGGGAGAAAACGAAAGCGAAACCGGTGCCGTATTCAGATTCAATGCAACAATTGGTGTTGCCGCATTCTGAAGCCAGTTTCTGGCTCGGCGAAGGCTGTCCCGCTGGCGCGACGGATCGTCCGCAGCAAGCTGACTGGCCGAGGCAAACCAGACGGCCGCACTCGCTGAGTCGTTTGCCTCACCGGCAGCGAGCCCGCGCGCCGTGTACATGTCGAACAGCGTTGCCTGGGCTTTCTTCAACGCGACTTGTTCGGCCTTTGCAGCTGTTTCGGCCAATTCCTTCTGCCGGACCGCGTCGTTGCGATCAACGATCGCAGCGGCTTCGGCAGATTCCGCTCGCCGCTTTTCAACGTAGATCCACGTGGCACTGGTCATCAGCACCAGCATCAGAACGATCGTGGACGCGATCATCGCTGATCGCAGACGTCGAAGTCGGCCCTGTCGAGCATTCCGTTCGGTTCTTTGTTCCAGTAATGTTCTACGCAGCGGCAGGAACGCGGGGTCGTCTTCGGGGAGAAGCGACAGTCCAAGATCGAAATCGCCATGATCCGAAGCCGTTTCGGCGTAGCGACGACGAACATGACTAAGCAACCGCCCCACCTGCTCGTTCTCGTCCCACAGTCCAAGTGCCTGTTCAAACCCAAACAGCGAACGAGCAAAATCAGAATACTCACCTGACGTTTTCGCATCGCCGAAAGCAATTTCAGCAGCCTGCGTCAGTGCAAGACTCTCTGCATGAGAAAGGTAGTTACGGATCGCTTTTTGGAAATCGAGTACCGACGTGAAGCGACTGGTCGGACGGGTTTCCATCGCTCGCATCGCAATCTGCATCAGCTCGCCGGAATGTTCCGTTGATTGGATTTTGTTTCGCGATGCGGCCTCGATACATGCGGTTGCACTATTGCCGACATGAGGTCGAAGTCCCGTGACGATTTCAAACAGGATCGCTCCCAGCAGATACACGTCGCTGTGAGTACCAATCGCTTCCGGAGGTCCGAGAACCATCTCAGGGGCCATGTAGGCTGGCGTTCCTCCCATGGAGATTGCGGCACCGGCCGCACACGACGTTTGACCGACCAAAAGGATCAGCGCAAGTCCCCAGTCCATCAGCAGAACTTCGCCGAAGTCTCCCAACATGACGTTTTCAGGCTTTAGATCTCGATGCAAAATTCCTCGCGAGTGCGCAAATGCCATGGCGTCCGCGACTCGCATCAGGATTTCTAGGTTTTCCTCCCGGCTTTTCGCTTTGATGACATTTTTCCAGGGGGTGCCGATGACACGCTTCATCGCATAAAACGCGTGACCTTCAGTATCGCGACTGAGTTCGTAGATCGGCACGATGTTGGGATGCTGCAAATCTCCTGTGATGGCGGCTTCCTGCAGAAACTTCGTGTGTTCGCGATCTTCGGCATCAGACTCCGTCTTCAGCATCTTGACGGCGACGACACGCCCAAGCGACGCTTGTCGAGCCGCATACACGACGCCCATTCCACCCGTGCCGATAATGTCGAGCAACTCGTAATCAGCCGACTGCCGAACAGCATCGGATGCATGTTGATTGACAAGATTGCGTTCACCGACGACCAGCGATTCCGTTGTCGCGGCTGCGATTGCATCGACCGCGCAGCGAATCGTCATCTCAGGCAACTGTCCAGTGATCGACATCTGCCAAACCGTCGGAATCACAGTCGCTGCCGTCTCGTCACTTCCTGTGATGTCGTCGCACTCGGTAGCCACTTCGCATTCGCCTGATCCTGTGGCTTCTCTGTGAAGTCCTCCTGACCGAATCACAGTTCCCGCAAGTTCCGGAGCCTCTTCCGCAGGCCTATCCGAACACTCCCATGCAGCCAGTTGCACCAGCAGTCGCTCCAGACGCTTTTGATCCGGTCCGCAGGCCTTTCGCAAGACTCCTCGCCTGTCGTCCGCTGATTCTTGAGCAATCGCAGCGTTGAACAGATCGGCATCAGACATCGAATGAGCCCCTCAAATCTCACTGCAGGAATTACTGATATGTGGGCAACCTCTGGCCCAAGGGTGTCCAGTTTCAGGGGCTGCCGCGCCATTGTCAACCAGAACCGATCCGGCATCCAGGATAGCGTTCATTCAGAAGTTCTCACCTCTGCACGCCCGACCGCTTATTTCTGAAACAGCCTTGTGATCCGGTACGTGTCTGGTTCAGAGCTCTCGCACTTATTTCACTGGCTGACCGCGAATATGGCGTGCTTATGTGAATCAGCCTCAA
>JBBQSE010000461.1:0-7063 GCA_038214195.1 Planctomycetales bacterium
AAGGAGTTCCCGCCAGACCCTGTCCGGACGCATCCGCGCCATCGATCCGTTTTGCAAGGCCGAAATCGACAATCTTGGGGACGCCGCCAGGTGTCACCAAAACATTGTCCGGCTTCAAATCACGATGGATGATTCCCAGGCGATGGGCCATGGCAAGCCCCGAAGCAATCCCCACTGCCATTACTGTGGATCGGATCGGACCAATGGCTCCATGTGCGTCGATCTCGTGCTGCAAAGCGTTTCCGGCGACGTATTCCATTTCAAGGAAATGAAAATCTTCAACGCGTCCAATGGCATGTGTCGTCACAATATTTGGATGCACCAGCGCTGCGGCGGCTCGCCCTTCATTTTCGAAACGCGCAATGTAGTCGATCTCGATTTGCGCCTTTCGCGGCGACAACAGTTTCAGAGCGCACAATCGCTGCAGACTTGTATTGCGGGCGAGATACACCACGCCCATCCCGCCGCGACCGAGCAGCTTTTCACACTGGTAGATGTTCAGCACCTGGCCCGGAAGCAGCAACTGATCAAGTTCAATGTCAGTGGACAAGTCTGGCGGACACGTACCGCCCGGCCCCAGAATCAGCGTATCACGATGCACTCCGCCAGTCTCCCTGACAATCACACTGCCGCAACGGGGGCAGCTTCCGGCGTCGTTCGCGACCGCGTGTTTACAGGCTGGGCAGAAGTCGGTCATTGATTTAGGGGTACTTATACTGCATGACAGGATTTCCTCATCGGACTTTAACGCGCCGGAGCCGCAATATTCCTGCGATTCGACAGCACGTGAGCAAACTGTGTCAGGTCTTTGCCGATGCTGGCAGCCTGTTCATCCGTCAAAGCAACCTTTCCAAATCGCACGGCGTTGAATGCCTTCGCAATTCGAATCGGCAGATGGCGAAGTTCTTCCGATTGCAGCTGCTGTGCAAAGCAAACCACAGCGGTCTGTCCATTTTCCAGCGCGCTGTTTGACGCCGGAAGTCGCAGCCCGTGCTGCTCACACAACGCGCAAAACCGTGCGTAGAACCGAATGACTGACCGTCCGGCCCGCTGCTTTTCAGAAAACCGACCCAGCAGCGCGGACACGGACCTTCGCAGGCGCGCCAGAGGATGCAGTCGAAAAATCAGCCCGGAGACCAACAGCATCAAGAACGTCAGGAATCCACCACGCCAGCTGAACCACGCTTCCGGTGATTTCAGAAACGACTGAATTCCGAACCAGGCGGTGTTGAGGATTCCCTGCTGACGGATCCTGTCGAACATCGATTTCGAAGTGGAAATCACGGGCGCGAAGAATTCCTTTTGACGCTCCGCCGACATGTTATGAACACCATCGTTCCACAAATCTGAAATCGCCGTCTGCAGGTTCTGCACCAGAGACACGGAATCTCTGCCGGACATCGTCGCATGCCGCGGAGCGGCCGGGGTGGGTTCCACCGTCTGCCAGCGACCATTGACGTACGCCTCCACCCAGGCATGAGCATGTTTCTGTCGAACTTCGTTCTTGCCAGTCATGGAATTGACATCACTTCCGTAATATCCGTTGACCAGTCGCGCCGGAACCTGCGCTGACTGCAGCAGCAGCGTGCAGGCGGACGCATAGTACTCGCAGTGTCCGGACCTCGTGTTGAACAGAAAGTCTTCCACCGGATCGATTGTCCGGTCCTGTCGCGTCTGATTCGTTGAATAGACGAAACCATGATCTTCGTCCAGATATTCAATGATAGCGCGGACTCGCTCAACCTCCGTAAGGAGACGCCCCTCTTTCCTGCTCAGTGCGACAGCCAGTTCATGCAGTCGCGGCAGATCGTTCGCGAGGCTGGGCGTCAAATAAAGTCGGCGGGCTCTGCGACGCGACGTCTCCATCTGGTCGATCACCATTTCCGGCGTCGCATCGCGTGGAATGGTCCAGGCATCGAAGGTGGGGACAAAATTGGCCGCCTGATCGACACGAGGACATTCAAAAATAATTGTTCGCGGCTGGGAGGACGAAGTGTCTCCGGTCCAGACGTAGGACCCGGTATCGAGACGCTGCTGAATGTCCATATTTCCCGCCGCGTTCAGGCTTAACACCGGAAATGGCGCGAAGACAAACGTCCCGATTGGAGGATCCTGAGTCGTCTCAACCCGAAACTCGGGCACAAAACCGCTATGGCCTCGGACTGGATCCGCAGCCGACACCATGCATCGCGCAGTCCGCTCCGGAAATCCTGGCTGCCACTGACCGCTGCGATAGAGTCCAAACGCTGTGCCGCGAAATCGAACCTCATCCATGTCCATTGCTTCCGCAAACAGGTCTGCAGAAACTGACTTCCGGGTGTTGAGATTGGTTACGGAAAACGCCAGTACGCGTTTCTGGCCGAGCATGATTCGACCAAGCTGTCCCAGTGTGACGGTTTCGCTAAATCCGCTCTGCGATCCCAGGCCGCCACCTTCGCCATTTGCCGAAGAATCGATCGCCGCTCGAACCCAGACACGGGGAAACGCTGCAAATACAAACACCGCCAGAACCAGCGACACAAGGAAAGATCCACCGACCATACCGCGAAATCGCCAGCCGACCCATGCCTCAGTAGAATCTCGCTGCAACCCATGCCGAACGCGTACCACAGATTCCTTTCTGCTGAGTTGAGCCTTTCTCGATCCTGAACGTTTCGGTACCGGATCGCTGGCGGCATTCAGGTCTGTTCGCAGCCCCAGGTGTTGATCCATCACGCGATACACTGAAAAGACCGACAGAGTCCACAGCAGCAGCGCCATCATCATCAGCATGGATCCGCCAAAGAAAATCCCAGTCTGCAGAACGGCTGCGACCGCCATCTGCAGCAGTGTCAGTGCCAGCAGCCACCAGTACTGTCGATGCCCCTTCTGCATCATCAGGACAATCCAGGTGAGATAAACCAGCATGTGTGCGCCCGCACCAAGTTTTCCCACACCCGCACTCTGATTGAATTCTGCGGCGGCCATTCCCAATGCGGCCAGGCCACAGAGATTGATGAACCAGACAGGCAGCCGAATCCATTTGAGATGATCAACCAGAGTCCATGCCAGCACCGCGAAAAAAGGCGTCAGTCCTGAAGGAACAAAACTCCCTTCGCTGCGACACAGCACCAAACCTGCCAGTGCCGTCGTCAGTGTCATGGAGCGATAGAACGCGGTCTGCAGTTTACGGTCGCTCGTGTTTATGACATGGACGTCGCCGCCTTTTAAGAAGGATTCCGACGGACGAGCGTCGGCCGGTTCGGTTCTGGTTCTGTCATTGACTTTTAATTCGCCACGCGTCGCGGCAAACTGTTGACCTGCGTTTCCTGCGTCCTCGTCCATCGCCAGCGTGGCGTTCAGGTTCGGTTCGTCCGCCGTCACAATCATCAGCCGCCGAATGAACTGCTGCTCATTGCGGAGGTTTTCCTGAGCGATTGAATCTGCCAGCAGCCGTGCTGCTTCAGGACGAGGTGTGATCAGGACAAATCGGCAGTTTGGAGCCAGCTGACTCTGACACAGCGTCAACAGCATGGTCGCGAGTTGCGCCTTCGGCGACGATTCGCAAACCGCCAGTTCCCGCAATGCCGCATCACGGAAACGTCCGGACCCGGCACACTCGGCGTTTCGCAATTCTTTCCCCGCCACCATCAGGCGGTAGAGTCCAGCCGACGACTGGCGAGTTTGCTCGACGCAAATTGTGGCGGCCAGACTAATCGCCCGCTCCTGTAATGTTTCCGGAAACTCGGGTGAGGAAAACAAATCCAGCAGCACGATCAAATCCGCTTCTCGATGCTGTTCATGCTCTTTGACCATGATGTGGCCGTGCCGCGCTGAAGTGCGCCAGTGGATGGCCCGCGGATTGTCGCCGGAACGGTATTCGCGAATACTGTGGAATTCGTCGTCGAAAAAACCCTGTTTTGAATTCGCGCGGCTCGCCGATTCGGCCAGTTCCCGCTCGCGGCGTTTCCATGCAGGCAGCAGGCGACCGACCTTCGGATGCACGACGACTTCACTGCTTGTGGAAACGGTGTGGCCACGTTCTCCAATTCCCAAAGGAAAGCGGCTGCTTAGTCGCAATGGTCCAAAGTGATAAAGCCCGCGACGCGAAATGCAAACGTCATAATGCGACGATCGCTGCTCACCAGGGGCTACGCGAACAAAGATCACTCGACCCTCGCTCCGCGTCCGCTGCCCCTGAATCACGTCACAAACTTCGACCAGACGCGATGACAGCAATCGCTTTTCGTTCTTCATCCGGACTTCCACCGAAAAGAACGTCCCGGCGGATACGACGCCTGGCAGATGTCGCGTCACATTCACACGAGACAGCATGGCGATTACGACCCAGCCATTGAACACAAACGGACCGGCCATCATGCCAAAGATCAGGAGCAGCATGTTGCCCGTATCCGGATTCCCTCCTGTCAGCGCCGCGACCGCGATGACAAGCATGATGCCAAGGTAGACCAGTCCTTCCCTCGGTAATAGCATCCGTGATCGAATACCGACCTTCTGAGCGATCACAGTCAGCCACGGACGCAGCAGCATGGACAAAACCATGATGGCCAGAAATCCACCGCCGAGCACGAGTAGTAAGTATTTTGGCGGACCATCCAGCTCAGGATAATTGGCGGGAAGCACATATGCCGCCAGGAAACATGCCATGCCTGCCAGCAGCTGCAGGACATTGCTGGCGCTGAATGAGATCGGGATCCACTGTCGTTTCGATTCGTCTGCGGACATTTCGAGTTGCCTAGCGATTCTGCAGCTGGATTGTGCGTGGCTCGATCCGGTAGACGGTCAAAGACGACGGGTGCCGAACGTTGGATTCCGTCAAAGTGAAGACATCCTTGCCGGTCGAGGCCTCCTTGAGATCCACGGACACTTTTAAAGCGCTGGGCGCGACAAATTGAAACGCGCGTTCACTGGCGGAAAACGTGACCCGGGCTTCGGTTGGGATCGATTCCGGAAGAGTGAGATCCTGAGGAACATTTCGGTACACGATTGGAAGTACAAAGACCCGCTGCACCACGTCACGGTCCGACGCAATCATCAGCCATCCCAAAAAGGCGATCATGACCGCCAGCAATTTGGATCGTGAATGCCGGAATAGAAATGACCAGAATCTGGCATTGCGGCTTCGAGCGGTGTCCGTCGTGAATGCACCAAGATGTGCCTGAATCGACTCAGTCAGCTGACTCCGCGCGACGTTGCGCTGCAGTTCACCGTGCCGCGCAATACTTACCTGGCGACGTTCTTCAGAAACAATAATGACCAGCGCGTCGGCTCGCTCTGAGAGCCCCAGACCGGAGCGATGGCGCGTACCAAGCTGCGCCGACTTCCGCAGGTCTTCTGAAAGCGGCAGATGGGCCGCGAAATGTGTGACAACCCCGTCGCGAATAATCACCGCTCCATCGTGACCGTCCGAATGAGGATCGAAGAGGCTGTCGAGCAGAGCGGAACTCAGTCGTCCCTGCAGTTCCACACCACCATCAATGTGCAATGCCAGCGGTTCAACGCCGGGAAGAACAATCAACGCTCCCTGTCCGCGTCCCGCAAGGTTGTAGACACTGGTGACAATTGTGTCAATTTCGGACTGTCTCGCGGATGTTTGACCCCTTCCCCACCAGCGGCGAGTGATGCGTGTCATCGCGACTGCCCGGCGGATGTCTTCCTGAAACACAACTACCGCAACGACAGCGGCAATTGTGAACACGAATTGCAGCAGGACCGCCGTCAAATGCAGGTCAAACTGAGACGCGACTGCATAAATCAGAGCGCCGAGAGCCGTCCCCACAGCAGGACCACGTAACGACGTTGTCTGCAGCCAGCGGAGGATGGGATACAAACACACGCTGACAATCAGGATGTCAGCGATGTCGGACAGGTCAATTGAATTCGAGAGGAATGTCAGCAACGTCTCAACCTCGACCATTGGGCTTCGACGCATCGAAGTTAGGATTCACTGATGAAGATATCGCGCCCACTTCCGCCTGCCAATGATGCAGCGTCTGCTGGAGAGTTTTGACTCGCTGTGTTTCTTCCGCCGCCACGTTCTTTGCTTCTCCGGGATCCAGTGCGAGATTGAACAGTTCCACCGTGCCGCTGTCGAGCCATTCTATCAGTTTCCAGTCACCCTCGCGAACAGCGGCACCTGGCGCGCCGCCCTGATTGCCATAATGGGGATAGTGCCAGAAGATTGGACGCGAAGGCGATGGCTGACCAGATTTCAGCGATGCCAGATGACTCACGCCATCCTTGTGATGATCCGGTTCCAGTGGCAATCCGGCGGCATCCAGAATCGTGGGAAAGTAGTCGGGGCTGATGACGTGCGATTCGTTGACGACTCCGGCGGAGATAACGCCCGGCAATCGCATGATGAGACACACTCGAGTGCCGCCCTCATACATCCAGCCTTTGCCCGCCCGCAGCGGCAGGTTTGAAGTTGGTGAACCTTCACTTGTTGACAGGCCACCGTTGTCGCTCGTCATAATGACAAGGGTGTCGTCGGCCAGTTTGAGTTCATCCAGCTTTGCCATAACTTTGCCGACAGCCTGGTCCATCGCCTCCACCATGCCCGCGTAGACGGCATGGTCCTGTGACATCCGCACCTTGCGGGGTGGTTCATCACCGAAGACGTCTTTCTGTTCGAGAGTGGCTCGTTTCTGTTCATATTTCTTCACCAGATCCGGGCGCGCCATCAGCGGCGTATGAACGGAATAGAACGGCAAGTAAACGAAGAAAGGTTTGTCGCGATTCGCATCGATGAATTTTGAGGCCTCCGTCGCCAGCCGATCGGGCAAGTGTTCGCCATCAGGACCATCGGGCAGTTTTGGATTGCCGTACGGAGAAAAATATTTCTTGCCGCCGTACGGACCACCGCGTTCCAGGCCACCCATATTGATGTCGAATCCCTGATCTTCCGGCAAGAATCCTTCGCCGCCGAGGTGCCATTTGCCGCCAAAGAAGGTCGTATAACCGTGTGCTTTCAGCGATTCTGCAAGCGTCACATGTTCGAGAGCAAGTTGCATAGCGTATGGTGCTGGCAGATGCGGCGTGTTGCGTTTCCATTTGTCCGGCT
>JBBQSE010000462.1:0-7058 GCA_038214195.1 Planctomycetales bacterium
CAGGATTCGCAGGTTGCGACCGCACTTCAGGCGATGACGCGGGCACTGTAGGAATTTGACGCCCACCGCGACTGGATCGAGTGACATCAAAAACGGATTCAGAGGCGTGACCAGACGCTGTATCACGCACCGGCACCTGCGACCCTGGTCCGCCAACTGAAATTGGTGCCACATTTTGCACCGCCACGGTGTTGACGTTCGCGGCACATTCCAGCACCGCTTTGATCAACTGCAGGCGTTCCGCATAGGGCTGGCCGGGAACATCCAGACTCAGGCACAACGCTTGTGAATCGACAATATCCCGATTCATCCGTGTGAGGATATCGTTTGGACCGACTTCCAAAAGGACTCGGAAACCTTCGCCCAGCATCCGCTGAATCGACGGCAGGTACATCACAGGCTGCGTCAATTGCCGAACAAGGCTGTTGCGGATCTCTGAAGGCTCCGCCAGGTACTGGACGCTGGTTGCTGACAGAAATCCGCAGGTTGGTGAACGCATGGGAACACCGGTTGACATCCGTGCGAACGCAACTTCCGCATCGGTCATCAGCGGCGTATGAAACGGCGCGGGCACCGAGATTGACATCGATGCGAATCCATGTCGGTCCAGCAGCGCTTTCGCAGCGATAATTCCGTCACGACTGCCAGCGACGACCGTCTGCCTGGTCGAATTGAGATGAGTGACGTAAACCGTCAGCGCCGCAGACTTCAGGATCGAATCAACTTCATGTACCGCGGCGCGGATGGAAAGCAGCCCGCCCGGAGTTCGCATGTGCGACATAACCGCATTGGCTCGGTGCTTCGCCAGTTCGATCGACTGCGGCAGTGTTGTCACCTTTGCCGCCAGAGAAGCGGTGAATTCTCCAAAGCTGTGGCCCAACACGGCGTCCGGTCTTAACCCTTCGGCCTTGAGAGCCGCAATCAATGAAGCGGAGACTCCCAGCACCCAGGCCTGAGCCCACCACACGTCCGCGCCAGGTTTGATGGCTGAGTTGTCAAATGCAGTACTCAATCGCGGCAGGCTGCTCGCCTCGTACAGATGATCGACATCCGCCAACGTCTGCCGTGCGACGGCATTCTCCGACAGCACTGCAGGCATCTCTGGATAATGCGATCCCTGACCTGGGAAGAGCCAGGCCACTCGAGGCACATCTTCCATGGTCTGCCACAGGACAACACGTTCCCGATCGAGCAGCGTGCGGAAACTGCCCGCCTCTACCGCCTTGATCGCGACTTCCAGCCGCTTTCGCAGCTGCTCCGTTGATGTCGACAAAATCATCGCGCGGAATTGGTCATCCGAAGTAAACTGAAACGGCGGCAATCCGGAACGCTCTTGTTCTCGAATCACGGGCGGGACTGCGGGAAGCTGCTCAAGACGACTCGTCAAATCCCGCAGCAAGTGCAGCAGTGAGCCACCCGAAGTTGCCGCAATTCGAAGACTTCGCACAGGGCCGCCGGAATTTATCGACAGATTCGTCATAGCCGGTGATAGCTGCTTGCTCAATGGTGGAATGGATCTTGATGGTTGCTGCGGAGGAATCGGTTGCGGGGCAACGGTTTTGGACAGTGGAATCGAAAGTGACGTTCGCAACACAACACCGTCGCTGGTGCGAGCCGCAATTGCAAAGGAATTTGGCAAATCTCGAGTGTGAATCGAAGAATTTTGGAGCGTTTCCGCTGTGATCCGCACAAGCGAATGACTTCCGGCAAGGTATCCAATCTTCCGCACGATCTCGGCATCCGGAGCGGTCAGCACGGTGGCATTGCCAATCGACACGGATTCAGAGTGCCGGGCAGCATCGAAAGGTTGTCCGGAAACTTCAAGGCACTGCACGACATCGCCCAGAATTCCGTGGATTGGTAGATTCAGTCGCCGGGCATCCGACAGTCGGCAAAGCATTAATGTCACGACCCCTTCGCCGGGCAGAATCTGCAGACAGTCGTCCGGAACATCTTCCGGGCGACCGGATCGGACCAGCCGCCCGTTCAGATCGAGTGACTCGAACGCAGCCAGGCTCATCGAACGCTGAGCCGAACCGCAGACAACCATATCACAGGCCCCGGATCGCAGCTGATCTGCCGCAGTCGCCAGCGCTGAGAGGCCGGACGTGTCGTCCGTGTCCAGGGCACAAGCACCTCCCATCAGGTCGAAGGTCTTGGCAATGCGCGAAGCCAGAGTGCTGGCAGTGAAGCTGCCTGTTTCATCAAGCAGGGCGGGGCGATTCTTGAGAACCGTCTGCCGAAACTCATCCGCCACCTGCCGAGCGACTTGAGGGGCGGCACCCCGCTGCTCCATCGCGGACATGATTTTCCCGCAGATCTCTGGTAGTCTCATCCCGACCTGCAACTGGTCGCCAAATTCACCTCCAAAAATCGCACCAATGACCACACCGATACGTTGTCGATCCACCGGCCATGGCAGTTCCGGCTTTCGGCGTCCCGGTATGCCGGTTTCCGACGCTGAGACTTCGGGTTCGAGACCATTAACATCCCGCAATGCCTGCGCCACTGCATCGATCAGCATCAGCTGGACAGGATTCGCCTGTTGTACCTGCTTTGGGGGTATCGCGTATCGTCCGCCATCGAAAGTAAAGTTCGTGATGAATCCACCGTGGCAATGCGGCGATCGGTGCGTCTGCGCGGCTCGATCGGCGGACACACCCGCTCGGTTCCGCCATCGATTTTGCGGCGCGTCACTCAGCATTGACTGAGTTGATTCGAGAACCGCTTTGAACTCTGTCACGTTCGAGGCACCGGCAACAACGATCCCGCGACCGACGATCGCAATTGGCTCATTGGGAGGCGAAGAGACGGCAGCAGTTCGTGACAATTCACTGCGGGAATCTGCGCCGTTCGGTGACATCTTCCCCCATTCCTCGACCACCAAATGCGCATTCAGCCCGCCAATTCCAAACGCGCTCACCGCCCCGCGCCGCGATCTGCGAGAGATCGCTTTTTCCGGCCACGGCTCGGTGCGCGAGACAACTCGCACCGGTGCTGTGGTCCATTCGTAGTTGCGATTAGGTTGCTCGAATCGCAGTGAAGGAGGAATCTGCCTGCGTTGCATCGCGATCAGTACTTTCAGCAGTCCGATCAGTCCCGCAGCCTCCAGCGTGTGGCCGATGTTGGACTTCACACTGCCGAGCAGCAGTCGATCCTGATCTGCATCGGACGATGAAAAGATCGGGCTCTGAGCAGCCAGTTTCCGCAGAGTTTCCAATTCTGTCGCATCACCCAGCTGAGTACTGGTCGCGTGGGCTTCGAGGTAGTCAATGTCAAGCAATCCTGCCTCAGAATACGCCCGCTGAAGCGCCAAGACCTGGCCTTCCATGCGCGGTGCCCACAAGCTGCGGCCCTTGCCATCGGACGCCATTCCGATCCCGCAAATCACACCAAGAATGGGCAGGTCGAGTCGGACTGCCTGCTCCTGAGTCATGACAACAATCGCAGCGTATCCTTCCGAACTTACCAGGCCACTGGCATGGTCATCGAACGGCCGCGAGTCGGTTGCGGTGCATGCCTGAGAATGTGAAAACAGAATCAGATTATCAATGTTGTTATAAGTCGCGCCGCCCACAAGCGCGCTGTCAATACGACCGGCGCGAATTGCAAGAATCGCCTGAGCCAACGCTACCAGCGATGAGGCACATGCCGCGTCAATGACGGTTCTGGGACCTGTCAGTCCGAGGACGTTCGCGGACAAAGCGGCAGCCTGATAGGCATGGAACATCGGCAGCGCACCGGGCTTTCGCGAAGGCCGATCGCGTCGAATCGCCTGGGCGACGTCCGCGACAATTTCTCTCTGCGCGGTTTTCGGCAGTTGACGAAAGACGTCAATTTCGTCGATAAAAGAGAGTGCTTCCTCGATCTGCGTCCCGAGACTCAACGCGCCGCCGGATTTGGTTCCTCCCGAATGTCCGACGTACACTCCCGTCTGTTTCAAACGCTTGTCCTGCGGGAAAAGTTCGGCGTTTCGCCATGCAGAGGCCGCTACTTCGGCGAACTGCCGATGGGTGGCATCAAACAGAGCTTCGGCGTCTGACGACAACGGACACAATTGGCGATCGTGCGGTCGTTCGGGGACAGTCCCGCCAATCGTCGTATATGACTTTCCAACCTTACCTTTCAGGGGGTCGAAGTAGAGTGATTGGTCGCAGCGATCTGGCGGCAGTTCGCTATAACCCGTGCGGCCAGCGTAAAGCAGGTCCGCAAAATCATTGACACCGTCTGCGCCGGGCACTCGACAGGCCATGCCAACAATGACAATCGGAGAGTTCGCATCAACTGACATGAACGGCCTCCGAAAATTGTCTGCGTCGAGCAACGCCGTGACGCCGGACTGCGGCGATCAGGCGATCAAATCTTTCGATCCACATGGAAATCCCAGTTTCGTCTGGCGGCTTAACCCCAATGGGCTCGCGATCGAATTCGATCAAAATCCGTCCGGAATCCAGCGCGGCTCGCAGCGATGTTTCGCCATCGACAATTCGATCAAATGTTTCCGCAGCAGCAATCCAGCGAACAGCAGTCTGCCGCGCTGCCGCGGAGTACGCCACTACGCCATCCGCTCGATCTTCAATGAGCCACTGACCTCCACCGGGACCGCAAAGTTCCAGGCCTACCGGACTTTTACCTGTGTCCGTATAATCGTTCGTCAGCACACCGCTTGAAACTGAGTCCACCGGGTAGGTCGCCCGCGTTTGAGATGATTCGACGAACAATTGCCATGCTGACTTTTGAACGGGAGGGGACAGCTTTGGAAGAACGGGTTTACTTTGCCGAAGACAGAAATCACGCAACATCTCGACCGTCAGGACAGGCACATCCGTCGCATCACAAACCTGCATCGCCCAAGTGACATTGGTTCGGCCAAACTGCGGGTCATCGCGAAAGTATGGTTTGAACGCCTCGACGAACGGCGCTGCCTGTCCTTCGAATTCAGCCATCGCTTCCACCCGTCGATCCGGAAACTTTACGCCGCTGTATTCGACTGTCGCTCGAAAACTGTCGTCTAGATCCGTCGCAGATGTTCCACTTGGGCTGGTCAGGTGGTACGTCTCACCGTGAAGAGATGGACGACGATAAATCTCGACGATCATCCCGGCCACCCAATCGACTGTGACGATGTTCTTACGTTCGTCACCGGCAAAGCCCAGCAGACGAGTCCACTCGCCTCGTTCGGGCACACCAAATCGCTGGCTCAGCGCTTGAAACATCGAAAATGCCGTGTTGATCGACTGATCTGACTTAATGCTCGCCGTGGGATGCAGATCAATCACAATCGACGGTCGGTAGACAGTCAGCGACCGCAGCGCGCCAGATTGTCGTAATTGATCCTCGGACAGCGCCTTGCTGCGTTCGTAGTCGTTGGCAAATTCCTGCCCGACATCGCATTCAGATTCCATGACCCGGCCAGTACGCAGCCCGGAAACGTAGGCTGTCGAGACAAAATGCCATTCCGAAATTCCAGCTCGTGTCGCGACTTCCAGGAGATGACGCGTCCCTTCCAGGTTCGTTCGATAGGGCTCGTGGTCGGGGTGTTCAATTGCCGGACGAAACGACAGACTGGCTGCAGAATGAATCACGCTGCCGCAATTCGCCGTCAGCCAGCACTGATCAGTCTCCGAAAGACCTAAACCTGACGCACATAGCTCACCGGAGAGCACTACTGGTCGCACGAACAGGCGATCAAATCGCGCCTCCAGGTGTCGCATCAGCGATTCCACCCGCTCAGTCGCAGATTGCCGACGATTTCCTCTCACCAGGACAGCAACCGGAATGCCACAGCTCAGCAATTTGGCAAGAACCAGGCCGCCAACGAGCCCAGTACTCCCAGTGAGCAGAACAAACGGGCGATCGTGTCGTCTAGAAATATTCATGAATCCGTGTTTTCTCAGCCAGACAGGTTGCAGGTCCGTGGGCGAATCGTTCGCCCGATTTGCGATCGCAGCACACTCCGTTGTCCTCCGGAACGCCGCTAATTTGCAGTCATTGAATTGTGAGAAACGGTCCGACTCAATTCACGTAAAAAAATCGCATTGGTCAATGGAAAGGCTAGTCAAAACTGAGTTATCGGAATATCCGGTCATCAACGCCGTAGTTTCCTGTCCAACTGAATCAAATGCGCATTCGCGTTGCGTTTTCGATTCGATTTCGAACTGAGATCAGTCTTGAATGCTAAAACTGCAGCCCCGAACCTGCCCAGGATCCGGCCAAGAAGGAGGCAGAGTTTCGAGTGCCGGTGGTACGGTGTCAAGGGAGGAATTGCTGAACTTCTTTGTCAAGTGCATGGTGCTGCTGACACCGTACGCTCGTCGCTGTGGTGCCGATGAACAGACCGTTTTGCACGATCGACGCTATCCGGCCTTCGTTCTTCGCGTTCTCCCGCGTCAGCGAGTACATCGAAACAATGGTGTTGTGCCGCTGGTGCCCTGAGCTCTCGAAATCGATTGAAGTGTGCTGTCGGCACGGGAATTTAAGTCCAATGTGCGAGTGGAACTCACATTGGCCGCCCATGTGACGGCGGTAGAATTATCGGCCGATTCCTGTTTCATCAGCTCGATTCCAGTAGGTCCTTTCTGCCGGAAAGGACTTCGCGGCTTGCCGCGACCTGCGACCAGAGGTGTTGCCATGCGTTAGTCACGTCGCCGGAGATCACGGCACCGCTGCTTGTTTTGCCCGGTCTCATCCCGCACACGCTTCGCCTTGCGGCGAAAGTCCAGCCCGGCAGGCTGCACCTACCATTCAAACGCATCCACTTTCGTCTGGGGCTGCAGCCAGTCCGTGGTCGTGATCACTCGGGCCAGTGCATCGTAAGTGAAACGCACCCGCGATTCCAGAACAATGAACAGCTTTCGTTTCAACGTGAGCCGAATGATGGCAGTCTGTTTCTGTTCATCAATCGTCGACGTGACCGCATCAAGATTTTGTACTGGGAGGCGACAGGATTTGCGGTGTGGTACAAACGTCTGGAATCCGGCACGCTGGAAATGATCACAGGTCGCAACGGCGACTCTGTCGTGACAATTGATTCGACTGAACTCAGCATGCTGTTGTCA
>JBBQSE010000463.1:0-7012 GCA_038214195.1 Planctomycetales bacterium
TCTTGGGGGGGGGCGTGCCCCCGCCGCCGCGTTGGGGCCCCCCACCACCCGGCGCGCCTGCCCCCCCCCCCTCCCGACAAATCGCCAAGCTACTTCACATCGCTTCCTCTTCGCCGCAATTCCACCGCCTTGCGGATCGAATGTTCGACCTCCTGCCAGCCTTTTCGATGGGGTGAAAATTCCAGCACCGGTTTGGCGTTCCAGGTGGCGGTCTGGAACTTCTTCAATTCCTGCTCCAGCGGGACGTTCTTGTCCCAGTCCTTTCGGTCGAGCGGAACGACGATCAGTGTGCAGGAATTATCCCCGGCCTGCGCGCGTTTCACCGATTCCGGTGCCTCGGTCTGCTGAATGAAAGTTGAAGCACAGCTGTTGATCGAGTGGAACAACAGCACGATGTCCGCCCTGGCCAGTTCTTCCAGGATGCGGTCTTTCCATTCCTCGCCAGCCACCAATTGGGTGTCCTGCCAGGTCTGGATGTAGCCGCGCTCGCCAAGGATGGTCAGGTGCTTCAATAGCGGTCGGATTTTCTTCTCGTCGTCATGGGCGTAGCTGACAAACAGCCGCATCCGGGGCGGTGCCGATTCCCGATCGGCTGCGCGTGCTTGCCGGCTCTCGATGCAGTCCAGCGTCTCCGTGACCATCCTGGATATTCGACTGGGTCGAGCGCCTGCGTCATGGATGAAAGCTGCAATACACCGTGGCAGTCCTGTTTCTGGACGAAGCGGATCAAGCCGTAGATCGCTTCCGTAACCCATTTCGGCTTCAGCACGCTGGTCGTCCGCAGCCGGTGATGGTCCCGGAAATTCAACGCGATTCCCAACCGATGCAGCGTCTGCGCCAGGCTGTCCTGCTTTCCGGCATCGTCCACGCCAGTCTCCTGGCACAACGTCTGGTAGTCCCGGTATTCCAAAAAACTCTGCGGCATCTCAGTCAGCCTTTGCTTCACGCGATGCCACTTCTTCGACACGCCCAGCCACACGTCCCGCATGCTACTTACAGTCTTCGCCAACAGCTCACGCAGTTCCTCAATTCCGCGTAGCGTGAAAGCGTCCGTCTCGACGAACTCAACGATTTGCGGGCAGAGTTCCTGCAGACGGAAGCGATCGACCGAAAAGGGATGATCGTCGTACTTCGTCAGAACCACGATCACCGGACTGTCGCCGCCAAAGCTCTGGATAAACCGCAGCCAGTAGTCGGTCTCCAATTCCCAATTGCTTTCCCGGCCCTGCAACACGAGCAGATAGACGCAGCGTTCGGCGAGAAAAATCTGATGCGTGCCGTGCAAGAATTCCTACCCGCCGAAATCCCACACATGCCCCGTCGCAGTTCCATGCGCGCAGTTCAGGTCCAGCGGCAGCACGTTGATGCCTGGCGTCTCGGGTTCCTGCTTGTCCGCAGACTCCCCACGCAAGGCCTTCAAGAGCGATGTCTTCCCGACTCGCCCGCGTCCGACCAACAGCAGTCGAACTTCCCGCATCGGCTCCTCGCCCTCGGCCTGCCGGGAGAAGTAAAAGTCTAAGATCGCCTCAGGATCGGCGGGTGGAGCTGTGTCGCGTGATTCGACATACCTTGGTCCCAACAGTTCGATGGGCAACCCTAGGGCTTTGTTACCGTGCAGTATCAGCACTTCGAGTGATCGCAGGTCTACCAAACTTTCCGGCAGCTTCGTCAGCGCGTTGTTTGCCAAAGTTAGCCGTTCCAACCGGGCCAACCGCCCGATCTCCGGTGGCAGCGTGTTGAGTTCGTTGAAGTCGAGGAAGAGCGACGTCAGCGACGTGAGCTGGGCGATCTCCGGTGGTAGCGTGTGGAGCTTGTTTTCGTGGAGGTAGAGACTCCTCAGCGTGGTGAGGTTACCGATCTCCGGCGGTAGTGTGCTGAGATGGTTGGTGTGCTGAGATGGTTGGTGTGCAGGAAAAGATGCGTCAGTGCCATGAGTTGTCCGATCTGCGGCGGCAGCGTGGTGAGGCTCAAACCGCTCAAATCGAGGTTTTGGCCCCACTCCCAGCGACAGACTTCGATACGCCGCAGGGCTTCGGCGTAGCCTTCATCGGAGTTATCGGATTTGCTGATGCTCTTCGCCATATTTCGTTTCCTGCGTTGACCTCGATGGGCTCCGACGACCGCCGGATCCACGCCTTGCCGCGTTGCGATTCCGAGAATTTCTCCACGAGTCTCTGGTCAGTGATTTTCGCGGGGGCCGACCTGTTGAGTTGAAGCCAGCCCAATTTGCCCTCATGATCCCAAGGGTACACTCGAAAGTCCATCACTGCCCCAGTCGCGGAGCGACATCCGACGGTAGCCGTGGGTTTCAACCCACGGAACGTGGCAGGTGATGACGGAAAAGTCGCGGAGCGACGAATGACTTTATGCCCGCGCCATCGCAATTCGTCAATCGTCGCTCCGCGACTAATCGCAGAACCCTTCGCGCCAGACTCCTGGAACTGATCGGCCTTTGAAGCGAAAACACAGGCAAAAATCCTTCACGGCGTTGCCTGCCAAGGCTCAATCGCGGCGGTTTAACGCCGCGCCCACGGACCAAGGAACCGTCAACCTATCGTCGTCGGCGTTGGACTTTGCTCGCAACCGCGAAATAGACGACGCCAGCTCCAATCAACAGCAGCACGCTCATTGTCTGTGCCAGTTGTTCCTGTAACAGACTCACAAACGCTCCGGTGTAGGCCAGCAGCAACAAGGCGGGAGTGACCGGATAGCCCCAGGTCTTGTACGGTCGCGGGATGTCCGGTCGCTTCCGGCGGAGCACGTAAACCGCAGCCACCGCCATGCCGTAAAATATCAATCCGGCGCAGACGACTGAATTGGTCAGCTGATCAAACGCATTCTTCATTCGTTGCGAATGGAGTTCACCCAGCGTTGCGGTCACCGGCGGTGGTTCCACGGTCGCAGTGGCTTGAATCGGTGAGTTTGCGGGGTCGGCGCTGACGATCGGCGAACCTGTCGTGACAATCGCCGGAGAACTCTGATCCCACACGGAAAACATCAGCACCAGCACGACAGTCCACACCGCCTGAATCAGGATCGTGTTGGCGGGCGTCAGGAATCGCGGATGAATCCGCTGCAGTGAAGCTGGAACCAGGCCGTCGCGGGCGATCGCCAGATAGATTCTCGGCCCCGTGATCATATTGGAGTTCGTCGCGCCGAATGTGGAGATCATCACACCGACCGCCGCAACTTTAGCACCCACCGGACCGAACATCACCTGAAACACATCGGCCGCGACTGTACCGCTCTTCGCCAAATGGCTCATTGGCAAGACAAGGTGATAACACAAGTTGGCCGCGAGATACGCAATGATGACAGTCCCGAGACCAATGGTCATGGCGCGCGGAACATTGCGCTGAGGATCACGGATATCCTCCGCCACCGGCCCCAGGTTGATCCAGCCATCGTACGGCCACAGCACCGCGACCATCGCAATACCCAGAGCCTTCAGAAAACTGGACGTGGCATCGGATCCGCTCGGCGTTTCCCAGAATGGCTGCAGGTTGGTGGTGTCAACGGCGTGAAAGATAAATGGAAGTATGATCAACCCCGCGAGGAATCCGACTTTCGTCACTGTCGCGACGCTTTGAACTCCGGCACCTGCCTTTGTGCTGACAAGGTTGACCGCCGACAGTCCAACAATGATCATGAGTGCCACGCAGGTCTGACCGACAGGGGTCATCGGGATGACCTTGTTCAGATAAAGCACCGTCGCGCACGCCAAGGCTCCCACGGAACCAGTGCGAATCACCCAGAACTCGGTCCAGCCCCACAGAAACGCGGGCAGTTTTCCGAACGCTTCTCGGATGTAGAGGTACGGGCCACCAGCGTGCGGAAACATGGCCCCCAACTCGGCCAGTGCGAGTGAACCACACAATGTAATCAACCCAACAAACAGCCACATGCCCATGATGCAGAGGAATCCATAGGCCTGCAACTCGCTGTCAACAGCGCTGACTTTGAGGAAAATCCCGGACCCAATAATTGATCCCACGACAATCATGGTCGCATGGAACAGCCCGAGCACACGAGGCAGCCGATCAGGTCCGTTCTCCTTGTCTTGTGCTTCATCCGCGCCTTGTGAATCAATCGCAACTGACAATGGGATTTGATCGGACATCACAAGTCCTGCAGACTAATGCACGGACGTAAATTCACTGCTGTTGAGATAAGCCCAAAGCATGTCTTCGGTAGCGGTGCGGATGGCCTGATCAGCAGGCAAGGAACGAGTCAGTGCCCGGTAACGACTGCGGAAAACCTTTTCCTCTCCGGCGGATGGTTCGCGATTCAGCGTGGCCATCGCGATGCGATCCAACGATTCAGCAATGCCCTGTGAGCCGTTATGGACCGCCTTTGTCACCTCAGCGGCAGTCATGGGAATAGCGGCCTGCAGGTCATCACCATTCATCATCAGCATTGCCTGAGCGATATTTCCCTCAAAGGCCAGTTGTTCGTCATTTTCGTCGGTCCCATAGGCTCTCACAAACTGCTCAACCCATTCTCGACGATGCGTCGAGCCAATTGAGGAATCGATCGGCTGTGCAGCGGCGGATCGGATCGCAATTCGAATAGAGTCGTAGACCTGCTCAGGTGCCATTGCTCGCGGATACGCGCGAGAAAATAATGGAGTGCCACCTTCTTCAGGATCATCCAATGCCTGCGAGGAAGCAGACTGAACACTCGACAGCTGAAACGATTGCGACAGCGTCAGCCAACGCATTAGCCGCTTTACGTCGTAGTCAGAATCAACAAATGACTGCGTGAGGAGACTGACCAGCTCAGGATGACTGACCGGGTTGTGGGCACCAAAATCGTCGATTGGATTTGAAAACCCGTATCCAAAGACTTGAGCCCAGGATCGATTGACCATCGCCTTAGCTACCATCTGGCGGCTGTCCGCAGCCAGCAGTCGTACAAGTTCTGAACGGCGTGAACCTGAATCGTCTGCGGCCATGGCATGGCCATCAAATTCAGGCAGCACAGCCTTTTCCTGACCGCGCAGGGTTTCGTAAAACGTCATTCCCGCAGGGGCGGAATCGGAGAGTACCAGGACGTTCTTCTCTCGTCCGTCTGCTGTCTTCACAGCCAGGGGTTTTCGTTCCGCCTGTTTGAAAAAAGCATTCAAAGACCAGAATTCATCCTGGTGGCGATCTTTAGCGAATGGATGGTCATGGCACTGAGTACACTGCACTTGCTGACCCAGAAACAGTCGTGCGGTCACGGCTGTCGCTGGTGTGGCCTTATCGTTCAAATGAGCGAGCAGAAAATTGGTGGCTCCGTTTTGATCGCTCCGGCCTTCGGCGGCAATGAGATCTCCAACGGTTTCCATCCACGGGCGATTTGCTGAAAACTGTCGCAGCAGGAAGTCATACAACGCGCCTTCATCCACTTTTCCAACGTTGCTGCGTCCGATGAGCAGATTGGTCCATGTGACCGAAAGCCTTTCAGCATAGCGCGGATCGTCCAGCAGGGAATCAACCAGTTCGGAACGTTTCCTCGGAGACTTGCCGGCTACAAACGAGGACGCTTCAGTGACGGTCGGAATCCGCCCGGTCAGCGTCAGGTAACAACGGCGAACCCATTCGTAATCGTCTGCCTGTTGTGCTGGCACGACCTCGTTGTCGGCCCAGGCAGCTGCCACAAGCCGATCTATTTCACCAATGACGGCCGCATCATCCATCGCCACTGCTGGTGGTACGCCGTTAGAAAGATCATGCGTTTCACCAGGCGGCAAGGGCACGTCAGCGTCGTTTTGAGAATTCAATGCCACGGAATCAGATCGCACGCCGTTTAACGGGAGCGGTGCCAGATGATTTGTGTCACTTGAAGCCACTAAGTTTGGCTTGGCATCCGCGTTTGCGCCTGGCACCGCAGGTTCGACCGTTGAATTTGTTTTCGTGGTGGACTGCAGATCAGGACCAGCCACGTTGACTGGCACCGCTGGGCGCCAAAGAATAGACGCCAGTCCAGAAAGCAGTAGACATGCCGCGATACTCATCACCGTACGAATGCTGAATCTTGACCAAGGCGATGTCACAACAGAAGGCTTGCACTGTAACGCTACAGCTTCGGTAGGAATTGAATTCAGACTTGAGCCAGCCATGACGCCAGCATCCCAGGCAAGCTGTCCGTGCAACTGCGTGAACTCAACAAACATGGATTGAAGCTTACGATCAGATCGCAGCAACGATTGCAGTTCGAGCAGGTTATCATTGGTCAACTGCTGCTCACACCACAGATTGCATAACGTTAGAAAATGTTCCTGCGGGTTATTCACTGAACGCCTCCCATGGCAAGACGACGGCGGATACATTCCAGCAAGACCCGGCGCACACGTCCCAACGACTGATACACTGAATTCGCGGGACGGCCGAGCTGTTCCGCGACGTCGTCTCCTGTCGAACCCATCGCGTAACGACGTCGAATCAGTTCCTGATCCTGCGCCCGCAATTTGCCGATGCATTCCGTCAACGCATCCCGGCGCTGCTCAAAATCGACCGGTTGCTCTTCAAGTCGATCGGCCAGTAATTCGACCACGTCGTCACCGAGCAAATGCATACGATGATGACGCGATCTGCGAAAACGAAAGACCTCAAGGCGTGCGATCGCTCGCCCCCATGCGAGGAAGTTTGTTCCTGGTTCGAATTGAGCCCATTTACTGAGGATCACGACGTTTGTTTCCTGCAGCACTTCTTCGGCATCTGCTGTTGTTTGAACAAGCGGTAGGATAAATAAGTAGAGCGCGCGTTGAGATTGTGTAAACAACCGCACAAAGTCTTCGCTCGGACCGTGTTGTTTATCCGCCGAGACACTTGAAGATTGTCCAACAGAATCCGCCATCGACATTTCCGCGACTTGAATTTAGCCGTCGTTAGGCGAGCGGCAGTAAAGGAATTACCAATTCCCAAAGCTGCGGCGAGACAACCATTTGCCATTGATCATGCTGAAGGATGCAGATCTGGGACAGATCTGCCTACGTTGTAGTCCGACTTGTCCCAAGTCGGATTCCTTC
>JBBQSE010000464.1:0-7001 GCA_038214195.1 Planctomycetales bacterium
GGCCGTCGCGGTGATCGAAAATGGCATCGTCAAAGCCAAAGGCAACGGCACGACGACGATCCACGTAACACGCGGCGGACAGGAAGCCATCGCCAAAGTTACGGTCGCCAATTTCGAAACGCCTTCCCCCGTCTCCTTCAACAGCGAGATTCTCGCCTCGCTCACAAAGTCCGGCTGTAACATGGGGGCGTGTCACGGCTCGCCTTCGGGCAAAGGCGGATTTCGGTTGTCACTGCGAGGCTACGATTCGACGGTAGACCTGGTAACGCTGCGAGGCGAATACTTTAATCGTCGCACGAACGTGCTTAACCCCGATGAGAGCCTGATGCTGCGCAAGCCGCTGATGGAAGTCGCGCACGGCGGCGGTCGGCGTTTGAGTCACGGCGATCCAAGTCATTCTGTTCTGCGACAATGGATCGCCGAAGGAATGAAGATCGATCCCGAAGGAGCAGCCACTCTCGACCGTATTGAGCTACTTCCAGCGCCGCGCGTCCTCCGTGACGGCGCTGATCGGCAGCAATTGATCGTGCATGGATATTTCAGCGACGGAATTGTTCGAGACATCACGGCGTTGACGGCGTTCGATTCGTCCGACGAAAGCATCGGCCTGATTTCCGCAGCCGGAGTCGTTTCGCATCAGGGTCGTGGCGAAGTCACTGTTCTGGCTCGCTATCTGGACAAAGTCTCGACGACGCAGCTCACGTTTTTGACCGAACGTCCCGACTTCCAGTGGCCCAATCCGCCGGAAGACACGAAGATCGACCAGCTTGTTTTCAACAAGCTCCGGCAGTTGCAGATTCAGCCGTCCGAACTTTGCAGCGACACGGATTTCCTGCGTCGAGCCACACTCGATCTGACCGGTCGTCTGCCGAGCCTTGAAGAATCTCAGCAATTCCATGCTGACGAGTCGCCGAACAAGCGAGCCGCTGTGATTGACCGGCTGCTGCTGACCGATGATCACGCGAGTTTCTGGTCCTTGAAGTGGTCAGACCTGCTGCGCTGCAACAGCAAGCGGTTGACGAAAAGCGGAGTCCACAAGTTTCGCCGCTGGTTGTATGACGTCGTCAAAAACGACGTGCCGCTGAATGAATTCGCCCACGACTTGCTCACTGCGACCGGAAGCACTCAGCAGAACGCCGCCGCTGGATACTGGAAAGCCAGCCGAGACGAAATCGATGCGACCGAAACTACCGCTCAGTTGTTTCTGGGGATTCGCATTCAGTGTGCCAAGTGCCACAATCATCCGTTCGAAAAGTGGACTCAGGACGATTACTACGGTACCGCTGCTGCGTTCGCTCGCGTGGGCCGTAAAGAGACCGGACTGCCTGATGATGAAATGATTTTTGTCAAAGCGGGCGGCGAAGTGACGCAACCTCGCACCGGCAAACAGATGAAAGTCCGATTGCTGCTGGAAGGTGATGTGGATGTTCCGGCCGATCAGGATCGTCGAGTCGTCTTCGCTGACTGGTTGACAAACAACAGCAATTCGTTCTTTGCCCGTTCGCTGTCGAACCGCATCTGGGGGCACATCGTGGGTAAAGGGATTGTCGATCCCGTGGATGACTTCCGCGATTCCAATCCGCCGTCGAATCCGGAACTCCTGACCTATCTTGCCGAGGAACTTTTGAAGAGTGGTTTCTCAGAACGCCACCTGATTCGCACGATTATGAACAGCCGTGTGTATCAACTCAGTTCCCAACGCAATAAGTACAACGCCGACGACGAAATCTACTTCAGCCACGCGACAACTCGGATGTTAACTGCGGAGCAGTTGCTGGATTCGATTTGTGCGGTCACGGGCCAGCAGGAAGACTTCGCTGGCATGCCCGGCGGCACGAAGGCCGTTGATTTGGTTGACCCGCCGGAAGGACACAAGTTTCTGCAGGTCTTCGGCCAGCCTCAGCGTGAACTGCCATGCGAATGCGAACGCTCGACCGACAGTAATCTGTCCCAGGCGTTGCAGCTGATCAACGGCCCGACCGTTCACAACAAGCTCCGATCCGACGCAGGCAGCGTCCACCAATGGATCACCGGCGGCAAGACCGACGCCGAGATCATCGACCTGCTTTACCTCACCGCGCTGAGCCGCCCTCCTCTTCCTGCAGAACAGGCCACCGCTCAAAACCACATCAAATCCAACGAAGACCGGACTCGAGCCCTTGAAGACGTCGCCTGGGCCGTGATCAATAGCAAGGAGTTCTTGTTTCAGCATTGATTGGTTTGTGCCCGACGTACCCGATTCCCGTCGCCCTCATGCGTGTGAATGAGTGGAGTCGTCTCTGTTCGGATTTCACTGCATTCCTACAAGGTTTGGCGTTTGCTACGATGCGGTTACGGCGTTGGAAGCGTGTTTTGACCAACGAGTGAAACCTCTGGCGGAATGCCGAAACCACACTGCCACGAATCGCATCGGATAAAGATGATCAAGCGAATCTATATTCATAATTTCAGATGCCTGGAAAATTTTGAATTGCAGCTTGCATTGATGCCATCGTCACTTCTGATTGGCAGAAATGGCGCGGGTAAATCCACTGTGGGATTCGCTTTGCAGATGCTGCAAAGCATTGCGCGAGGAACTAATCGAGTTGGGTCGCTCGTTTCAACCGGAGACTTCGCACGCGGTCGATCAGACGTGCCCATCCGCTTCGAGATTGAAGTTACTCTTGGCGGCAAGGCCTATGAATACACCATCGCCTTTGAGCTGCCCGTCGGCTTCAAAGAAGTGCGTGTCGCAGAAGAGCGACTTGCTTGCGATGGTCTGGATATTTATTCACGGGACAAAGCACAAGTTGTTCTCGCACGGACGAGTTCCGCCGGGGAAGCGCGTTTTCTTGTGGACTGGCATTTGGTCGCCTTGCCGTTGATTCAGGAGCAAAATGAATCTGACCCATTGCGAATCTTTAAGACATGGCTGGCGCGAGTTCTCATTCTGGCGCCATACCCTGAGGCAATTACGGGAGATTCAGAACGCGGCAGTCTTACTCCGGATCGGAAAGTCTCAAATTTCGGTGAATGGTTTTCCGGACTGCTTGCACATTCGCCAGCGGCCTATTCGAGGATCGATCAATTCATCAAACAGGTAATGGCAGATTTCGAAGACATTCAGAATCCGAATACCGGTAAAGAATCACGCAGCCTGCTGGTGCAATATCAAGTGGAATCAGCCACGTTAAGTTTGCCGTTTGCATCGCTCTCCGATGGAGAAAAATGCTTATTCATTTGCGCTCTCGTTTTGGCGTCAAATGCCGCGTATGGACCGCTACTGTGCTTCTGGGATGAGCCGGATAATTATCTGTCTCTCTCGGAGGTGGGGCATTTTGTGATGGAGCTTCGCCGAGCCTTTCAAAACAAGGGTGGCCAGCTGATTGTCACATCGCACAATCCCGAGGCCATCCGCCAATTTTCCGACGAGAACACGCTGATGCTTTTTCGAAACAGCCACGTCGAGCCAACGCAGGTTCGTCGAATTGCGGACCTGAGTGTCAAGGGGGATTTGGTTAATGCTTTGATCAGAAACGATGTCGAGCTATGAGCGTCAGCAACAAGTACCGTCCACATATTTTGGTGCTGCCGGAGGATGACGCTGATCGGCAAATCGCGAATGGATTCCTGCTTCACGAATGTGTGCAACTGCGGTCGATTCAGATTTTGGCGGAAGCAGGTGGGTGGGCTGAAGTGCGGAATGTCTTCAAGGACGTACATACAGACGAGATGCTGAAGTACACTCAGCGTTTCATGATATTGCTTGTTGATTTTGACGAACAAGCAGATAGGCGACAGGTGATGAAAGAAGTGATTCCGGACAGTGTGGCGGATCGTGTGTTCGTCATTGGACTTTGGACGGAACCAGAAGACCTTTCAAGGCATGGATTCCCGCGTAGGGAAGAATTCGGACGAACTCTCGCGAACGAGTGTTACGAACAGCGTCGAGAAGTCTGGAATCACGATCTCCTGAAGCATAATGCTGACGAACTGGAGCGAATGACGATTCTGAGGCCAATTCTGTTCGCGTGACCATATCCCGAACAGTTTGATCTCGGGCAAAGCCAAAACGAAACTAATGAAACACATCATGATTCTGACAGGCACCGGCATATCCGCGGAATCGGGAGTTCCCACGTTTCGTGATGCCGGAGGATTGTGGGAGGTGCATCGGGTCGAGGACGTCGCCACTCCAACTGCGTTTCGCCGTGATCCGGAGGTTGTGCATCGATTCTACAACCAGCGACGGGCGGCGATTCAAGGTTGCCTGCCGAATGCCGCCCATCAGGCGATCGCGAAACTTCAGGCGGCGTGGCCTGGTGCAGTGACGCTTGTCACACAAAACGTTGATGATCTGCATGAGCGTGGTGGATCGAGCGACGTCTGGCACATGCACGGAGAACTCCTGCAGATCCGTTGTGAAGAATGCGAATTGAAATCGCACTGGATGACGGATTTGTCTCCGGCAGATGTCTGCTGGGAATGTGGTCACGCAGGAACGCTGCGTCCGGATGTCGTCTGGTTTGGAGAGATCCCGTACTACCTTGACGAAATTGATGAGGCGTTGCAGCTCGCCGAATTGTTTGTCGCTATCGGGACCAGCGGAGTTGTCTATCCGGCGGCTGGAATGGTCGATGTCGCCCGCCACCGAGGAATCCCAACGATCGAGTTCAATCTGCAGCGAACTGAAGCGTCGAGTCTGTTCGACGAAACAAGAACCGGACCGGCGTCACAAACGGTGACACATTGGGTAGCTGAACGTCTGACAGAAAAGGATTGAAGCACGTAAGCACCCGTGCACAAGTTACCGAGCATAATTCGTTTAACGGCGAGCCGTAGGCGTAGGCGAATTTCGACGATACTGACGCCTTCGGCTTGCCGTTATACGATGAAACTTCTGCATGGGTGCTTAACACAATGTGGCCGTCACGGTCCCCGTGACGAGCCCACAAGTGCCAGCGTTCGCATAACAATCGATGCTTGCGTTTCCGAAGAGAGTCCAGTTGGAAATGCTCATCACGGCGGAGCGTGATGACTACATTGTTCAGCGAATCTTGAAGAACCCGCCCCCGAATCCGCCCTGCCCACCCTGACCGCCTCCACCGAAGCCACTTCGCTGATTCATGGGCCGTTCTCCAGTTGTCAGCTTGTTCAGAAGCATGTCAATTCCTTCATGCACTTCCCGCATGTGCCGAATGATCAGCACCGAATTATCGACGACAAGAATATGCCCCGGCTCCTGAGCCGGCGCGGTTCCTTTTGACGAAACCGGCGTTCGGCCATTGGCATCTCGAAGGTCCGAGGTGGATTTCAGAATCATAATCGTTCCCGGAGCATCCGGTCTGTTTTCGGACTTCCATGTTTCGGGCCGCACGAGTTCGCCCAGGTGCAACTGCAGATCCTGCGCCATGTCCGTTGGCAGGCGGTAGTAGTGCGTGATCACTTCCTTCGGGTCGGGACCTGCCTGCTTTCTTGGCTTCGATTGCCGCAACGCAGTGCGGTAGTTCTCCAGCAACTGCAGCACGCTGTCGAGCGTCTGTTCTGTATGCCGCACGATCAGGATTCCGGGGCGAGCGAACAGCAGGACTCCGTAATCACCGCCATTGTCCTGCCATGATCCCCCGGTTTGCTCCATCAGAGCGTATTTCAATGCTTCAGACTCTTCTCTATCGCGGCACAAATCACGCACGTCGTAGATCGCCGTTCGCACTGCCGATTCTGCGGTGGATTTTTCGACCACCCAGATCACTCCATCCTGCAGCAGCCATGTCAGCTTAAGTTCTGACAGCGCCGACTGCAGCACGATACTAAGTTTCTGATCCACCATTTCAATGCTGACCGGTGAGCGATCCCGAACACCTGCTTTCTTCAGTTCCGCAGCGTTCAAGCGAATGTCAGCGCCGGAGACGCGGGCGATTTCTTCAATGGCTTCACTCAGCGGAACTTCTTCCAGTGTGAGTGAAATCTTCTGGACGAGCTTTTCGCGAAGTGCCGCGTGCTGCGGCGGATCAAGCGTGAGTGTTCTGCGTGCGGGATTTTTCAGCCCCGCCAGAAGTCCGCGAACTTCCTGCTGCACATGCTGCGTTTGTCGGACGAACACGACATCACCCAACAATACAACCGAACCGTCTTCGTCGCCGTTCTCAATCAATGTGCTGCCGGTGGCGGAAGAAATGCATTCCAGAACTCGTTCCGCTTCAAATCCGGCATCCAGGAGTTCGCCAAGGTTGTACGATACGGTCATCATTGTGTGACGGGTGGCGTCCGTCGTCGTCAGGAACAGATCACCGTCCTCTTCATACCAGCCGATACCCAGCGACTTCAGGCGGTCCAGAATCAGGTACAGCGGTTCGTTGTTCAGTTTGTCGGTTACCAGTTCGCTCGACAAAATTCCTTTCTCCTTCATCGAGGCGGCATCGACCGAGACGCTGAGTTTCTGTTCTTCCTGAAGCCAGCGATGGAGTTCCTTCAGCGATACGCCGTCAAATTCGATCGTGGTCGGTTCGGCCAGGCGTGGGTTCATCAGAGTCGCTGGATCAATCGATTTTGGCTCATCGGCAATCTCGATCTTTGCGCTCGGAGCGTCTGCAGATTGCTGAGTCGCGACATCCTGAGGTGCCGCGAAGGCGTTGTGACACTGGCTGAATGAAAAACCGACGAGGATCGTTGGGACTACAGCCCAAAGGCAGGGTTTCAGAACTCTGGAACGGACGAACATTTCACGGCCCTCGAAAGCAAGCAACAGGACATCGGTTGACGGCGAACAACTGGCAAACGTGAATTCTGACGGGCGATCCGCCTGATTTCATCTGTTTTCTGATCGCGATCGAATAATTGTCGCGGGCAGCGCCTTCGCGAACTGCATAATTCGGCTGGCGAGGGGATGCAGATCTGAGGACAGATCTGCCTACGTAGCCCGACCTGTCCTCAGGTCGGGAAGTGTGCGGCAAGGGGCTAGCCGCCCGGGGTTTATAACGGACGATAAAGGCCGGGAGCGCCCTGGCGCCCACGAACTAATG
>JBBQSE010000465.1:0-6996 GCA_038214195.1 Planctomycetales bacterium
ACGGACGCCTGCTGTCTTCGAATTCGGAGGCCGCGCATCTCAAAGTCATCGGACTTTGCGATGTGAGTTACGCCGTCGCAAATCTCGTCAGCAATGCAACCGGCGCGGAACTCTCATTAGCCTCATCCGCAAAGACGAAGACGGCCAATGTCGTTGTTAATGCGCGTGTGGCCACAGATCCGGCTGAACTGGAGATGATTGTTCGTGAAGAACTGGACGCAGTCTGCTCGGCCCGCAGCCTGAGTCATCAGGTTGTTTCATTGCAGAGCTTCCGTCCTGGGCGACCGGTACCGTCTCACCGAATTATCTCATGATTAACGCTGTGACGGAGGTGCTGGTTGGTGGTAGGAGTTCAGCCAATCTGAAATGACTTCCATTTCCTTCAGGTCCAGAAAGCCGTCGTTGTTTGCGTCGAGCTTATCGAAGTGAGGGAGAAGAATTCCGGCGGCTTCAGATTTCACGATTCTGCCATCCTTGTCTGAGTCACCTGCCAGCATTCGCTTAGCGAAGTCTTTCGGATCCCAATAGCCAGCTCCTTCGCCACGAGCTCCGCCACCGTCCGGATCATGCTTCCGAAACAGGACATATTCCTGTTTCAATGTATGGCAGCTTTCTTCACCGACACATGCAAAATACGTCACTGTCAGTCGAATTGGTTCCTCGACGGGCCACGAACTGACATTCAGCAGAAACTCGCGCGGATCAGAATCGCTGACCGCCGCAACTTTCGGAGCCGTGCCAGTGGTGGTATCCAGCTTGACGGCATCTCCAGCATCCAGTGTGAACGACAACGGCGGAGTCAGATTATTCCAGTGTCCGTTGTGGAAAGGATCGAGATGAAACCCAAGATACAACTGTCCCGTTCCGTGTTCCATCAGGTCGGCATCGGCTTCGGCTCGCAGCTTTGCAAAAAACGGAGGTCCATCGAGTTCGATTTCGGGCTCCATGACAATAGGCTGCATCTCCGGGCGACTAAGGCGTGGCAACGCGCCTCGCGGAGCAGGTACCCTGACCGGCAGCTCCAGCCTGAGATGCACATCTTCTTCCCGTGTCATGTGGTCTACCGGACCGATCAACTCTTCCAAATCTCGCCGAACCTGAGCCGGATGACTCCATGCTCGTTTACGGACGATGATTCCTTCCGGATTTATAATAAACTCCGAATTCGGTCGATCACCCAGCGCATGCTTCAACCGATTGTCTATGGCATCGACAATCCACGGAATTGTGGCCCCTAACTGCTTTTCCGCCTGGCGGGCATGAGTTAGTCGTTCAGCAAGCGTAAAGGGCTGCACATAATTTCCGGCAAGCTCCGGGTGCGCAAGAGTCTTATAGATGAAGTAGAACTTCACATTTTTGGGACCGTAGTCCCGATAAACTGCCTCCAAACTGGAGACATTCCACAGAAACGGTGGTCAGGTCAGGCAGCCGAACGTCAGGACGGTGTAATGTCCTCTGAGATTCGCTGTGGTAAACGGTTCGCCATCCAGCGAGTAGACCGTGACGTCCGGCAGCGGCTCGCCAATCAGCGGACTTTCTTTCAGAAACTGCTTTTCCTTTTGCTGCATCCGCTGGGCTTCGGCATCAACGGTACATAAAGAGATGACGGCAGCCACACAGCACATAGAGATGAATCGCATAGAATTCTCCTTAACGATGAATGGTCGTTTATTAAAAAGCCCTGGAACTTTATTGTTGTATCGGTGGCATCCTGTCACCGCTTTTTTTGTGTTTCTCGGCGGCAGGATGCCGCCGATGCAAGAGTCGCGTGGTCCGGTTACAGTATGGCATGAAATACTGTCAGAACAGGGTCCGTTCCCACGGCATAAGTCACTGTTTTTGTCGTCGTCGGTTCGTCTCCCTCCGTCGCGAAGAACAGTTCGACCTCGCAGAACCAGTTCGCGTCTTCCGCTCGTGCGTCACCGGTCAACCGGAAATCCTGCAGAACTTTCCCACCGGACCACAATGCCTCCTGAACGATGATCTCCGGATTCTGCTTCCTTAAATCGCCGATCGCGCCGCCACTTTTCCAATGATCCAGAACCTGTGTCAGCGTTGCCTGTGCCAACTCAACATCGACGGGTGCCGCTCGTTGCGGTCCGCCACAGCCCGTCAGCAGAAGACACACAGCGCTGCCGAGCCATCCGGCGGTACCACGAATCGTCGGTCGGGTGACAGATCTTTCAAACGGTTCGAACATGTGACATTCTTTCACCAGAATCAAGTTATGTAGTGATGCGTTCTTCAGTTCGTTGTGTTGTGAACGAAATGATCTTTCTTGGTGATTCAGAATTCGCCGATTACTTCGCCGCCAGCGCGCGTCCCTACGGCCCGCCAGACACCTAGATCGATATTCTCGCTGGTGAATCGTGCGGATCCGTCGCACAACAGCAAATGGACGCCTCCGATGTGGCGGCTGTTCGCGTTGAAGTTTCCTTTCAACGCAGGTTGGAATCCACACGATCGAGAGTTTGGCGTGCCGATATGCTGGTAGCCGTTCTTAGAATGAAGCCATGGTGCCCCCATGGAAGTTGGGAACTGGTTTGCAAGATCTGTGATATCAACGGCGGCGCAAAGCTGAACAGCTTCGTCCGGAGTGGAAGGACTCGCAGTACTCAGGAATGAGTCGGATTTCGGCGAAACAATTCCGTTGGAACCGTCGGTCACCATCCGTTCACTGAATGCTGCGGTGTTGCTGGTTCCGTCCGTAATGTCTCGAAAGCGTGTTGAACTCAAGAAGAACATCACTCCATTGGCATTCGGATCCTGCCAGCCGACACTGGTGCCCTTGTTGGGCACGTAGTTGACCGCTCCTCCGGTCGCTGGCTGCGGATTCTGGAAGTCTGACGGGCAGCGTAGCGCTGGAATTTCCATCAGACGAGCGGCATCGTTGTTGGGATGATTCCACCTTTGGTTAAAATCAATCTGATTGTACAGATTCGCCTGTTCCAATTGCGGCAACATCTGACTTAGCGGCGAGTACTGATTAGAATTGCCCCCCATACCGAACGGGAAGCATCCGGCAGTGTCGTGATAGTTGTGCAGCGCCAGTCCGATCTGCTTGAGATTGTTCTTGCACTGTGTGCGACGGGCCGCTTCCCGTGCTTGCTGAACAGCGGGCAACAGTAGTGAGATGAGAATGGCAATGATCGCAATCACCACAAGTAGTTCGATAAGCGTGAAGCCACGAAGTTGACGTTTCATGGGAGGTCCTCCAGAAAACAGAAAGAATTAAGAACAGGCGTATAAAAAACAATTCAGAGCTTATGAATTCGCGACCGCCACACCAGCACCGACAAATCACGCACGATGACATCATGCGTTGAAATGCAGACTGGAGAATGGTCGTGGACTTAGTCGATTGTGCGTCAGCGCAATGGCGCAGGCCATAGCTGGTGGAAGCATCTGATGTGGCCGGGTGAATGGAGTCGCCCTGCCAAGCGATGCAGCGACATGCAGTGTTGCAAACAGCAGAAGTCTCGACGATGTGCGCAACCGATGTGGCAGCAGCAGACCTTAGCGACCTGAAAACACGGTCCGGCCTTAAACAGGCATCGATCGCTTCAGAACAAGAATGACTGGTTTCAACAACGCATCACCAGTCAACTCATGCCGTAATCAACCGCAGACCGCGCAAGCACCAACATACCGGCAGCCATCAGGCTTCAGGCGGGTAGTCGATCCGACGGCTCGGAGCGTTGGGAGGCAGCAGAGCATCTTCCAAGACGAGTGCGGAAGACAATTCGTCCCGCGTTCGGAAGCCCGTCAATTCCAAAAAACATCGTTCCTGGTGGTCGGTCGAAATGCGAACCGGAATCACTGGGGCAAACGGCATCGGACCACGTTTGCACTCTGGACCGTGACAGGGAACGTGTCGAGGCGATTGCGTCTCGTTTTGGAATAACATGTCAACAGGAGCGGCGTTTTTCTGTCCGGCCAGACCAGAGTCGCTTGATGCAGTATTTCTGGAGTGCAGATAATCTCCGCATGAAGCAAATGTTGACTGAGTCATCGCGAAAGTCGCCAGCAAAACGCTCAAGACGAATGCTACAGGGACTTTGAGAGATGTCAGGCAGCGTTTGATGGACGAATTCTCCGAAGCACGCAGAGCAGTTGTGGAATTACCAACACACGTTGTGTACGCGAATGACGTTGGAAATGCCAAAGAATTTTCTGAATTCGGTATGTGACAGGCTTTTTTACATGCCATAAGTACTCCGCAGCGGGCAGATCTTATGTTGGCAAAGGTAGCAACAGCGTTTTCGGAGAGGTCAACGCGACACATGTTACATCCGGTTTTTACTCTTGGACTGATCGTCCGCTAAAGTGACAGCCGTCCAGGACTCAATTGACAGCAATGGGTGAATTCCGGGCACTGACGGCAATCATTTGTGTCGACTCGCAACGTCCCAACGGCGGGCCCATCCAAATGACTCGTTTAACCCGTGGCCGCAGGCCAGGATTTTACTAACTGGCGACCGCTACTGCCTGGCCTGCGGCCACGGGTTAAACGACGAAACTTATATGCATGGGTGCTTACAAGGCAGGAAACACAAGCAAACATACAGGGTTTCAGGACGTCGAAGGCTGCATTTGGTGAATGAGGCCATCTTCCATTTCATAAATCGTATCAAAAACTTCCAGCGTTCGGTGGTCATGAGTGACGACGATCACGCCCGCACCGTGCTCGCGAGCGACGTTGCGGAAGAGTTCCATGACCTGCTTTCCGCGATGACTGTCCAGTGCTGCGGTCGGCTCATCCGCAAGAATCACACTGGGATGATTCGCCAGAGCACGAGCTACGGCGACTCGTTGCTGCTGACCTCCGGATAACATCGCTGTGCTGTGATCCAGCCGATCGCCAACCCCCAGTTCCTCCAGGAGTTGCGCAGCACGCCGCCGAGCCTGCCGAGCGCCGAGGCCATTCAACTCCATCGCGATCTGAACATTCTCGATCGCCGACAGGAACGGAATCAGATTCGATTTCTGGAAAACAAAACCAATGTGTTGACGACGATAACTTCGCAGGTTGACTTTGGGGGCGGGGCCATCCATCACCAACCGGCCATTGATCAAAATCTGTCCGCTCGTTGGGGCGTTGATCAATCCGACGGCCGTCAGGAATGTCGATTTGCCGGAACCACTGGGGCCCAGCAACGCAATGATCTCGCCGCGTTTAACACTGACGCTGGCATCGCGCATGGCCACGACTTCGGTATTTCCGCTGCCGTAGATCTTTGTCAGGTTGCGAGTTTCTATCGCCAGTTCAGTGACCATTTGTCTGTTATCCCATCAAGACACTGTTGGGCTCAACTCGGATTGCCTTCCAGATGCCCAGCAAACTGGACAGTACCGAAATGGCCATCACGATCACGGCCAACTGAATCAGGTCTTCATTTGTCAGGACGACTCGCCTGGGGAAGTGAGGAAACAATTGCTGACCGACCAGCCATGCGACGCCGTATCCCAGTGCTCCCAACAATACGGCCTGCTGCAGAATGAGTCCCAGGATGACGGTGTTCGGCGCACCAATCAGCTTCAGCAGGGCAATCGAATGCAGCTTGTCGAGCGTCAGAGTATAAAGAATCAATGCCATAATGATGGCCGCGATGATTGTCAGCAACACGCGAAACATGCCCAACTGCCGTCTGGCTTTGTCGACCATCCCCTGCAGCAGCAGGTCTTCCTGCCCGGCTTTTGTAAAGACAGAAATGTCGGCCCACGACGAAATGATGGAGGCTACTTCCTGAGCATCGATCCCCGGCCTGGTTTTTACCACGATCGCACTGATGGGAGCCGATGCGATCGCAGGCAGGTCGGACGCCGGATGAGACAGCTGTTCTACCAGTCCCGGTTGGCTCATGAAGAGTTCATTGTCCTGTCCCCGTTGATCGCGTGCAGCGCGCTCCAGCCGTGTGGCTTCGCCTGGTGTATCGAATTGAATGGCCTGAGAATCCCGAACTGTGACGAACGCCATGCCATCGCCACCAGAGCTGACCATTCCCGACGTAAGACCAACCACAACGTACGTCTCCTTTCCAAGCGGAATTCGGTCGTGGAGGTGAAATCCCAAACTCTTGTCGACGATCATTTCGAAGTGATTTTGTGACAGCGATCGGCCCGCTGTCAGTGGCAGCCATTCGCCCTTATCCAGTGGCCAGCTCAGTCCCAGCAATGCCATTCGCAGCGGTTTGCCGTCATGCTGACGCTGGATCGTATGAAACACAAATTCTCTTGAAGTCAGCACGCCCGGCACGGCTTGAATTCGATACACCAATGATGGGGGAATGCGGGAAACTTCAGCAAATGGCCCGCGAGTATCCTTCTGCACAACCCACAGATTGGCGTCAATGCGTTCAATCAGCAGCGTGGCATCTTCGATCAATCCGCGGTAGATCCCGGCCATCCCCATGACAATCATCAGCAACATGCCAATTCCAAGCACAGTCAGCACAAACCGGCCCAGATTATGTTGAATGTCTTTGATCGCCAGAATCATCGGATCGTGACCCTTCTGCCGTCCAGGGAATTTTTCGCTGCCTCAGTGGGACGCAGCGCGACGTCACCGACGCTTAGTCCTTCCGTGATCTCGACGAGTTCCTGATTCCTTAAACCCGGTTTGACGGAAGTCCACTTTGCGAATCCATCTGCCGAAATGAAAACCCCGGGAATCTTGTCTCGCCAGATGAGTAAATCTGCTGGCAGCACCGCGACTTGCTTTTTGCTGTCTGTCTGAACGTAAACTTCCGCGCGTTGTCCGACTGCCCAGTTGTCAGGCAACTCCAGGACTCGAACATCGACAGTAAACTCGCGTGTTTCCCGATCGGCTTCACGTCCCAGTCGAGCAACTTCTCCAGGAAATGACTTTGCGGGTTCTGAACGAAAAATCACTCTGGATTTCTGACCTGCCGCCAATTGGGACATTTCAGTTTCGTCAACCCACGCAGTAATCCAGAGTTCATCGATGGAAATCAGACTCAGTACAGGACTGCCTGG
>JBBQSE010000466.1:0-6990 GCA_038214195.1 Planctomycetales bacterium
GGCGAGCGTCCTGCTTGCGTGGTTTGGCTGGTGGGATGAAGTTTTCTCCTGGTTTCATCGACTCAACGTCCACCTGACATTGGGTGCCTATTTTTGGTTCTCGACGTTGATGTTTCTGACCTGGTCGTTGACCGTGTTTGGCTTGGACCGTTTGAGCTACTGGGAAGTCACTGCTGGCCAGTTGACTCGCAAGTCACTCTTTGGTGCCGATTCTCAAAGCTATAACGCTCAGGGCATGGCTCTGGAAAAGCATCGCGACGATTTGTTTCGCCATTGGTTGCTGGGCATCGGATCGGGAGACCTGCGCATTCGCACTTCTGGTGCCGTCCGTGAGCAACTGGATGTCGCCAACGTTTTGTTCATTGGATTGAAAGTGGAAATTATGCAACGCCTGATTTCTGAAGTCCCGGAAGAGCCGGATTCGGATTAGTACATCATGAACGCGAATGGAATTGTCGCTGTCATCGACTTCTGGCGAAGCATTCGACAACAGGAAGCGGACAACATGGAATTCAGGCTCTGTTGACGGCTTTGGAAAACCAGCAGCCCGCTCGAACTGAATTATACATGCTGAGTGATTTCTCCGAACCGCTCGTGCCTGTTCTCAAAGTAGTCGCTGCCCTTGCCGCGCATGAAGACATCCTGGATCCCCCGGAAGTTGATCCACTTGTCGGCCACCAGGCCGTTCGCCGGATTGGTCTGATGCAGGAAGTAGCTGAAGGCATCCCGCTGGAGCGCGTCCAACATCTCTTCACTGCTGGCTGGCTGATTCGGGCCATTCGCCCGGTGTCTGGGCGCGATGTGATGTGCCCCAGTTTCAGCGGCTTCTTCGGGAGCGGATTGTTTCTGGCGTTTGTCATCCACAGCAGGATCCAGACTTGTCCTCCGGCTTTGCGCCAGCGGGGGAGGACAGAAACTTTTGCCGACAGTGTTCGCTGCAAAAGTAGAACGTCTTGCCATCGCGTTCGGCTTGGATCGCGGTGGCTTCGTCCACGGTCATTCCGCAGATGGGGTCTTTGGTCGCGGATTTCGATTCATTCATGGTCATGTTCCTTTGTTGATGGTTGTTGAGACTGTTTTGTGAATCCGGTTTTCGCTTCGCGTGCGGCACCTTTGCTCTATTTGATGCCGACCCACGTGGAAACCTTCACCAAAGTGGAAATTTTTTTTTGCGTCTGGCGTCTGAGACTGCCTACGACAACGGCTTCTCACAAAACCAATGTGCCGTGCCGGGCAAGGTAAACGAATGGAAGCTGCGAAGTTGTGTCGTTCATTGCATTATCTTCAACACTCATGCCTTTGTCGCTGCGTGATACTCGCGGCGAATATGTTCCAGGTCCACCTTGGCTTCGGGAAGCTTCATGTTCAGGTTTTCCAGGTGTTCCACGACGATCCGGGCCACGGCGAGGTTCCGGAACCACTTGTGGTCGGCGGGAATAATAAACCAGGGAGCGTGCTGTGTGCTGCATCGAGACAGAGCGTCCTCATAAGCCGCTATGTAATCATCCCAGAAGCCGCGCTCCTTGTAATCGGCCTCACTGATCTTCCATTGCTTGGCCGGATCGTCGAGCCGCTCCTTAAATCGAGTCAGTTGTTCTTCTTTGGAAATGTGCAGGTAGAACTTGAGAATGTGGGTATCGTGCTCGACGAGTCCCTTTTCAAAGTCGTTGATGCGATCGTAACGCAGGGACCAGACGGATTCCGGAACCAGGTTATGGACTCGGACGACGAGCACGTCTTCGTAGTGCGAGCGGTTGAAAATTGTCACGTGTCCCCTGGCAGGCGCGGCAGGATGAATCCGCCATAAGAAGTCGTGAGCTGCCTCCTCGGCCGACGGTTGCTTGAAGCCTGCCACGCGACAGCCCTGCGGATTCATAGCGCCCAGGATGTGGTTGATCGTGCCGTCCTTGCCGCCCGTGTCCATCCCCTGCAGGACGATCAGGAGGGAGTGCCGCCCTTCGGCGTAGAGCACGTCCTGCAAATCTCGCAATTTTGTTCGGTCGTGCTCCAACTCCTCAGCGGCTTTTTTGTGGCTCTCGTGATGGTGGTCCTTGAAGCCCGGGTCGATGTCATTCAGCTTGACAGTACTGCCGGGTGCCACTCGAAATCGATCGATATATTTCATCTTGATTCTCCTGTCGTGTTCTTTCCGCGCGAATCACATCGGTTTACCTGGGAACGTCATCTTTCTCTTTGCGAATCTCCCGCTCCGCCTCTTCCCAGTCCTGGACTCCGTGGCGACGGTCCTCGTAGAGTTCATAAGCTCGTTTGGCGATTTGCGGCGTCAAATCGGCTGGCGTCCTGGCCCCAGGTTCTGGCTCGACTTTCGCTTGAGCGTTCGACTTCGGCTCAACTTTGACGAGATCAAATACTCGATATGCCAGCACGCCGTTGAGAATGACCTGATCGGCGGGGATATCGTTCACAGTGAATGGATCGCCCAGCGTCAGCTTGTTCTGCGTCAGTGTGCCGGTCTTGTCCGCACACAGCACGTCCACGCCCGCCAATTCTTCGATGGCGACCAACCGGCTGACAATCGCCTGCTTTTTGGCGAGCAGTCGTGCGCCGACCGCCATCGTCACGGACAATACCGTCGGCATTGCCACGGGAATGGCCGCGACCGTGAGGATCAAGGCGAACAAGAGGACAGGATCTTTGGGTGGTTTCGCATGGAGCATCGGTTCAGCGCGGATGACGCCTACCGTAATGATCACCGATACCAGAGCCACGGCAAGGATGATCAGGTACTTGCCGATCTTCAGGACGGCCTGTTGAAAATGGCTGGTGGAGTGCGTCTCCTGCACGAGTTGCGCCGTCTTGCCGAAGTAAGTGTTGGTACCGGTGGCGTAGACCAGTGCACCGATCTCGCCGCGTCGGATGATCGAACCGGAAAACACGGCCTCACCGGATTTGCGCGTGGTGGGCATCGACTCTCCCGTCAGCGCGGACTGGTCAACCGTCACCTCGTCCCCTTCCAGTAAGCGCGCATCGGCTGGCACAATGTCTCCCAGCCGCAAACGAATGACATCGCCCGGGACCAACTCAGACGCAGCCGGGTTGATCCACTTGCCATCACGCTTCACCCGAGCCTTGATTGCCAGACTGGCCTTCAGAGCGTCGATGGCATTGCCCGCCTGACGCTCCTCCCAGAATCCGACCACGGCGTTGCAAACAAGCAAGAAGAGGATGATGCCAAAATCCTCCCAGTGTCCGACTGCGGCCGACAGAATCACCGCGATCTCGATCATCCACGGGATGGGACCCCAGAAATAAGTGAGGAATTTCAGAATCGCATTTGTTTTCTCTTCCTTGATCTCGTTCGGCCCATATTGGGCCAGCCGGTTCTGCGCCTCGGCCTGACTCAGGCCGTCCGGCGACGATTCCAGCTTCTTCTCCACTTCCGGCATGGGAAGGGATTTCAAATCGTCGTTCGCTCCAGGCTTGGATTCAGGAGTTTTGGGCTGTTCATTTTGCGGTGCCGTCATGGGTCTTCTCTTTGAATTGCAGTGGCACAGGTTTCTGCGGATTGGATGCTGTCCATCGCGGCGTCGTATTCGCCCCGGCGCGCCGCGCGGTTGCAACTGGCGCGATGCGACAGGGCCTCTTGAGCGGCTTTGACGTTGGCCTGCTGGCCTGACCAGACTTCCATGGCCGGTTGCTGAATGGCGCGGGCAAAGGAAAACGACAGCGGCCACGGCAAGTGCGACTTGAAGCGAACGTGCATGGCATTCAAACGGGCGGAGGCTAGTTCCGCCGACTGCCCGCCCGACAAAAATGCAATTCCCGCGACGGCGGCGGGGACGGATCGCAGCAGGCAATTCACTGTGGCATCGGCCACTTCGTCCGCGGACTTTTGTTCGGGGCAGGCCAATCCCGGTAGCACCATGTTGGGCTTGAGAATCAATCCCTCCAACATCACGCGTTGGATGTAAATCTGGTGGAAAACAGTGCGTAGAACTTCCTCGGTAACTTCGCTGCACCGCGCGAGAGTGTGCGTCCCGTCCATCAGCACTTCCGGTTCCACGATCGGCACCAGTCCGGCTTCCTGGCACAACGCGGCATAGCGAGCCAACGCATGTGCGTTGGCTTCGATGCAACCACGGCTCGGGATACCGTCGCCGATCGTAATCACCGCCCGCCACTTCGCAAAACGAGCGCCCATTGCTGAATACTCCGCGAGACGTTCTCGTAAGCCGTCCAAGCCTTCGGTAATTTTCTCACCGGGATGTCCTGCCATGTCCCTGGCACCAGCATCAACCTTGATGCCGGGAATGATGCCTGCAGCGGTGAGAGCCTGCGCGAAGGGAGTGCCGTCTTTCTTTTGCTGGCGGATCGTCTCGTCGTACAGAATCGCGCCGCTGATGGACTCGCCGAGTCCCGGTGTGGTGACAATCAACTCCCGATACGCGCGCCGGGCTTCCGCTGTTTCTGGAATCCCCCGCCTGGCAAACCGTTTGTTGCAGGTGAGGTTGCTTTCATCCATCGCCAGCAGACCCTTGTTGTCGGTAACCAGCGCGTTTGCAATGTCGATCAGTCGTTGTGCAGTCATTGAGTATTACCCCATTTCCAGTTGCGGATTTCCGGAAGGTCCTGGCCATTCTTATTGATGTACTGCCTGTGCTCGACCAGCTTGTCCCTGAGTTGCTGCTTCAAGTACACGCCTTTGTCACCGGTCTTCGGCAGTCGGTCGATGGTGTCCATGACCAGATGAAAGCGATCCAGATCATTCAGGACAGTCATGTCGAATGGGGTGGTGATGGTTCCCTCTTCTTTGTAGCCACGAACGTGAATGTTGTCGTGATTTGTCCGACGATACGTCAACCGATGAATCAACCAGGGATAGGCGTGGTAAGCGAAAATGACCGGCTTGTCTTTCGTGAAGAGATCGTCGAAGTCCACGTCGCTCAAGCCGTGCGGATGCTCGCTGGGTGGCTGAAGCCGCATGAGATCGACCACGTTGACCACACGTATTTTCAAATCCGGCAAATGCTCGCGCAGGATCGAGACGGCCGCGAGGGTTTCGAGCGTCGGCACGTCGCCGCAGCATGCCATCACAACATCGGGAGCAGTCCCCTGATCGTTGCTCGCCCATTGCCAGATGCCGATACCTTCCGTGCAATGCTTCACGGCCGCGTCCATCGTCAGCCACTGCGGTGACGGGTGCTTGCCTGCGACCACCACGTTGACATAATGTCGACTGCGGAGGCAGTGGTCCATCACGGACAACAGACAGTTGGCATCGGGCGGAAAGTACACTCGCACGACTTCGGCCTTTTTGTTCACAACATGATCAATGAAGCCGGGATCCTGGTGTGTAAAACCGTTGTGATCCTGACGCCAGACATGGGAGGCGAGGAGATAATTTAGCGAAGCGATTTTCCGTCGCCACGGCAGGTGCGCAGTAACCTTCAGCCATTTGGCGTGCTGGTTGAACATCGAATCAACGATGTGGATGAATGCCTCATAGCAGTTAAAAAGTCCATGCCGTCCGGTGAGCAAGTAGCCTTCCAGCCAGCCCTCGCACTGGTGTTCACTGAGCATCGAGTCGAGTACCTGACCGCTGGGTGCGAGCCATTGGTCATTCACTTGCATCGCAGCGTTCCACTGTCGATTGGTTGTTTCAAAAACCGCTTCCAGACCGTTGGAAAGCGTCTCATCCGGACCAAAGATTCGGAAATTCCGCTGCTCAAAATTCAGTTTGGCGACGTCTCGCAGAAAGGGGCCAAGCACTCGAGTGTCGCCGATGCCCTGCGAACCGGGCACCGGCACATCTGCTGCATAGTCGCGAAAGTCGGGCATCTGAAGATTTCGCAACAGGATGCCGCCATTGGCATGATGATTCGCACCCATGCGACGATTTCCCTGCGGTGCCAATTCCGCCAGTTCCGGAATCAGCCGACCCGTCTCGTCGAACAGTTCCTCCGGTCGATAACTTCGCAACCAGTCTTCCAGCAGTTGCAGATGTTCGGGATGCGTCGCCGGATCGGACAGCGGCACTTGATGCGCACGAAACGTGCCCTCAATCTGCTGGCCATCAACAACCTTTGGCCCGGTCCAGCCCTTGGGTGACTTGAGAACGATCATCGGCCAGCGCGGTCGAACCATGTTGCAGTTGACGCGAGCTTCATGCTGAATGTGCCTGATCTGCGCCACCACGGTATCGAGCGTCGCTGCCATCGCCTCGTGCATCAGTTCAGGGTCGTCGCCTTCGACGAAATACGGCGTCCAACCGTAGCCCCGCAGCAACTGTTCCAGTTCTTCGTGCTCAATGCGGGCCAGAATTGTTGGATTGGAGATCTTGTAGCCGTTGAGATGCAGAATCGGCAGTACCACACCATCGGTGACCGGGTTGAGAAATTTGTTGGAATGCCATGCCGTCGCCAGCGGCCCGGTTTCCGCTTCGCCATCACCCACCACACAGGCCACGACGAGATCGGGATTGTCGAACGCCGCTCCAAACGAATGACTCAGCGAATAACCCAGTTCGCCTCCTTCGTGGATCGAGCCGGGACATTCCGGCGAGGCGTGGCTCGGAATGCCACCGGGAAACGAAAATTGCAGAAACAGCTTCTGGAGACCAGCCTCATCCTGACTGATATCGGGGTAGATCTCACTGTAGGTTCCCTCAAGGTAGGTGTTGCCCACGACGGCTGGTCCCCCATGTCCCGGGCCGGAGACGTAAATCATGTTGAGGTCGTATTGTTTGATGATCCGGTTCAAATGGACGTAAATAAAATTTTGCCCCGGAGTCGTCCCCCAGTGACCCAGCAACATGTGCTTGACATCCGCCAACGCCAGCGGTCGCTTCAGCAGCGGATTGTCGAACAGATAAATCTGACCGACGGACAGATAGTTTGCCGCGCGCCAGTAAGCATCCACCTTTTGCAGCAGTTCCGGGGTAATTGTGTTTGTTTTCATTTAGTAACTATTCAGGTCTCAAGGGCCGGCGGGAGGGGCTGACGGGATGAAGGGGGTGCCCGCCACGGCCAG
>JBBQSE010000467.1:0-6982 GCA_038214195.1 Planctomycetales bacterium
GTCCACTCGAGCGACGCTGGACATGGCGGAAGCCGGATCAATCAATCCCAATGTCCGCGCACACGTTAGCGTGAACCCGGACAGCGAATTGATTCCGGTCACTCGCGCAAACGGCGTGCTCATCGCCGTGACTGCTCCGTCGAGCGGTCTCGTTAGCGGCAAGGCCAGCGTGCTGCAGCTGGACGGCTGGACTTACGAAGACATGACGCTGAAGCCGGACTGTGCGCTGGTCATCAACTGGCCCAGAACTTTACCGTCAATGACACACCCACCCAGCACGAAAACAAAAGAGCCAAAGGAAGACCCAAACCGTGCGGTGAAGGAATTGCGTGAACTGTTTGAAAACGCTCGGACGTATCTGAAAGCCCGTGCTGCAAATCCCGCCGATCAGCCATTCGATAGTCGGCTGGACTCCATGATTCCAGTGGTTGAAGGTGAAATTCCGCTGCTCATCGCTGCGGATCGTGCCAGTCAGATTCAGGCGGCAGTCGCGTTTGGCGTGGAACAAAACGTCAAAATCATTTTGCTTGGCGGGCATGATGCCGAATCGTGCGCCGAACTCTTGCGACGTTACGACGTACCCGTCATCGTCGATGCTGTCCACAAAGATCCACGACGAGACCACGAAGACTACGATTCAGCATACACACTACCGAATCGTCTGCGTCAGGCGGGGATCAGGTTCTGCATTTCCGGCACCGGTCGATCCGAAACATGGAACACCCGCAACCTGCCCTATCAGGCCGCCACGGCCGCAGCCTACGGCTTGCCTTATGAAGATGCATTGCGATCTGTGACGCTTTATCCAGCCGAGATTCTTGGTGTCGCCGATCGAGTGGGTTCACTGGAGCGGGGCAAGGATGCGACTCTGTTTGTCAGCGATGGTGATCCACTGGAAACGGAAACCCAAATCAGCGCCGCCTGGATTCAGGGCCGCAAAGTGGACCTCACCAGTCGCCACACGCAGCTGTACGAAAAGTACACCGAAAAATACCGACAGTTGAAGAACCAGCGATAGAGTTCGGACCAGAAGTCTCACAGCCCCTGACTTGTTCCCAGGCTCCTGCCTCGGAACACACTGCACGGAGGCTTCAGCCTCCATCGTTTGGGCAGCATTTACGAGGCAGGAGCCTCGAAGGCAGCGCGTTCCAGGGCTGGAGCCCTGGAACGAGGCTACGAGGACTTCATCGCAGCCACAAGCAGTTCCGTGATCTGCCCAGCGTCAAGATCCCTGACCAGCAGATCTTTTTGTCGACTCGTTTGACCCCGGAGCAAGAGAACACCGGATGGGGCCATATTCAGAGTTGCCGCGATTAGCCTTACGACAGCGCCATTGGCTTTACCTTTGTCCGGCGGTTCTGTCACGGCCAGTTTGATACGGTCCCCGTGCATGCCGATCAGCTGCTCGCGCCGCGCTTTTGGCTGCACGTGGACTCGAATCACCACGCCGTCAGTCGTCGGGACGACGGCGCTGGTCAGATTCGCCGCAGGCTCACTGGTCATACCGATTTGGTTCAGCTTGCATTGCGAAGACGACCGACGAGGCGTTCGAAGTCATCACTGCTGGAGAAGTGAATCACGATCTGTCCGGCGTTGTTCTTTTTCTGCTTGATGTCGATCTTCGCGCCCAAATGGCCCCGGAGAAAATCCTGCAGCGATAACACGTGATTAGACAGGCCCGGCTTTTGAGGGTCGTCGCCCTGCTCTGTCGTTTCCGTCCCGTTGGGCAGCGGAAGAGTTCCCGCTCGAAGTGTTTCGCGGACGATCTCTTCGACGCGACGGACGGATAGTTGTTCCTGCTCGATCTGCTTCGCCAGTTCGGCCTGCTGAACTTCGGACAACGGCAGCAGCGCCTTGGCGTGTCCGCCCGTGATCTTGTTTTCCCGCACAAGTTGCTGAATCGCTTCCGGCAATTCGAGTAATCGCATCATATTGCTGACCGTGGCGCGATTCAGACTGAGTTGGCGACCGAGGTCTTCAATCGTGCCGCCGAAACGGTCCAGGTAATCCTTGAACGCGGCGGCCTTCTCCATGACATTCAGATCTTCGCGCTTTAGGTTTTCTTCCAGCGCCGCTTCGCTGGCCTGACGATCTTCAAACTGAATGACGCGACAGGGAACTGTTTCGATCCCCACCTGCTGCGCCGCCCGCCAGCGGCGTTCGCCGGCGATGAGCTGATATCCGACTTCGCCGTCAGGACGAGCCCGCACGAGGAGCGGCTGCAGGATCCCGTGTTTGCGGATGCTGTCCGCCAGCTCGTCAATCGAAGCCTGTTCAAATTCACGTCGTGGCTGAAACGGATTGCGTTCGATCAGTTCCATGGCAATCTCGTCGGATGCCGGTGCTGGCGGCGCGCTCGTCGCATTCATTGGAATTGTGGCTGGACGGGGACCGCCGTTTTCGTCTGGTCCACCGCCCAGAAGCGCATTGAGCCCGCGACCCAGCCGACGTTTGAAATTCTGCTGTCCACCCTGCTCGTGATCAACCGCGTGAGCTTCCATCTGATCGCCCCCCAATCGTAGTCAACAAAACACAAGAGCCGAAAGCCCCTGCCCCCCGGTTCAGACTGCCGCTCGGACGTTTATTGTCCGCGCGGGCCGTTGAACCATCTCCTGCATCGTTGATCGGCACAGGTGGCAGAGTCGGTACAGTCGGGAATCTTGTTTTCTGACACTGAGGGAGTTTCCGCAAAATCTGCCGGTGCATCGCCAGATTCAACAAGCCCCGGCGAACGGTCACGTTTGAATGCTGGCCAAGGTTTTCGAACGTTGGTGACGGCGACTCAGCCCAATTTCCCGGTTGGCCAATCACCATTGCAATGCAGGACAACGATGGCCGCAAACCTGTCGGCTGGTTGCCGGAGGTCCGGATTGAGGGTGCCCCCAATGCGGTCTTTCAGGTCGTTGAAGAGTCATCAGGCGATGTGCTTTACACGATCCGCTCGCCCGGTGCCACATTTGAGGCATCAGTGTATGCCGAGGGAACGTATACGCTAAAGATCGGAACTGGATTTCCGGACGTTGAGGTACTGACTGGCCTCAAGCCTGCAGCGAAAGGGGCACAGAAGGTCATGCCGGTGAAGCTGAGCAATTCCAGTTAATGGAAATCCCGGTCTAACCATCGAAGGCATTTAGTCCGGTGGACCGCTCCGTGTTCCCATCCCTCGCCAGACATTTTGATCGATGTCCGAAGAAATCAGTTTCACTGATGCATCCGCCAGCATGCTGTTTACACCACCGGGATGCAGACTTCTGGCGGCGACAATTGAATAACCACCATCCACCCAGCCAGAACCCACAGCACAATCCGGATCCAGCGAATTCGGAGGCCGGACGTGATTGTACCAGGTATTACAATAACCACCCAGCAGCCATGATGCCCCCTGGAACGAAAAATGGGAGGCCGGATTTGTCGTTGCCGATTGTCGACAGATTCGATCAAATCCTTCGGTCGTTCCATAGCCCCGCAAGTTTGTACCGGCAAACACATCACGAAAGGGTGAATACACTGTGGGGGCGAAATCGCCTGTCACGCGCTCGGAAAAAAGGACGGTGTTTGAGAGTCCGTGCGAGAATTCCGCCGGTCCTACGGAGCGACCATTAATGAAAGCACCCTTCTGAGAAATGGCCTCAATTGTTGGACACGGTGCAAGCAATTCCACGCTTATTCCCAGATTGGCCCGGTAGCTAACTGCACCGCATGCGACGACATCGGAAGGGCAGGCAAAGACGGGAATTGTCATGAGACTCAGTCGCTCATTCGCCCGCGAATAGAATTCTGGTCGAGCGGATCCCCAGGGCGGATCAGTGGGATCGTCGAAATCGACCTCATCAAAAATGACGCGATCCAGACTGGCCATCAGGTATCGATGCGGTGAGATCGCCTTGTACTGATGCGTTTTATCGCTCCATGTCGTTGACGTATACGGAAATGTACGGTGGGCCGAAAGATGCTGATGTGCAGCGACGGCCAACTGCCGCAGATTGTTGGCACAGGTCACGCTTCTGGAGCGTTCTCGCGCTTGCTGAATTGCGGGAGCCAGCAATGCGAGGAGGAGAGCAATTACCGCCAGACAAATCAGCACATCCAGAACGGACAATCCACTCCTCTTTGCGGAGCCGCGGCGCAACACTCGTGGCACCACACGGAATTGTTGTGTATTCATCGCTACTCCTCAGACTCATTCGTGAATATGCACCGGAACGACAAGTTCACACTCGTCAACGGAAAATCTGATCGCGTGATGCTCAACCCGGTCACGCGGAACCGGGGCCTCGAAATGGTTCAGGGTGACTGCGAACCGATTTACCGAATGCTGGTCACCTTGATTCTCGAGCGGTCGCACAAGAATCTCATGACTGTCCGACGTCGCATCAATCACTCCCAGCGACTGAGCGCGACTGACGATCGTCACGATTGCGGACATTTTTTGCGTCCATGATAACTCAAGCGCTCCCGGAAACGCCGACAAACAGGGCTTCGCAGTCAATTGCCAGTTGATCGGTGACGGGACATCATCGCGTGCGGACCCGAATGTGAGCGTTCCTCCGACCGAACTGGTGGATCTGGGTCTAATCTTGAAACAGACGTCATAACGACGCTTGACGATCGTTCCGTCTTCACCCCACGGCGCGTCCGTGGAAGTCATGGTCACCTCACAACCGGAATCAAACGGTGATAATTCAACCCGCTCAATGAGCGGGATCTGATCAATTCTTTCGATACATTCCCAGAACACACTGTGTTCTGACCGTCGTTCGACAATCCCGTTCAGACGCACCATCTTTGGAGGAATTAGCCAAAACGGCGGTGACACATCTACACGAAATGGAGCAGGGAGGAACCCAACTTGTTGTGGCTTATTTCGACAGAATATCGGAATCCGCCGATCTGCAAGACCCGCCGCAGGAGCCATCAACCGAATAGTCACATGTGCCGTCTGGCCTGGATCCAGTTTCTCGGGGAATGGCGTTCGCATCTGACATTGGCAGTCGAGCTGCGCCTGCAGCCCAACCAGTGTTTCCTCAGATCGATTGGTCACATCCCAGGAAACTTCGAGTGCCTCCATCGACTTCGCAATGATGCGTCCGTCGGTCATGGGTTGCTGAATTTGGCAGAACAAGAGATCTGCGTTTTTCGGGGCGGCAGATTCCGACGATCTGTTGGAGTAGAACCCTGCCACAACAGCGCTCAAGACCGCAATGGCGGAACACCAGATAAGTAGACGCACTACTTTCATCAACCATTCTCCGCGTTGACAGGAGCCGATTCGGGGCGGCATTCAGCGTTGGCCGATGGGCACTACCAAGGAAATTATGGTACGTAGGTACATTCACCCCATGAATTCAAGCAGGGCGGCTTGTCATTGAAGACAGTACACCCGTTTTGGCATCCCATAATTAGTGGTTGCCCGCAAGTCAGACATGGACACATAACGACTCTGCCGCAAGCATTTTTGTTCTCGGACGAGCCGTAATCGCAAGTGCTGCCGCTCTCAGTCTGGCACGAGACACCGCCGTACATATTGCCCGTCTTGGGCAGCGTACCTTCGCATCGATCGTTGTGACCTGGGCCAAGTGGGCAATCGCAACCGAAGACCGGAACTGTTGTCGGTTTACATTTATTGTTCTGCCAGATATCACCAATCAGGCAATTTCCAACTGTACTCCCAATGATCACAGATGCGACTGCCAGAAAAGTGAGGATCGAGAGACGATTTGTACGAATCAATTGCATACGAAAGCTCCAGGTCAAAGGACGATCAAACATCAGCTCGACTCCGCCCAGTGCGAAGCCATTTGAGAGTCAAAAATGCCGAGAGGACGAACCCGCAGGCAACTATGATTTTCTGCCAATTTGTCGAGGGGGGCAGAGCAATCGCAGGTGGCCCCGAATTCACTGCCGAATTCACCTGGGGATCAGCGGCCGCTGGATCAGGTTCTGTCTTCAGACCGTTTGTATCCGCGAGGTACGCTCTGCCGCCGGGATAATCTGTGACGCGGCAGCCAGGACTGAAACGCGGCTGAAACTGATCAGAAGGAAGTGCGGGATTCAGCTCCACTTTTTCAACCAGCCACTCGAATCCTGGAAGTGGAATCTTGTCGATATGAAAGAAACCGTGCATCGGGAAATGGAAGCCTGGTGAAACCTCCTCGAAGCGATCGGCAGTCCATGTCTGTTGATACGAATATGCATATGAGCCGTTTGTTCCCTTCACGTGGACTTGCCTTTTTCGCGGCAGATACTCGAAAGATGGATCAAACCAGAATGTTTCCTCCAAATCACTGCCGTTGTCACGCCAGCGCAGTTGCACCACGGCGCACTTGTGCTCGTCAATGACCTCGGGACTCAGCACAGTCGGGACGTGATCGGTCGCTCGAATTCGTGTTGTCCACCAGTCTCCAGAGCTATTCCACAATCCATTAATGGCATTAATCGTAAGATTGCTTTTCAGGGGGTGCGAAGAATCAGGCTGCAGGATTTTCACATGCGCCCACCGGGACAAATCCTCTGTCTGATCAGCGTCCGAATCCCAACCGATTTTCCCGTCCGAACCGTATACGTTGCGTGACTCAGGTTTTCCATTTTTGTAGTGAGACGATTCATGACTTAATGCTCCGATGTCCGACCAACAGAACTCTTCGACACTAAACACCGGTGTATTCTCCAGCGTCGCATCGCGTGGCACGGTTGGGTGGTATTGCATCACATCCACGCGATGCCACTCACGCCACCGCACGCGAACTGTGGCGAACTGTCCCTGCCATTTTTCCTGCGTGCTGACGATCTCTTCAAGAGTCGCAGACTCCTGAGCCGACGCGAGCGACGCGCCGATTGAGAAGACGATCAGTGCCAATAATGAGCGCACGCGGAAATCCATGCGGAACTCCTCACCTACAGGACATCCTGACCGTTGTCACGATGCGACATTCGGGCCATCGATCAACTCCGCCAGATGTCTAAAGAACTTACACGGGGGGGG
>JBBQSE010000468.1:0-6978 GCA_038214195.1 Planctomycetales bacterium
TTGGAAGTACGTCAGGCTTTCCAGCCTGACCTGCCGTATTTCCATGTCAGCCTCGAAAGGCTGACGTACATTTATTTCTCGCCCGAGGCTAAGTATGCGTCACGATTGGAGTGCTGTCGCCGCAGGAATCGCGTATCGACAGAACGCGCGAATGGGTTGCAGGGATTGGCGCGGTCTTTAGGCCCGCTTCCGCCAGCCAATCGCGATTACGAGAGTGCGTCCGGCCAGTATTGTTCGACGGGAAAATGCGGCGTGACAATAGTCATGATTTCTCGAATTTCGTCGGAAGTCAGCTGTTGACGCCACGACGCAAGTGGTGAATGATCCCCACGCTGAACGGAAAAGTAGCTGTATTTTTTTCCGAGCAGCGTTCGGATGTCAAACCCGGGCCGGGACGATTCGTTCAGGAATGATTCGACAGCAGGATCAAACGACAGATGAAGCCATTCGAATACTTTGCTCCATTCCAGAATCGGATTTCGCACGGCGTTTTCGTAAACCACGACGCGCGTCTTTACTACGCTTGACTGCTTAAATTCACGGAACAGAATTCGGTCCACAAGCCAGTTGACGGCAAGGACGCCGGCGGGTGACATCCGCCGCAGATCCTCTTCTGAAATTCCGCGAGGTTCAAGATAATTCGCATACCTCCCCCAAACCGTATCCGCTTCAGCACTCGAAGGATGCATGACGCCCATCCGCACGCCTCGCAGCCACGAACTAACCACGCCACACGGATGACGCAGCAGGATGATCGCGTCTGCATGGATCGTTTCCAGGATTCGCTCCAGCATCGGGAACGGGCGGTTCTTGATGACGATGCAATGCTGTTCGTTCAGGTCTCCGGTCTCCAGATGGCTGAATATCGACGCCATGGGTTTGCAGGCTCTGGCCATCATCCACGCCATTGATCGCAGAACCGCCGGCGTCTTGAGAAAGTTCTTTGGAAAGAATGGCGGCTTTTGTGTTTCAGGACACGCTTTCATCAGCTGCCGAGTCAGCGTCTCCGCATCAGCGGCAGTTCCCTGACCGGTTTTGACCCGATTGTAAAGACTCTGCAACTCTACGTTGTGACTCAACTGATAAAACGGTTCATGGCAACCGTGAACGGCAGGATGCGAATCCAGTACTTTTAAAGCCCACGACGTGCCTCCGCGAGCGCTGCCGGCAAGCAGCACGCAGCGTGGCCCGCTCGGGTGTGCGGCGACCGATCGCTGTGAGACGAGAGAAGCGAAGGAAGTCTGCATTTGAGAGCCTTAACGGTGTTGCAACAGGAATACGGTCGAACCCTACTACGAGATTCTCGTGATGCGCCCTGACTCCCGGAAAAGCAGACGCGGGTGCCGAGGAAAAACGTTGAACTTGCCGAGCAGCATCTCTCGTCGCAAATACGCACCCAATTTGTTGCAGACTTGCGACCTCGCTGGTGCAATTGGACTCCCTGTCATAAACGCTGTTTTCGACAAAACCCTCAGATTGCTGATCGGTTGCGTTACTCGGCCAGGATCGCCAACATGCGTCAAATTCATTGTCTTTAGCACGGGAGAAAATAATGGACAAGTGGCCAATTGGTGTGTTCGCATCCATTGATGCCGGACTGGGTGTCCACCTGGATGTGGTTCGCGAGTTGAAAGTGCCAACGATTCAGCTGCACGCGCCTCATGCCGCCAGTCGCAATCCGGAATCGGCCTCGGCATTTCTTCAAAAGTGCGCCGAGGCGGGCATCACTGTCACCACCGTGTTTGGCGGATTTGAAGGGGAAAGCTATGCGGACATCGCCACCACAATCCGCACCGTTGGGCTTGTTCCGGAGGCATCCCGTGCCGCGCGCGTTCAGGAAATGAAGGAGATCAGCGATTTCACCCGGCTGCTGAACTGCGATACCGTCGCGTTGCACATCGGCTTTGTGCCGCACGACACGACATCCGCCAATTACCAGAATCTCATTCAAACTACTCGTGATCTGCTGGATCATGTCGCGGGAAACGGCCAGAACCTGCATCTGGAGACCGGCCAGGAAACGGCCGACCATCTTCTGCAGTTTATTGACGATGTGCAGCGGAACAATCTGTTTATCAACTTCGATCCGGCGAACATGATTCTGTACGGCACCGGAGAACCCATCGCCGCGCTCCAAAAAGTTGGACACTTCGTGCGAAGCATCCACTGCAAAGATGCCAAATGGGCGGCTCCAAACGTTCGCGGTACGGCGTGGGGACAGGAAGTCGCGCTGGGCGATGGCGACGTCGGAATGGAGACCTACCTGCGGACATTGAATGAGATTGGCTACACAGGGCCGCTCACCATCGAACGAGAAATCCCGCAGGATCGCGAGCGCCAAAAGGCGGACATTGGGCAGGCGGTGCGGCTACTGACCGCGCTGCGTGCGAGGATTCTGGGAAGCTAGCGGCCTGCGCACGGTGTAGCCGAACTCGTGAGCGTTCGGAATAGAAGCTTAAGGTGAGCGGCAGAATCAATTTTACCAAACGATGTTGCAATGTCGAAGGAATTCGACCTGGGACAGGTCGAACTACGTAGGCGGATCTGTCCCAGATCTGCATCCTCTAGCACGGTCGGTGGCAAGTGGTTGTCCGTGTGCAGACTCTGGAATTGGTAATTCCCTTCTTGCCGCTCGTCTAAAGGTTCCTGCCAGAAGTCGCAAGACTTCTGCTACGGTGCCCGTCGTGCGGCTCGGCGAGTGGCCCAGCGGCGGTAGGTGAAGAGTGCGAACAGGGCCGGGCGGGGAAACAGCAGCCTTGACCAGAGTCCTCGCAGACCGGAATGATGTTCGAATTCGATGTGCTCATCGACAACCGTCGTGTCTGCGTCAATCGCATGGAATCGATGCGTATGCTGCCAGAATTTCATCGGTCCACTAATTTGCGTGTCGATGAATCCCTCCGGGCTGACGTTGGAATGCTCGGCCGTCCATCGCACCGGGATCGGCCCCATCCAGATTGTGAATTCTCCGATGGACCCATTCGCGAGCGGATCGAAGCGATGCACCTGCATGATCATGAACGGCGGAGTGAGCGCCTTCAGGATTCCGGTCTGAAAATGGAATTCTGAGACTGCTTCGACCGACGCAGCAACCGTGAATTGGTAATCAAAGATTTTCATGAGTTACGGCCAAAACGCGGCAAAGACCAGGCCCGTGATCAGGCCGAATGCGATGCCGTCAATGATGTCCATCAGCAGTGGTCGGCGATGGGTCCCAAACCAAATTGAGTTCGGCACGTGCCCGAACGCATAAGCCAGAATTCCCGCAGTGCCGGTTACCTGAAAGACTTTGGAAAACGTCGCTCCCTCATCGAGAGCCAGCGTTCCGAGATAGGCGATGAAGAAACTGGTGACCAGATAAAAGACAAACGTCTGGAGCAGATTGCGGCCCATGTTGGCTTGTCGACTCCAGATGTTCAGCGTTCCCCATGGCCCGGTAGTCATTCGGTGCTGTTTCGCTTCGTCCGCCATTGCTTCTTTCGTGCGCGCCATCGGAAACATGTACTGTCCCGGACGCAGCCCCTGGCTGCGAATGAAGTCAACGACATCGCCTTCGTCCGGAATTTCACGCCAGTCCGGCGTATGGTGCCCGATCACCACCCACGCGAGAAAACTGGCGAAGAATACAGCAACGCTGGACAACAGAATCGGTAACCATAATGTCGCAAGTTCACTCATCGTTATCTTCCGTTAATGCTCGGCCAGTTACAATCGTTTAGTAGCAGTAAAGTGTCTCATATCTCGCCGCGATTCGTATACCGTCAATCAGTATGCGTCATCAGAATTTTGGCAATCTGCGGCATGGTCTCCGCGGGACACAGCAACGGAGTATGGTGCAGCGTCATCAGATGTTCGTGCAAGCGATTTGCGTTCGGCAAATCGCCGATCGTTTGAAATCGCCGCTTGCTGTGAATTCGGTGCAAACCGCTGAAACCGGGATCGAGCGGGACGCCCTGTGCTCGGATGGATGCATAAAACTGCCCCCGATCCTGCTCCGTCCAGTGTGGCGGTGACAAGAATGCAGCCTTGTAAAACGCGGGAAGATTGCTGTTCGACGACGTCAATCCTGACAGATTGAAAGCGGGGCGAATGTCCGCGTCCCCGCCAATGGCGCGAATAAGTCGCTGCAGCCGTTCACGTCGAATGGCGTTTCGCGCGTCGAGTTGCGCAAGTTGCGGCAGCAGCACCGCTGCCTGCATTTCAGACAGTGGATAGGCATCATTGCCACGGTGCGTATACAGGCGAATTCTTTGCGCGATCTGAGCATTGGAGGTGAGCACCGCTCCACCACGTCCGGCCGTCAGTAATTTGCTCCCACCAAAACTCAGGATGCCAACATCTCCCCAGGTCCCTGCGCGTTGCCCATCGACCATCGCTCCCTGAGCCTGGCAGGCGTCTTCAATCACCGCAATCCCACGCCGGGCGGCAATCGCGCGGACGGCCGTCATTGGGACAATGTTGCCATGCAGATGTGAAACGATGATCGCTTTCGTGCGTTCGGTGATCGCGTCTGCCAGCTGATTAAGATCCGGGACTGGAAAACCGGCGATCGTGTCGATCAGGACCGGAGTGCAGCCGGTGATCAGCGCGTTGATGAAATTTGATTTGAAATCATAAGCGGCCAGAATCACTTCATCGCCAACAGTCACTGGAATTGCTCGGAGAGCCAGTTCCATGGCGGCCGTTCCGCTGCAGCAAAGGATCGCGTGTTCCACGCCGTGGAATTCGGACAGCGCGACTCGAAGGGCATCGCAATGCGGACCGTGATAACGTCCCCAGGAACCGTCATCCAGCATACGATCGAATACGTCCCGGATGGAATCGTCCGTGATCGGCCAGTTCTGAAATTGTTCTGAGAACGAAGAACTCGTCACAAAGAGGTACCGTTTCGTGCGATAGGCTCGCGATCGGTGATCAGCGCGATCGATCCGGATGCTACTTTTCTGAAAACTCGAACGTATAAATATGCGATTCAAAGCTTAATTCAAGCTCGCGTTTCGCCGCATCAATCCGCAGCCAGAAATCATTGAGCGTGATTCCAACGTCGTCTTCATTGATCAGCTCCTTTCCCGTCCTGACATCGATCACCTTCGCACCGATGCGAATCCGGCGAATCCCGGACTTTGGATCAGCCGGTCCTCCACGGTTGAGCAGCACCATAATCGGAGTATTCGGAAGAATGACGCGGTCCCTGGCGAAAGCGCGACGCAGGAATCGATGATCAATGGGCTCATCCCAGCGCATTTCCAGCGACTGGCCGTCAATACAGTACATTCGCCCATAAATGTGCATGGCTTCCATGATGGGATCAAGTTCAACTGACGGATCATCAACCGCTTCCGGGAGCACGACGTAGTTTCCGAGCGACTGAATCAGCAACAGGTCTCGTGGTTCCGGGACCTCGGTCACTTCCAGACTGGCCAGAACGAACCCCGTGTCGATCCGGACCAAAGACAATTCACGACCGTCACCCAGAACCGCGACCACATCGTTGGTGACATTTGAGAAGACGGATTGAGCTGGAAAATCAATTGACCACTGGACCGTGTCCGTCATCAAATTACGACATTCGAGCGTTGCTTTGGATTTTCCGAGTTTGAACAGGACGCACGACTCACCATGCAGAACGATTCGCCACGGCAGTTCGTCATCGGGTTCCAGTTCAAAGTCCATCACCGAAGCACCGACATTGCTGATCGCCTCGCCCCACCAGTCAGGCATCCGCGCGACCTGAAGTTGAGTCCCGTCAATCAGGTTGCGTTTTTCAATCTGCCGAGCCAGTTCGGAACAGACAATAACTGCATCGTGAGTGATCAGCATCGTCGCGTCACGAGCGATTCCTTCGAGTTGCCACAACGGCCGTCCCGTGACCGTGTCGTAGACGAGCAGGTGCCGACCTGCGATCACGGCGACCGCAGTGGGAGTGACAGGGGCCACGGGATAATAGCCAGACATTTGTGGCGCAAACTGCGTGATGCGATCAGCCGCATGCAAATAGTTTCGGTCGGAGTCTGCGACGGGATCGGATTTGAGCAAATCGAGTTTCCTCACCCAGAGTACTCGCGGCTCCAGCATCTGCTTGTTCCCATCGAGGCGTTTGACCAGACGACCAGTGTCCAGCGAATACAGCAAACCGCGCAGATTTAGCAGCAGCAGATTGCCGCAGGTTGTGAGATAAGAGTCTGACGGCAGGTTGTAGTCCTGGTCGTTATCCACATCTGAGACAGGCAGGGTCCAGCGAATCAAACCGTCCGCATCGTAGGCGGCGATTTTCTGTTCCTTCATCAGAACCACAAATGACCAACCACGGAACTTGCCGGGGGAACCGTAAAACGGAATCAATTCATCAGGAATTTCATTGGGGAGCTTTCGCGGAGCCAGCAAGGTACGATGGTCGGACTGATCGATCGTTGCTGACAGGCCCCACACGGAAATGGGCGCCTGAACGGCATCGGGATGTGCGTTAATCCAGTTCGACATTGCCATTTTGGATGCCACCGCTTCCGGCGTCACCAAACGCAGACTGCTCAACGGGTTGTTGACGTCGGGTGCAGCAAATTCCGCCTTCACAGCATTGATCATCATCTGATCGCCGGACGCCAGAGAGTCGTCCAGCAAAGTCGTCAATGCTGCGCCGTCATCTGATCCTTCACGGACGATTTGCAGATAGATCTGCTCTTTGATCAGTTCGTGTTCCGCCTTATCGACGGCGGGATTCATTGACTTCAATACGTGTAGCGCCAGATGTGGCATCCCGGCCGTTGTCAAATCCAGCACAAACTGAACCTGACTGTGAGGATCTGCTGCGGATGTCAGTGACTGGATTGCGGCGTCCTGGAGTTGTTGCTGGATCGCTGTGCGATCCTGAGCTGTCCGTCTCCGCAGAGCGTCACGGATTCCCGCAACGAAAGTCAATGACTTGAGACGTCGCAACGATCCCAGAGAGGCCGCTTCGGTCTGTCCCGCGATCAATTCCTG
>JBBQSE010000469.1:0-6973 GCA_038214195.1 Planctomycetales bacterium
CTCAACTGCCACAAGAGGAATTGCAGGCCCAGCGTTAATCTGTAAACAGTCCCGTTTGTGATTTCTATCCAGTTCTCTTGTCGGTAAGTGTCAAAATGCTGTTTCCTCAGCTGCTCCAGAAACTGATTGATGAAACAACAGGGCTGTCGATCCCCGGCTTCAGCGTTGAGTTGTGCCTGAGCGCGACGATTGTGGCCATGCTGATGATGCGGCTCGTCAATCTTGACCGCGTGATTCCGGCGTCTGTAACAGCTGTCATCGGTGCCTTTGTCGCGTTGATTTTTACGTGGCTGCAATTTCGTCAGATTGGCGCGGACGATGCCATCGTGTCGCAGAAAATTTTCACGGGCCTGTTGATTCATGACACATTCACCGTGTACTTCCGCGCCTTCCTGTCACTATTTCTCCTATTGACGGTCGCGCTCACATCGCTGACGGGTATTCCGGACAACGAAGATGGTCCGGATTTTTATTCACTGCTTTTCGGTGCCACCATCGGCATGATGATCATGGCCAGTGCCAATAATCTGCTGATGGTGTTTGTCGGAATTGAAATGGCCAGCGTGCCCAGCTATGCAATGGTTGGCTTCCTGAAGGGGCGTAAGCCCAGCAGCGAGGCGGCTCTCAAGTATGTTGTGTATGGAGCTGGAGCGGCGGGTGTGATGCTGTACGGTATCAGTCTCATTGCCGGTGTTCTTGGCACGGCGGACATGTCGTTGCTGGCGGAACGACTTGGGGAGGCTGCTGCCGGTGGTTCGGGCGGGCTGGGTGATCCGGAATTGCGAGCCGTCTCGCTCGGGATTCTGCTGGTAATGGTCGGAATTGCATTCAAACTTTCGCTGGTGCCCTTCCATTTCTGGTGCCCGGATGCGTTTGAAGGGGCTTCGGCTGAAGTGGCGGGTTTCCTTTCCGTTGCTTCGAAAGCGGGCGCTTTTGGGCTGCTGGTTCGATTTGTGCTGGCACTCACGGGCGCGCCGGGAACAGAATCGCTGATGATCGCGTTTGGAGTCGGGATCGGCTTCATCGCGTGTGTCACAACGACGTTTGGTAATCTTGCCGCCTACGCTCAGACGAACCTGAAGCGTCTGCTGGCCTATTCCACGATCGCCCACGCCGGCTACATGGTCATGGCAGTTTCCGCGATGATGGTTATGGCAAACAGCCCCAGAGCGGGGGAATTGCAGGTGGATATCAATCATTCTGTTGAAGGACTGTTGTACTATTTGTTTGTGTATCTCTTCATGAACCTGGGAGCATTCGCTGTCGTGGCGATTGCCCGGAACCACACGTTCAGTGAAGAAGTCGATAGCTTCAAAGGGCTGGTCAGTCAGTCTCCGACTTTGTGCATTGTGATGCTGATTTGCATGTTCAGCCTGGTCGGGATGCCGCCGTTTGGTGGATTTGTCGGCAAGTTGATGATATTTGCTTCAGCATTCAAAGCAGGAGAGATTCACTGGTTCATGTACGTCGTCGTGGCATTTGGAGCACTAAACACGGTCTTCAGTCTCGTGTATTACATTCGTGTGTTGAAGACGATGTTTTTGGACGCTCGCCCGGCCGACGCCAGACCAGTTCCAGTGCGGCTCGGGTCCCTGGAATCGATCTACGTGGTCTCGCTTGCGGCCTTCGTATTTCTGCTCGGCATTCTCCCGTCGTTCCTCAGTTCTACAGCAAGTGCGGCAGCTCAGTCCCTCGCGAAGTTCTGATCCTCTGACACTGTTCGTTGAGTCCACAGCAGCCTTTTTGATTCTTATGCAGGTTTGCAAATGACGTCCCAGGATAATGAGATCCTTTTAAACGGCGTACTGATTCAAATGGCGTGCAGCTTTCTGCAGTACTTGTCAGAATGCTCACCGTGGGTCGCTGTCGATTCTGTATCGGATGAAGCTCAGGTTATCGTTCTGGCGGCGCGTCAGCGTCAGGATGTGGGCGAGATTGCTGCACTGCTGGATAGTCGTGAACACCACATTGATTTTGGGTCGTTTCCAACCGAGTACACCGACCAGCAGTTTCTTTCACTGCAGTCTGTGATGGGGCGTTTGAAGGACAGCCACGAGTTGGTGTGCCGCCGAATTGGAAATGCCGTGGTGTCGCTTCGCACTGCGGGCGATTTGGAAGCGGCAGCATTGCTCACGACGGTCCAATCGCATGAACACGACATCCTGCGGGCAATGAATGAAATTCAGACGGAACTGGCGTCCAAATCAGGTGCAACTGGCTGAGCTGATTGCGTTCAGCGGCCACCCTGAATCTGCCGAAGAATTTGCCTCTCCAGCAATGGATCCCGTCCGATAGACAACCAGCGGGAAGGACCGATTTGGCCCACCACCTGATCCAGATCGCGCGTGAGCGGCTGGGACTCCTGAAAAGTGGCACCACCTTCGTAGTTGGCGGCAAGTCCAGGAAGATCTTCGATCTCCTTATCGGCGCGCACGCCAACGGTCATCATGCCGGTTCCATCAGACTGCATGCTGATGATGACTCGACGTCGAATGGTTTGCAGCGTACTTTCGAGCCGGTTCTCCAGTCCGACGGAATCTGGATGCCATGGTTCCAGAATATTTGAGCCACCGCGATATTCCGTTTCAATAACGCCTTCCAGCTTGCTCTCGCGCGCGACCTGGAAATGGTTGCGGTGCAGCACAACCACGGCGCGTTCCCAGAGTGAATCCCTGTAATCGGCTGACACCTGGATCGTGCTGCTTCCCGCATTCGGTGCCGAAGGAGGAGACGACAGACAGCCGCCACACAGCAAAACGCCGACAACCGCAGCCTTGCAGACACATGACTGCATAAATTGTGGCCTGACATGTTTCAACTCTGCCGCGTCCCTGCTAGTGTCATATTCAGAATGCCGGTATTCTGGCAGTGAACGCCATGATGGCTCAAGGTCACTTTGTGGCCACCGCCTTACGGGTGCAAATGTGGATTCTCTACGGCAATCTACAACTTGCGGATCGTTTCAGTTCGAAAGTCCGGTCAATTCCCTCTATCGTTTGCAATCTGGCGTCTGTCGCAGGATTTGTCCGCTACTGGTTTATCATGTTAATTCGCATCTTCGTTGCAATTTTCGCTGTCAGCCTGCTCACCTTGCCTCATACTAACGCGGCCGATGAGCAGGCTGGAACCTCCGTAACACAGGATTTGTATTCGCCGGAGGCGTCCGGTTTTACGCCGACGGATGGGATTGTCACCATCTCGGCCAATCGGACAGGTTCGCTTCTTGTCCTGACTGGCTACTGCGCTGCGATTATGGCGGCCTCGGCGCTTGGAGGCTGGTTGCCGTCGCTGTTTACGCTGAACCATACACGGATGCAAACGGTGATCAGCTTTGTCGGCGGTCTGATGCTGGGGATTGCCGTCTTTCATTTACTGCCACATTCCGTTCATGGGAGCAATACGATCGACAACTCCGCGTGGTGGATGATGGTTGGTATCGTCACCATGTTTCTGCTGATTCGGTCATTTCACTTTCATCACCACGGGCCGCTGGAGATCTCAACCGCCCAGGAAGAACCCTGCGCCGGGCATGATCACGACCATGATCACGATCACGACCATAGGCACGTTGCGCCATCGACGATCGGGCAACCGTATTGCCACCACGCGCATCAGTTGAGCTGGGTTGGGATCGCGATTGGTCTTTCGTTGCATACGCTCATCGACGGGATAGCCCTGGCCGCGAGCGTTGAGGCCGATTCGTTGCGGCAGTCGCGGCTTTCATTCTTTGGCATCGGCACGTTTCTGGCCATCATGCTGCACAAACCACTAGACGCCGTGTCGATTACGTCGCTCATGGCGGGCAGCGGCTGGAAGAGTCAGTCCCGGTTCCTGGTGAATCTGGTGTTCTCGGCCATGTGCCCGATCGGGGCCGCCATGTTTGTCCTGGGAATTCGTCATTTCAGTACCATGCAGGACATGGTCGTGTGCTCTGTCATTGCATTTTCCGCCGGCGTGTTTCTGTGCATCGCGCTGAGCGACCTGCTGCCCGAAATGGAATTCCACGCTCACAACCGCTTTCGCCTGACAGTGGCTCTGACTGGCGGCATTTTGCTGGCGTATGGAATCACGTTTCTGGAACCGGCACACTTGCATTAGATTTAGGATCCACAGCCACCACGCGTTATCAGGCTGTTGATTTAGTCGAAAATTGTGAGCGGCAAGGCGCTAGCCGCCGGTACTTGTTGGAAAAACATTGCCAAGAACCGGCGGCTAGCGCCTTGCCGCTCACTAAATCAACAGACTGCTGGCGTCCGGTTTTCTGAAAACACCGGAAACCGGACGCTAGCGCGTTCCGGCTGATTGATGAAATCCACTGTGGAATCATTCGAGATAAAAAACATGCGAACCCTGATTGACAATTCCGCTGCTGAATGGCCCCATCCGGCTCGGGGACTGACGATTCATTCCACAAGTAATGAGCGTCCGGGCGCTAGCCGCCGGTTTTTTCTGCGTTTCCCATTTCAATACCGGCTAGCGCCTGGCCGCTCATCAAGTCGAATCCACGTTCATTTGTTGACCGTATTGAGTCTCTGCGTCATCCTGTCGAATGCCCTCACAGGATCGCCAGTTTCGGCAGCCAGTGACTTCGCCCATGATGTCGTGCCGATTCTGAAAAAGCACTGCGTCAGCTGTCACGGAGTCCGCGAAGCCAAGGGCAGCTTTTCGATGAACACTCGCGAGTTGCTGGTAGATTCCGGGAATGTGCTGCCTGGCAAGCCGGAAGAATCACATCTGCTGGAGTTGATTCGTTCGACCGACAAGAAGGAACAGATGCCGCCTGCGGACAAGGATCGTCTGAGCGCTGCTGAAGTCGCAACTCTGCAGCAGTGGATCACGGAAGGACTTCCATGGGACGATGGAATTTCGTTCGCCCCGATTGCGTACGAACCGCCGCTGCGGCCTCGGCGGCCCGAACTTCCGGCCGCCGTTGATGGACGCAACAATTCAATCGATCGCATACTTGATGCCGACCTTCGTGAACATCAGGTGGAGCGACCGGAACGCATCGACGATGCCGCATTCCTGCGTCGTGTCCATTTAGACCTCATCGGCCTGCTGCCGGAACCGCAAGTATTGAAGGATTTCCTGGCGGACACAGCTCCGAACAAGCGAGAACTGGTCGTCCGGCGGTTGCTCGACGATCGCATCGCCTATGCGGATCACTGGCTCACCTTTTTCAACGATCTGCTGCGCAACGATTACAGCGGGACTGGATTCATCACCGGCGGTCGCCAGCAGGTCAGCACCTGGCTCTACACGGCACTGCTGGCCAACATGCCGTTTGATGAATTTGCCAGGGAACTGATCGCTCCGCCGTCGCCAGCCAGCCAGGGCTACATTGACGGCATCCGCTGGCGAGGCGAAGTCAGCGCAGGGCAGACCGTGGAAATTCAGTTCGCTCAGAGCGTGTCTCAGTCGTTCCTTGGGATCAACATGAAGTGCGCGTCGTGCCATGACAGCTTCATTGATCGCTGGAAACTGGATGAGGCCTACGGACTGGCCGCGATCTATTCGTCACAGCCACTCCAGATTCATCGTTGCGACAAGCCGATCGGTCGGCAGGCGGAAGCAAACTGGCTGTTTCCGGAACTCGGCGCGATTGATCCGGCGGCGAGTAAAGAGGAACGGCTGCGCCAACTGGCTGCTCTGATGACACATCCCGAGAACGGTCGATTCAGTCGCACGATTGTGAATCGCCTGTGGTACAAGCTCATGGGACGCGGCATCGTGCATCCGCTGGACGCCATGCAGTCGCAACCGTGGAACGAAGATTTGCTCGATACTTTGGCCGTCCATTTGCAGGACAACAAGTACGATTTGAAGTCGGTGCTGTTCCTGATTGCCACTTCAGAAGCCTATCAGTCTCAATGTGTCGTGCGAGAACAAGCATCCGACAGCGCGACACAGGGTTTCGTGTATCGCGGCCCGATCGCTCGACGCATGACCGCAGAACAGTTTCTGGATGCCGTCTGGCAAGTCACGGGTTCCGCCCCGACGACTTTCGACGCGCCGGTTTTCCGGTCCGTCGCTTCAGGAAAGGAAACCGCGGCCTTCGACCTGACGGGTTCCTGGATTTGGGGTGATTCTGCGGCAAACGGAAAGGCTCCGCCTGCGAATGAAACAATCTCCCTGCGCAAGACAATCATTCTGGCAGACAATGTGGCATCGGGCGGCGGCGTAATCACCTGCGACAATGGTTTTGTCCTATTCATCAACGGGCGCGTCGTCGAACGCGGTTCTGACTGGTCTCAACCACAGGCCGTCGTTCTGAAAGGTGTCCTCAAGAAGGGCAAGAACGACATCATCGTCGTCGCGACAAACGCCGGGAATGGACCGAATCTCGCCGCGTTGTTCTTTGAAGCTCGACTGCAACTTGCCAACGGCGAACAGGTGATGATTGCGACCGACGCGACGTGGGAGTTCAATCCCAACAGCCCGGCCTCGAAAGAAGGCAGACTGGGCGCGATCAAGGGGCCGTGGAAACCGGTTGTCGTCGTCCCGGAGATCGCTCCGTGGAAATCAGCGATCGACTCTAAAGGCCGGGAATTGCTGCTGCAGGCGATCGATGGCGATATTCACATGGTCCGAGCCTCGCTGCTCAAGAGCGACTTCCTGATGCGATCGCTGGGCCGACCGATGCGGGAACAAATTGTGTCGATGCGGCCATCGGAACTGACGACGCTGGAGGCCGTTGATTTGTCGAATGGATCCACGCTGGCTGGCTACGTGTCGTTGGGTGCAAGCAATCTGGCCGCGGCATGGGGTGATGACAAATCGAGGCTGATCGATCATTTGTTCCAGTTTGCTGTCTGTCGTTTGCCGACGGTCGAGGAACACGGTGTGCTTGACAATTCTCTCGGTGCTTCGCCCACACAGCAGGAAATTGAAGACGTTTTGTGGGCGATCTTTATGATGCCGGAATTCATGCTTGTCCGGTGAAACATCGGGGAACATGGCAGTAGCCGGTAAA
>JBBQSE010000470.1:0-6953 GCA_038214195.1 Planctomycetales bacterium
TCTCGGCAGCGTTGCCGGGGCTGTGGTCAAACGGGAGTCTGGCTTATTTCATTCCCGCATGCCAAGGTTTGTCTTATAACGGCTGTTTTGTCTAGATTTTTTTCCTTAACGGCGTTGCCCCTCACCCTAGCCCTCTCCCCCGGGGAACGGTTGTGAAATTGGAAAATCGTTTGCGGGGGGAGAGGAGACAATCGCAAGACACTTGCAACCTCATTTCTGACCGCGTGAAGTATAGTCCTGTGATAAGATCACTGTCATGAAAACACTTCAAGAACAGATTCTGGCAACGCTGGCGGCCGTTGATCGACCGGGAAATTATTGTGCGAGCGGGACTATGCCTCTGGTTTTGCCAGGACTGGAAGTCGCGGGGCTTGGACCAGTCGCGTTGCCACTGACGGTGAACACGGCGAAGGAACTCATCGGCCACGGCCATCAGGCTCCTTATGGCAAAGGGACGAAGACCGTTGTTGACACGAAAGTTCGTAAAGTCTGGGAGCTTGATCCGGGGCAGTTTGAGTTGCTCAATCCGGAATGGCCCGGTTGTGTGGATCGGATCACGGATGCCGTTCGAGAGCACCTGGGACTGAAAGAGCAAATCCTCGACGCACAGCTTTACAAGCTGCTGATCTACGAAAAGGGCGGATTCTTTTTGCCACATAAGGATGGCGAAAAAGTCGATCGCATGGTTGCGACGCTGGTTGTCGGACTGCCGTCGAAACATACTGGCGGTGAGCTGCTCGTGCGACATGCGGGTGCAGAAAGCGTCATTCGATTCGATGACCCGGCACAGCAATACGCCGTGCAATATGCCGCGTTTTATGCAGATTGCGAACATGAGGTGAAGCCGCTGCAATCCGGTTACCGGCTGTGTCTGGTCTACAATCTTGTTCTTTCGGGTACGGATCAGGAGAAACTTCAGGCACCGAATTTTGCCGTACAAACCAGTCAACTGACAGCGTTATTGGAGCAATGGAAGGCGTCCAAACAGACGGAGAAACTGGCGTTCGGTCTGTCATACGAATACTCCGAAGGCGGCTTGTCGCCGGAGAATCTGAAAGGCGAAGATCGGACGCTGGCCGAAGTCATTACCTGCGCGGCTGAGGAGGCCGAATGTCGAGCGACGATCGGATTGTTGACGCTCTGGGAATCCGGCTCGGCCACCAGCGATGGCGACGACGAGTATGATCGACACTCTCGCTACTCACGACATTACGATGATGAAGAGGACGACAGTGATGGCGACGGCGTGTATACCATGCTTGACGTGGATGATTTCAGTCTGACAGCCAGTGACTGGGTTGGACTCGACGGGACTCGACCGAGTTTCGGAAGTCTCTCCTTCGATGAGAAAGAAATCGTTTCACAACGGCCGATCCAGCAGACAAATCCTGAAGAGGAATTCGAAGGATACACAGGCAATGCCGGTATGACGTTACAACGCTGGTATCGTCAGGCCGTGGTGGCCATCTGGCCGAACGAGAGCCATTATCGCGTGATCTGCAATGCTGGCACTGGCCCGTCCGTCTCAGAACTCTGCCGGATGGCGGATCAGATTCATGGGTTGTCAGGTGACGAAAAACGGCTGCATCGCATCGAATGCCGAAGCTTTGGTGTCGCCATCCTCTCGACATGGAAATCGGGATATGCAGACATCATAGGTGCAAAACGTGTGTCGGCAGCCGATCTAATTCTGAAGGCATTGTCACGCATCGGCTCGCGTGGCCTTGTGCAGAGATACCTGCAAAGGATTGCTCCGACCGAACCTTTGCTGACGGACGTGCACCGGCTGTCTCGGCTGTGCGGACGATTCGGATGGTCGGCTTGTGACGCTGGCTTGTTGGCAATATTTGAACAGAAAGAGCCCCGTCGTTTGAACCGCAATGCAACGTTGCTTCACGCCTTGTGCCGACACCCGGATACAGATCGTGCCAAGCTGGCGATCTGCGAAAAGCTCACGGACATGATGCTGCAGGCCGTTTTCACATGGGCCATGCAAATCAAGTTCGATCACTGGGACGACAGAAACGTCAAAGCGGCGAATCTGTTGCGGCATCTGTTCAAATCCCAGTGCATTCTGGACGACGATGGCCGGCTCGCAAGGACACTTGAACTCATTCAGCAACTCAATGAAAAATTCGATCCAGTCGCGGTGCAAATCCCGGTCGCTCGCGAACTGCTGCCGTTTCTGACCAAATATCGCCCGACGAACACGCGGGAAGTTGAGAACTGGCTGAACTCCCTTCAAATACTGCTGGAACAACGAACAGCCGAGGAACCTGAACCGCCTGCGGACTTTGCTCGCGGAGCTGTGCTTCTGTGTACGTGCGCCAACTGCAAGTCGATCAACAAGTTTCTGGAAGCCTCCTCTGAAAAGGAGTTTTCATTCCGGGCACGACAGGATCTGCGAAGCCACGTCGAACACAACATCCGTCAATACAAAGCCGATCTATCAACAGTCACAATTCGTAAAGGATCACCACAGACGCTGCTGTGTACCAAGACGAATGCGTCGTGGGCATTTCGATACGAAACATGGGGGCATGACGGCGAATCGCTGTCCATCATCCGTAACATTCTGACGTTGTTGAAAGCAGCACCAGCCACGAAGGCACTAGGCGTCAAAAAGAAGTCCGGTACTACGAAGACATCCTCGAAAAACACAAGCACATCGGCCAGGCCCGCAAAACGCACGAAGAAAAAGTGAACGAAAACATGAGCGACAAAGGCTTAATGGGAGATCCAAATCTCACACCTCTGCGGCAACAGATTCTGAAAATTCTGGCAGTCTGTGAGACTGAGATCGAGATCGGTACGCTGCAGAGTATTCTGAAAACTTGTGGTTGGGATTCTGCTGCGACAAAAAGTGGAAGCTTGACACAACCCATGATCAGGGAAGAATTAAGTTATCTTTCCAACCGCAACCTCGTGAGTTCCACTACTCAAACATTTGCGCGCGTGGCGATCGACCGTGATCGTCTGGATTTTCTCGTTCAGCAGGCCTTGCTGAGCGGTGACTTGGAAACGATCAACGCGGCCATTGAGCCTCTGAGTGAACGGCTGGAAAGAGACATGCGGGTTGCTTACCGCCAAGGCCCGTTCTACACCGCAAGGCGTCGGGCAAGAATAGCTTTTTATCGCGGCGATATAGCGACATTCAACGCCGCCTCCGCAGTTCTCTCCGAAGCTCCTGCGGCGATGAAAGACCTCGGCCTGCTGAATCCGTTCAAAAAGGAAATCTACAACAAAACTCCCGTTGAACTTCAGTCAGCGTTCCTCGCCCACGAAGCCTTCAAAGCCGTTGTTAAAGGGGAGGGATCGGCTCAGGCGATTCAGGCGTACGGCGAATTTGCTCAGTTGCATTCTCCGCTTTCCGGCACTGCCGAAGAATGGTGGGTCAATCTTTTGGCAGCGTGCGGAGATCTTGACGGACTCAGGAAAGTGGCAAATTCGGACAGTCTCATGGCCACAGGATGTGTGGCGTTTCTTACAGGAGAACATGATTCCGCCGAAGCAACGTTCACCGAACTCACCAGCCGTCTCAGAAAGACTACTGGAAAGAAAGGCGTCGTGTTGCCGGGCTTGCCTGGCCTGATGCACATTCTGCTGATCCTGCGAAAGAACGACCCGAAGTCACGCGCGACATTGAAGTCGTTGTGTGCGGCGGCAGCGAAAGAATGGCCGGAAGATTGGGAGGACATTCCAGCCATGATCACGGCCGCGACGAAATACGGAGATTCGCCATCGGCCACGACAAAGGCTGGATTCAACAACACACTTTTTGAAGGGCTGGAATATCGTGTCCCTCTCGTTCGATTGATCGCCAGCCACCTCAGTCAGTGGTTCATGCCTTCGGAACAGTCCCCCAAAATGCGTACGCTGAGTGCCGACGCAGCCCACTTCGACCAACTCGGAATGAATTGGCTGGCCGCACTCTGTGAAGACGGAGCCGCTGTTGTCACCGGTGGTGACGCAAAAAAAGCACTCGGTACGCGTCACACAAAGCTTGGCACGTTTCCGATGTTGACGTGGATTCAACAGGAGTCACTCTGGAAACGAAAACTGGACTCGTTGCGTGAGATCGTGGACGGGAACCCTGCCAGATCAAAATCTGCCGCCGCCAGTTCGATGTACGACGAGCGGATGGTGTGGGAACTGGAGATTCGTATTTCGAAAAAATCCAGCTCTGCGTATCCTCGACCGATCATTCAGAAACTTTCGAAAGGATCATGGACCGGCGGCAGACCGGTCGCCCTGGAACGACTCTACAAGAATCACTCAAGTCCGGAATATGCGTTTCTGACCGAACAGGACCGCGCGGTATGTCGGTGCATCGTCGCTTCGGAAGTCTCGACGGGATACTACAAGTACACAGAAACCACTTACAACTTTGAACCTGATGAGGCCCTCACCGCGTTAATCGGACATCCGCTGGTCTTTACCGAGGGCAATCGCACGCAGCCTCTGGAAATTACATCCCGGCGACCTCAGCTGGTGATCCAACGCAAGGATTCCGGACTGCGGTTGGAATTGGATCCACAGCCGCACGGTGACAACAGCATGGTTGTTACCAGGGACGGAGCTCACCGATTGGTCGTCGTAACGTTTACGCGGGAGCAAATGAAACTCGCCGGCATTCTGGAAGGCGCACTGGATGTCCCCAAGAGCGGTGAAGCGGATGTACTAGCGACGGCGAAGGCACTGTCGGCGCTGTTGTCCGTGCAGTCCGATATCACGTTCGGCAAAGACGAAGCAGGTGCGAACGTCAAAGCTGTTGATGCGGAAGCGCGTCCGCAACTGCATCTGTTGCCTTTTCACGCAGGTTTGCGAGCCGAATTTTTCGTCCAACCGTTTGGCGACAGCGGGCCATTTTTTGCACCCGGACAAGGCGGCGAAAACGTGTTCGCCGAGATGCTGGGTGAATCCGTCTCCACGAAACGCAATCTGAAACGCGAGACGAAGCTGGCGCAGGAAATCGTGGCGGCTTGCCCTTCGTTGGCGAACGTTGCCGATGGAAAACTTTCAGCGGCGGAACTCTCTTTCGCCGACGATGCGCTGGACATGCTGGTGCAGATCGAACCGCTCCGCGAAGCTGGCAAGCTGATCGTCCAATGGCCGCAAGGTCAGTCGTTGCGAATGGCTGGGTCGGTGACCGAAAAGCAATTGCGAGTCAAAATCGAACGCGACAAGGACTGGTTCGCGGCATCCGGTGAAGTGGTCATCGACGAATTGCTGCAGATGGATTTCATGAAACTCATGGATCTGGTTTCCGTCAGCCCCGGCCGCTATATCCAACTGAATGATGGGCGGTTTCTCGCTCTGACGGAACAGCTTCGCAAACGAATCGCGGGCCTCGCGGCGTACGGCGAACGCAAAGGCGATACGCTCCGGTTTCCGCAAATCCGTGCGTCGGCGTTCAGCGATATCGACGAATGGTGTACGCTCAAATCCGACAAACACTGGAAGGCGTGCCTGAAGCGTATCCAGGACGCGGGCGATGTTGTGGCCGACGTGCCGTCAACGCTCAATGCCGAATTGCGAGACTACCAGATCGAAGGTTTTCGCTGGCTGTGTCGCCTGGCTCATTGGGGAGCCGGTGCGTGTCTGGCAGACGACATGGGCCTGGGAAAAACTCTGCAGGCCATCGCGATGCTGTTGCGACGAGGTGCCGACGGCCCGGCGCTCGTCATTGCACCGATGTCGGTTTGCTTCAATTGGGAAGCGGAACTCCATCGCTTTGCCCCGACGCTGAATCCGCGAATGTTCGGAGCGGGTGACCGTGATGCGTTCTTCGCGGAACTCGGCCCGCGCGATGTCGTGATCACGAGCTACGGCTTGCTGCATACGGAAGCCGAACGGTTGCAGGCCGTTCAATGGACCACGGCGATTCTTGATGAAGCCCAGGCGATCAAAAACACGCTGACGAAACGATCCCAAGCCGCGATGTCGCTGAATGCTGACTTCCGCATGATTCTGACTGGCACGCCGATCGAAAATCATCTTGGTGAATTGTGGAACCTGTTTCAATTCATCAACCCGGGACTACTCGGTTCGATGGAACAATTCCACCAGCGCTTCGCGCTGCCGATTGAACGCGATCACAACCGCGATGCGGGACAGCAACTCAAACGACTCGTGCAGCCATTTCTGCTGCGGCGCACAAAGACGCAGGTCCTCAGTGAACTGCCACCACGCATCGAAGTCACGGTGCCTGTGACGCTGTCCGATGAAGAAGCAGTCCTCTACGAAGCGGCCCGCCAGCGCGCGGTGAAGGAGCTGGCGAAGGATTCCGATGCGAAGGGCAAGCATCTGCGAATTCTCGCCGAAATCATGCGACTTCGCCGAGCGTGCTGTCATCCCAGTCTGCTGCTGCCCGAATGCAATCTGCCCGGCGCGAAGCTAACAGCGTTCTCGGAGACGATTGACGAACTGCTGGAGAACAAACACAAGGCGCTCGTCTTCAGTCAGTTTGTCGATCACCTGTCGATCCTGCGAGGCGAACTGGATCGCAAGCAGATCGCGTATCAATACCTCGACGGTTCCACGTCGATGAAAGACCGCAAGAAGGCCGTCGATGCATTTCAAAATGGCGAAGGCGATGTGTTTCTGATCAGTCTGAAAGCTGGCGGAACGGGATTAAATCTCACCGCCGCCGATTATGTACTTCACATGGATCCGTGGTGGAATCCCGCAGTTGAAGACCAGGCCGCCGACCGAGCCCACCGCATGGGCCAGCTGCGTCCCGTGACGATCTACCGCTTCATCACGCGCGGCACGATCGAAGAAAAAATCCTGGCACTCCACGCCACCAAACGCGACCTCGCCGACAGCCTCCTCGAAGGCACCGACACCACCGGTCGCCTGTCAGCCGAAGAGTTGTTGGCGTTGATTCGGTAAGGACGTTCGATCAATAAGTGAGCGGCAAGGCGCTAGCCGCCGGTCTACGGCAGTCTACA
>JBBQSE010000471.1:0-6935 GCA_038214195.1 Planctomycetales bacterium
ATTGGAGTCATCGTTCCCAGGAAGGAGATGATGGAACTCAACAAACGACTCGAACGCTCCGAAACTCTCGCCAAATACGATATCCTCATCCGGCCAGCAATCCCTCGCGGCAGGTAATTCATTTCCTGCCGCTCGCCTAACGTGCCAAACGGTGCAGCAGGTAACTCCGCAGTCGCGGGTCGGGCTGGTCCAGGAACAGTGGCCAGACGTTGTCGGCAGCATTGAGTCGCAGCAGGGATGTAGCCGCGGCCGATTGCTGGAGGGCGAGTTGCTCTTTGGCGGCATCGGGGATCAGGGGACGGTGCAGGACAAGAGAACATTTTGCTGCCGTGGCGGCCCCCTCATCCGGCCTGTCGGCCACCTTCTCCCCCGACTTCGGGGGAGAAGGGGCGGGATCGACAGCAATTGCAAACGGCCGCCAGCCATCGGCCAGCAATGGTTTAAGCTGTTCGACGACAGACTTGATCGGCACTGCGGCCAGCAGTTTCGATTCAAATTCCACGTCCGCGCGCCACAGGGCCGCGTACTTCGCAGGGGCTTCCATGCTGTCCAGCAGTGTCAGAAACCGAGGATCCGCGTGCAGGCTGGCAAAGTCCGGATCGGCTTTTAGTTGCTGTACGTTCTTATAACCGTTTGCGACCAACTGTTGCAACAATGTTATCGTTCTGTCGGCCATCTGTTGTGATTGGGCGGTGTCCTTCGTGGAGAGCGCGTGCGAGGAAAGGGCCGCCGCACACGCCACGTTGTAGAGGTCATTTGCATTTTGGACTGTGGCGGTGACTGCCGATTCGAGTTGAGCAGAGGCGGGCTCGAATTCTCCCAGCCAGGCCGGAACCTGAATTTGAACGTACAGCTTGAATGACGGCTGAGCGTCCGTTGCCAAATACTTTTCAAGCGACTCTTTGGCTTCGTCCGTATTGCCGAGCCGTGCGAGCGTGAGCGTGCGGTACTGGAGAACGGTCGCCGTTGAGATCTCCTTGCTAATCAGGAAATCCAGATCGGCAAGGGCAGCGTCCAGATTGCCGAGCTGGTAGTGGGCTGCGGCGCGAATTTCGCGAATCTGAGGCTCGTCCAGTTTCTCTGGTGGAAGTTTTTCGATTTGAGCCAGCTGCTGCCGGAATTGTTCCATGGGATCGTCAAGTTTTGCCGTTGCGGCAACTGCCACGTCCCATTGCGGCTGATGCACCAGTTCAAATCCCGCATAAGCCGGGCGAAGTTCCGACGGGGCACCCTGATTCGAGATGATGGCCGTGTAAAGTCGCTGGCTGGCGGAATCGGTGCGAACACTGATGGTGCATTGGGAGGCGAAGCCCTGTCGCGTAAGTTGTTCCTGTGCGGTGGTGAGTTCTGCTTCGCTCAGATCAATGAGTACACGGCGTTGCTCATCGGCCGTGGCGAGTTCAGACCACAGGGCGACGAACTGCGGTTCGGCGGCGGGATCGGCGTGCGCGAGTGGAGCAAGGTCGCTGAGCAGCATGCCGTCGTTGGCGGCGGGGGCGTCGGGAGTGGGGAGTTGGGCTTTGGTGAGGGCGGTTTGCAGCTCCCATTTGAGGCCGTCGCGGGTGAAAATGGCGGCGACTAAAACCCCCTCATCCGGCCTTCGGCCACCTTCTCCCACTGCGAGGGGGAGAAGGGACGATGTGACGCGGAGGGACGAATGGGGGCGGATTCTTGTGGGGCGGTAGCCGGAGGCACGCAGGGTTTCGGCGATTTCCTGGAACGTGTCCCAGGGCATGTCCTGACAAAAGGCAAAGCGGTCGCTGATCATCCCGTGAGCAGACTCGATCTTTGCTCGAACGGCTGCGGACGGTTCGGTCCAGGCAGGATTGAGAGGATCGTCTTTCCAGTCAGGTTCCAGCCGACGATCCAGCACCGCTTCCATGTTCTTCACAGCGATTGCTTCGTGCTGCTGCAGAATCGGGAACAGCGATTTATCTGAGGACACATCAGCGACCAGTACCAGTTCCGTCAGTGTGTTCACGTCCTGTGCTGCATAATCCGCCAGCAGCGTCGTGGCCAGCGTTTTCGCCAGTTCGCCGCGAGCCGGATCCTGGAAGATCTCGCTCAACGCCGGCACAAGTCCACTCGCGACGGGCCGCAGCAGTTCCTGATACTGGCCCACATAGACCGGACTGACCGCGACCAGTTGTTCTGCGATGAATTTGGTGAAACCAGCATCCGTCCACGTGGCATGCGACGGATCGAAATCCGCCAGCGCACAGGCGGCATGAAATCGCTGTGCCTCTGGCTGCTGGTCATCCATCGCGCGTTTCCAGTACTCCGGAGTCAACTCCGCCTTGTGCGGCTTCAGTAACTCACGCACGGAAGCAAACTGTCCGGGCGTAACCGTCAGCAGCCGCTCGCGCAGGAAGTCCAGCACTGATGGATCGACAGTTTGACCTTCCGCCACCAGAGACAGTCCTGCGTGGAGTTTCGCACTGGAGTCGGCCGCAGAATCGTCGAACGCCTGCTTTAGTTGCGGGTCCGCCCAGCTGCGGAAATCTTTGAGATCGCTGACGCTGGTACTCACCAATGTCGTATCCGCCTGCAGCAGGCCCTGAACCAGGCGCGTGGCTTCCGCTTGATTTTGCTCTTCCTGTTTCTCGGCGACCAGTTTCTGCTGTCGATCTTCGACGGCCTTATTGATGGTGAAACCCGTGAAGACCACTACAAACAGTAGCACGGTGACTAATCCAGTCCTCAATCCGTGCACGCGAAAACCCCGGGCCATCAAGGCCTTCTGTGGTACCGTCCAGTGCTTTGACTCGGTCAGCGTTCGAATACTGAGCCATTCCGTCAGTGACGGCAGGTGCCGGTTTTCCGGCTTAGCGTTCCAGAGTGCCGCACGCTCTTCGAGCTTGAGTTCTGCTCTGCCGCGACGAGTTTCACGTTGCTTGCGGGTGAGCCATTCGCGAAGGGACGGGACGAGATAGTCGTGAGTGAGCTGATAGTAGCGTGGCGAGCCCCCTGCGTGAGCTGGGGGGTTATCAATGCGAGACCCGGATGTGAGGAACCCGGAAGCTGACGCATCCGGCTCGCCGATGCTGGCGCCTTCGGGGTCGGTGGGAGTGATGAGGCGGAGTTCGCCGTCGAGGATGCGGAGAATGTCGGCGAAGTCGGACGGTCGATCCTGATAACCGGAGGCCACCAGCAAGTCGGCCTGCGATCGCATGTGACCTTTGATGTCGGTGCCCACTTCCGGCAGCAGGGCTCGCAGGACGCCACGCGCGGCAACGGCGTGCAGACGATGCCGAGGATTCGCCTGGGGAGAACTGAAAGTTTCCTCCAGAAAGTTGACTCCCACACCCTGCGTGCCGCCGACCTGCTGCAACGTGGCCTGTGTCCAAGGCTTCGATTTCACCATTTCCGCAAACAGAGACAACCGCACTGACACAACTTTGCCGTCCTGAGCAAGGCCCTCCGCGATCCTCTGTACAAATTGTTGCTCGTCGGCTGACAGATTTGCCGCATTCGCTGGCAGCTTTCCGAACGCCTGACCAAACTTCGTCAGCACTTTCGCAGCATGATCGATTTCGAACAGATCGACGGTGGCGAAGTTCTCTCCCTGGACGATCCGGATGTCGAGCGAATCCATGAACCGGGCCGCGGCCATCGCAAAATCATCCCGCACCATGACGATCGCCTGCACGTGACCTCCGTCGCATTGCCGCAGCGCTTGCACCAGTTCCGCGTCCGGTTCAGCCCGATGCGCATGCAGCCATTGTTCAAACTGGTCGATGATGATCACGACCTTCTTCCCGGTGCCACGTCGCAGCGTCGTCAGCGTCTCCGCCAGCCCGAGCGTTTCCTCCAGTGCGGGCAATTGCTTCCGCAGCCCGCGCAGGATCCGGGTCTCGGTGTCATCCGCTGTCGATTCGACGTAGACGGCGATAACATCTTTCGAAAGATGCGGCAGCAGTCCCGCCTTCACCAGCGAAGATTTCCCGCAACCGCTGGGACCGTAAATCAGGCCGACGCTGAAAGTCTGTTCGGGATCGGTTTGCTCAATCCGTTGCTTCCAGAACGCAATGCTCTCCGGCAGACCGTCACGGTTACGCACTCCCGGCAACAGGTCCAGAAAGAAGTCCGCATCGTTGGCGTCAAAGGACCGCAGGCCTTTAGGAACGACCTGGACAGTGGCTTTGGGCTGCCCGGCTTCGGATGTGGCCGGTTTCAACCACTGCTGCAGATCGTCGGCGAACTCGGACGCTGTCGCGTACCGGTCGGACGCGCGCTTTGCCAGTGCCTTCAGACAGATACGTTCCATTTCAGCCGGGATTGTCCCCAGCAGCTCCCGGGGCGGTCGAGGTTCCTGAGTCACGACCAAATGCAGCGTCTCGAGCGTCGAACTGCCGCGGAACGGTTTCTGGCTGGTCAGCAGTTCGTACAGGATCACTCCCAGCGAAAAAATGTCGCTGCGGCCGTCAAGACGGTGACCTTCCCCACGCGCCTGCTCAGGACTCATGTACGCCGGTGTTCCGGCGATCGCATTTTCCTGCAGATAATCCTCTTCCCGAATCGCCAGACCAAAGTCAGCCACGTACGGCGTGTTGGTCTTGTCTTCCAGCAGAATGTTGGCGGGCTTGATGTCCCGATGAATCAACCGCCGTTGATGGGCATGTTGCAGGGCCAGAGCCACCGTGGCCAGCAGTTGAGCGACCTCTCGTTCCGCCGTTCGACCGGCTTTGATGCGGTCTTCCAGTGTACTGCCTTCGATGAATTTGGAGACGACATAAATCGAACCATCCTGCGTTCGCCCCATGTCGTACACCGGGACGATGTGCGGATGATCCAGACTGGCGACCGTGCGAGCTTCGGCCAGATAGGCTTCCGCATCTTCCGGTTTTTGGAACCTCTCCTTTGTCGGCACCTTAATGGCGACCTGCCGCCGCAGTTCCTCGTCATAGCCCAGATAGACGCGACCAAACCCGCCTTCCCCCAGCACACGATCCAGCCGATAACGCCCCTTCTGCTGGACACCAATCGCGGTGCTGCTGATATAGGTGACCGTGGAGGTGTGGCCGCCCGGCATGCCAACTTGTGTGGGCAGCAGATTGCCGCCCGGCAACCGAATGGCCGGTCTCGACGTGCGGCGTGAACTGACGACCGGCTGGCTCAACAGCTTTTGAAACACGGATTCCTGTTCCCGAAAGCGGGCAGCATAGTCTGCCCAGGTCGGCTTCTGCCCCCGCTGTTTCCGCCACCACAATTCCACCTGCAGCAATTCCGGCAGCAACTCTTCCTGAGCACTCGGCGGCGCCTGCTGCAGAAACTCTTCCAGTCGTGGAGATTGTTGCACATCTCGCCAGGCGTCCTCAAACGCGTCACAAATTCTTTCAAAATCCACGTCGTTAAAATTAGCGAGCGGCGTTGCCTGGCCAGCGGCCGCGTCACCCGGATCGGCATTCGATAGTTTCCGCAGCCGATCTCTCAACGTGTCACTCAAATCCGGAAACCGGGAGCTGATGTCGTGGACGCTGAGCGGCCGATTTGTGTCACGGCGGGCCTGAAATTCCCCGATCGCCAGTTGCAGTTTCCAGTCCACACCAGCTGGCAGGCCCGGCAAAGCCGCCAGATAGTCTTCCACCTGCAGCGGCGCGTCGGTCAGCCAGCGATGCCGCTGGTCCAGCAACAGCACACCAAGCCATTGATCCGAGTCTTTGGTTTTTTGCTGCTTCAGAAAGCCACACACGTCCGGTGGTGACGTCGCAGAATTCCAAAGTTGCTCATATTTTTGGACGAGTGGCATATGTGAGGTCTCAGTTCTCAGCGGTTCGAAACGATGCGAAGTCGCCCCCATGAGGGAGCGAGGCGGTGTGCAAAAGACAGTGCGACAAATGTGACCCGGCGCGCCGGCAGAATTTCCGAATTCTTCTGAAGATTCTCCAAATGGCCAGCGAGAGCAGCAAAATAGCATTCAGCGTCGGTCCACGCCACAGTCCCAACGTCAGCCTGCCTTAGCCATTTTCCGCGTGAGTCGCTGCGACCCGCGCCCGGCACGCCAAGGGCAGTTTGGCTTGTGCCATTACCCGCCTCGGTGGCGCACACCAGCGCGACTTCGGCCGATATGACCAGTGTGAGTTAAAGCAATCGCATGAGTCATCTGTTCTGGACATGTAGCGAACAAACAGGCTCTTGTTGTGGAGGGGCTGTTGGGCTGTCTTGTTTGAAATTGTGCAGACGAATCGAGAATATTATTGGCGACACTAGTCTTTCCACACTGTTTTTATGTCTGCGAAACCAATGAAATCTGACGAACACCCATTTGGTGCCTTGGCGCCCAGAGACGCGCACAAGCGAGGACTCCACCGGACGATGACTCTGGGCGGAGAATACGCAACTCGCAACTACACTGTTAAACACCTTAAAGATTTGAAGGGCAAAACCATTCTCACCGAGACAATGCCCTTCACAACCAGGGAGGCAGTGGCAGCCGAAGAGGCGGGCATCGATACGCTGAAGGTCAAGTTTGATCCAGCGAATCCGGTTGAAGCAATCGCGATGCGAAAAGCAGCACCCCATACGTTCATGACGTTCTGCATCGGGCTGACAAAGATTGCGACTGCGGACGAAGCGGTCCGAGCTGGCTACATCGCGATGGAGGCTGGTGCCGATGGAATCATGTGCCAATGGGGACCAAAACTGATTCGGGCTGTTTCTGATGCTGGCATTCCCGTGGAAGCTCACGCTGGCCTGGTACCTCGCCTGAGTACCTGGACGGGAGGCCTCAGGGCGGTCGGCAAAACGATTGAAGAAGCGATGTGGATCTTCGAACAGATTAAGTCATTCGAAGAAGCAGGAGCATGGGCCGTTGAAGTTGAAGTTGTGCCAGCTCAGTTGCTTGCGGAAATCTCCAAACGTACTCGACTGGTCACCTCGTCGATTGGTGCAGGCAGCGGCGGCGACATTCAGTTCATGTTCGCCGAAGACATCCT
>JBBQSE010000472.1:0-6930 GCA_038214195.1 Planctomycetales bacterium
TGAGGTCATGACCAAGGTTGTCGAAAATAGTGTGAATCAAGTCCTCCGTCTTATCAGCGGTCAGCAGAAAGAAGCAAAACAGCATCTCGTCGGTCGTCTCCTCACCCCAAGTCACGCGCTTGGGCGGTGACGACGGATTGGACGGGTTCGCGGAAGAATTATCAAACGCAGCCTCGACGACGAGCTCTGTTCCAGCGGCCAGCCGAATAGGTTTCTCGTAGTAGTACTCGTCCTGCCAATTGTAGTTCCAGTCGGGGATATCGATCAGCGTTTCCATCGGTTGGCCTGGCTGCCGTGCGGTCACTCGCATCGACCTTCCGAGCAGGTGCATGTGAGGAACAATCCCAACCATGATGACATCCCTTGGTAACTTGTAGCTGGTCGAACGACGATAACTTTTTTCGCCAGCGGGTATATCCATTTCATAGTTCGCCGTCCAGATACTGCCGACCAGCCTGGCAGCTTCCTTCAGCGAATTCGCCATAGGCTTCTGCACGAAATATAAACCCAGTTCCGATTGATCTGTCTCCTGCCTGCCCGTGGGATGATAGTGAATCTGTACGACCAAATCGCTATCCTTCTTTAGGTATCGTCCCATATCGTTGGGAAGTCGTCGTGCGGTATTGCCCACGGACCAACCTCCCAACGCACCACTCGGCAGGAAACCCGGACCACCAAAGTTACCATAGCCAGGCTCTGGCGTCGCAGCATCCAGCTTGCGAGCTTGACCTTTGTCATCAAGAAACAACACCGCGTGATGGACGACTCGTTTGTTGCCCGGATGGAATTCAACCGCGGCCACCAGCTTATCCTCGGGAATATCAACTGGAATCACAAAGTTCTGGAGCAGATCTGGACCCTCGGCCGGCACTGCGAACTGCTCCTGCATTTTGAAAATCAAATCCGGCTGTCCCAATTGCCAGCCCTCAGCGAACTTCGGCTCAGGCGGCAAATCGGCTTTTTCACCAAATGCACAATCCGTTTCAACCCAGCGCTCAAGCAGCGACAACTCCCGGTCGCTTAACAATCGCTCACCAACAAATCGATGCGTCGTAGATGGGCCTGGAATCCACGGTGGCATGATTCGTCGTTTAGTGACCTCGACTACCATGTCCGCATGGGCCCTGGCTTGCTCGTAGTTCGTCAAAGCAAAGGGAGCAACCTGACCGGCGCGATGGCAGTTCTGACATCTGGTCTGGATCAGCGGTGCAATGTCGCGAGCATACGTTACTTCGCTGCTGCCGATATCTGATCGCTCTTTGGGAAATACACAGCCAACAGGATTCGTCCTGGCCAGGATCGGCTGCCTGTTGGATGCCATTGCTTTGATGGCATCAGCGAAGTAATGATGTTCGACGTTAGCTCGCCTTCTTCCGATCGATTCGTAAGCGTTGTCGATCGCGCCGCGATAGACAATCGTTCCCGCAGCGTCTAATACGAAAGCTTCCGGCACATGCGTTGGCTGCAGAACTTCGCTCAGTAACTGAGATCCATCAAAGAGTATCGCGAACTGAGCTTCGAAATCCTGAAAGTGCCGCCGGGCTTCGTCGCGAGTCACTGCAGAGTCGGAGACAACTCCAAACAACTGGACCGTCGCTGGCGTTGAAACGTTCAGCCGATTCAGCTGCTGAATATACGAATTGGAAATCGGGCAGGTTGTCGAAAGGAAGACAAACGCCCGCGTCATGCCCTTATCATTCTGCGACAGTGCCTGCGTGGAACCACTGAGATCCTGCAAACCAAAGTGGATGATTGCGGCCTGTCGAGCATTATCGTCCGACTCTGCGATCTGCCCGACCACTGAACGAGCCGAGAACATCCAAAAAAATACGAACGCTGCCCATATGAATTTCATGCCGTACACTCCACGTCAGCCTCTAAGTTTCGCACAGTATAACGATCGTTATACTAACGATCAATACAAATTCTGCAAGATTTGCAAAGCCGCGCATGCACACTCGACGGTTGCTGGAATGTCAATCAGCAATATTGGGATTGCTGGACTCCCTGCAACTGGCAGGTCGTTCAATGCCGACAGTTCAGCTACTTCGTGAGCTTGAATGCCACTTACATTCCCGAGATGCAGGCTTATGGAGTTCAGACACTGGTTGCTGGTTCTCCAGCCCAGTTGAGCGGGCTCCTGCCTGGTGACCTGATTGTGTCGGTTAACGGACAAACTGTGTTCGATCCAAATCTTATTAACAATGAACTTGTTCGAGGCCGCCTTGATATGCAGATTCTTCGAGAAGGCATGGCAACTCCGATTCAGCTGACAATTTTCCCTCGACTGGTCCCGACGGTATCATTCTGATTTGCTACAGTATCCACCTATGAAACTCGCAACAGTACTTACACCAGTGTCTGATGAAAACCTGCAGCTTGCCTCTCAATGCGGTGTCACGGATATTGTTCATCGATATCCAGGAACAGATGCGATTGTACTGAAGCAGACTCAGGAGCGGTTTGCAAAGTTCGGGTTGCAGTTGTCAGTCGTTGAAGGTTATTTGCCCATCGAAAACATCAAACTGGGAATTGACGACGGCACTGAAATCGACGCCATGAAGTTGCTCATTCGTCAAATGGCCGATCTGGACATTCGTCTGCTGTGTTACAACTTCATGTGCGGCACGGATTGGTGTCGCACTCGTCTCGACGCCCCGGCTCGCGGCGGAGCAAAAGTCACGGCGTTTGAACTGGCAGATGCAGAGAAAGCAGTGCGGCTCGGTTATCGTGCTCCGAACGCAGATTTCGATGCGATCGCCAAACGATTGACGCCTGACAAACTGTGGCAGCAACTGGAACGGATGCTCAACGAACTGCTGCCCGTCGCTGAAGAATGTGGTGTGGTGCTGGCCATGCATCCGGATGATCCACCGCTGCCGGAGTTGCTGGGAAAACCTCGCATCATGCACAACGTTTCAGGTTTTGATCGGCTGATGTCGATGGCTCCAAGTCCATCCAACGCGATCTGTTTCTGTCAGGGGTCATTCGCCACGATGAATGTCGATATCTCGGCTACCATTCGGCACTTCGGGCACCACATTCAGTACGTTCATTTTCGCGACGTTGCGGGCAGCCCCTGTTCTTTTGCCGAGACATTTCACGACAGCGGTCCCACCGATATGGCTGCTGCGATGCGAGCCTATCGCGAGATCGGTTTCAGTGGCCCGATGAGACCGGATCATGTTCCTCAGCTTGTCGGCGAAGACGACGGTGAACCCGGCTACACGATGCTCGGGCGACTATTTGCGTTTGGTTATATGCGAGGCTTGATGCAGGCCACGGAGCAGTAACAGCCGCCAAAAGCTGTAACCCATCCGGAGATTTGAAAAGAACAACTCGCTCGCACGCAACGCTGCTTGCATTGAGGCTCAGAACATTTTACAAGTAATTAGCCAATTGGAGAAAACACAGCCCCGGCAGCACATCGCCGTTGGGGATTTTTATGGCCGGATTCGTGAGAATTTGGCCACTCGCGATGAACCTCTTCCGAAGTCTCACGACTTCGGCTAAGAGCATCAGCCTGACAGAATGATCCTACCTCCCTCACCGGACACCCCGCCTGTGCAAACTGTCCGAATCTTTGCGAATTCAAAGTTCATGCTGGTACCGGTCGCGGCATGGCTACTGACAAGCCTTCACTGCGTCCGCGCCGATGAGATTGATTTCAACCGCGACATTCGACCGATCCTGTCGAATCATTGCTTTCAGTGTCACGGTCCGGACGACGACGCCCGCGAAGCCGATCTGCGATTGGATCAGCGTGAGTCCGCTCTGGCGGATCGCGATGGAACCATCGCGATTGTGCCGGGCGATTCCGCAGCCAGTGCGATCGTGCAGCGGATCACGTCTACAGACGCTGATCAAACCATGCCGCCGCCGGGATTTCAGAAGCCACTTTCACCCGACCAGATTGACAAGCTGACAAAGTGGATCGCATCCGGCGCGAAGTATTCGAAACATTGGTCGTTCGAGCCCATTGTTTCGAAGATCCCGCCGCCCGTTCGACCAGGCGAGATCGCGCACAACGGCGTCGATAATTTTGTGCTCGATGAACTCGCCCGGCGTAACATCCAGGCATCTCCGCAAGCGGATCGATACACACTCATTCGGCGAGTTTATCTCGACCTGCTCGGGCTGCCGCCGTCGGTCGCGGAAGTTGATCGGTTTGTTGCCGACACGAGCGACAATGCCTACGAGCAACTTGTCGATCAAGTACTTGCCAGCCCGCATTTTGGCGAACGCTGGGGACGACACTGGCTCGACGAAGCCCGGTATGCGGATTCACACGGCTATACCAACGACAACGAACGATCCATCTGGCCGTATCGTGACTGGGTGATTCAGGCGTTCAACCAGGATCTGCCGTTCGATGCGTTCACGATCGAACAACTCGCGGGCGATCTGCTCGACGATCCGACGCTGGCTCAGCGAGTCGCCACCGGGTTTCATCGCAACACGCTGATCAATACCGAAGGCGGCGTCAAAGCGGATCAGTTTCGCGACGAACAGGTCAAAGATCGCGTGGATACCACTGGTCTTGTCTGGATGGCGCTGACCGTGGGATGTGCCAAATGCCATACGCACAAGTTCGACCCGATCACACAGCACGAGTATTACCAGCTCTACGCATTTTTCAATTCGACGACCGACGCGAATTCGGAAACGCCAACACTCAAAGTGCCCTCGACTGAACAATCGCGACGAGTCCATGAATTGACGGCCTCACAGACAGATCTGAAGCAGAAGATCGTGGGAGATTCAAATCGGCAGGAACGTCAAAAGTCATGGGAACAGGAAATCGTCGTCCGCGCGAAGGAGCAGGCTGAGAAAAAGGGCGATCCCGATGCGGGCTGGACGGTACTCGAACTGTCCGGAAAATCGGTGAACAGTTCCGTGCTGAAGTCCCTCGAAGATCGTTCGCTCCTGGTGAATGGCCCGCAAGGGATGACGGACGAATACAGTGCGACCGCTTACAGCCCGTTGAAAATGATCCGTTCGGTGCGCCTGGAAGTACTGACTCATGAGAGCCTGCCGAAGAACGGTCCCGGTCGAGCTGGAAATGGAAATTTCGTCCTCTCGGAGTTCTGGTTTCGAACGGGCGACGGCAAGGAACTGCGTTTCAGCGTGGCTGGTGCCGATCATTCCCAGCGGGACTACAGCGTCACAAAGGCGATCGATGGCAAGGTCGACACGGGTTGGGCGATCAATGGAGCCCCGGAAGGCAGTATGAATCGCAATCGCACGGCGTGGTTTGTGCTTCCAACAACGCTGGAAAACGACCCCGAAAACGCATTAACCTTTCAAATGCAGTTTCATCAGAAAGACTACGCCATCGGACGATTCCGCATCAGCGTTTCGGAAGACGAATGGCAGGACAGTCCTGACGCTTCGATTCTGGCGACGCTGGTCGCCCTTCCCAAACAGGATCGCACGCCTGAACAGCAGCAGCGACTTGATGCCGCTTTCCTGAAACAGGATCCAACGCTCAGCGTGCTGCAGGCTGAGTTGACAAAAACGAGTCAGGAACTGGAAGACGTGAAGCGCGCGATTCCCACGACTATGGTGATGCAGGAATTGACTCCACGACGAACAACGTACCTGCAGATTCGCGGTGAATTCCTGCGAACCAGTGACGAGGTGAAGGAAACCGTGCCCGCCGTGTTGCCTCAGCTTTCCGCCTCTGAGGCTCCCAGGACGCGTCTGGACTTTGCGAGGTGGCTCATGCGCCCGGACCACCCGTTGACGGCCCGCGTGCGCGTCAACCACATTTGGATGCATCTCTTTGGAAAAGGGCTCGTCGAAACGGAAAACGACTTTGGACTGCAGGGATCTCAGCCGACTCATCCGGAACTGCTGGACTGGCTGGCCAGCGAGTTCCAGCGGCTCGGCTGGTCGCAGAAACAGCTGATTAAACTGATCATGACATCGGCAACTTACCGTCAGAGTTCCGCAGTCCGCCCGGAACTTGCCAAAATCGATCCTCACAATCAGTGGCTGGCCCGCCAAAATCGAATTCGTGTCGAAGCCGAAATTGTCCGAGACCTGGCATTGGCGGTCAGTGGAAAACTGTCGCCGGAAGTTGGCGGACCTGGCGTTTATCCACCGCAGGAAGCTGGCGTTTACGCGTTCACGCAACGAGCGAAAATCTGGACGACCAGCACAGGCGACGCACGTTATCGCCGCGGCATGTACACATACTTCTACCGCAGCGCCCCGTATCCGATGCTGGAAACTTTTGATGTACCCAAGTTCAACGCGACTTGCACTCGCCGAGATCGCTCCAACACACCGCTGCAATCGCTCACAATGTCCAATTCGACTGCGATGTTCGAACTGGCAGAAGACTTTGGAAAACGGATCGCCGCGACCGCTGCCGAAAACGATGAGCAGCGACTGTCGTTTGCATTTCGCGAATGTTTCGCGCGGTCGCTGACCGTGACCGAACACGAATTCCTCACTCAGTATCTGACGCAATCCCGCGAAAGGTTTTCGGAAGAGCAGCTCTGGATCGCGGTGGCACGGCTGCTGATGAATCTGGATGAGTTTATTACTCGCGAGTAGCACAGGTAGATTAGTCATGACACTTTCTGATCGCATCACAAACAACCGTCGTGAATTCTTCGGCCAGGCAGGTCTCGGCATTGGCTCGGTCGCACTGGCTTCGCTGCTGGCCAGCGAACAGAGCAAAGCCAATGACGCTGTTCTGAAGCCGCACTTCGCTCCCAAAGCCAAAGCTGTGATTTACATGTTCATGGCGGGCGGTCCGAGTCAGTTGGAACTCTTCGAAGACAAACCGAAGCTGACAGAACTCTCTGGCCAGAAACCGCCGGACAGCTTCATGAAGGACCGCCGATTCGCGTTTCTCAAGGGCACCGAAACTCTGCTCGGTTCACGCCGCACTTTCAGTCGCTATGGAGACAGCGACGT
>JBBQSE010000473.1:0-6919 GCA_038214195.1 Planctomycetales bacterium
TCCCTGGCTGCCGGGTGGGTCTTAAAAAATACTGGGTTTCATGTAATTGTGGGGTTTTCTAATTATGTCGGACCGGCTACCTGCCTTAAAACAGAACACTGGGTGTACGCGTGCCCCACGGCTCCACTTTCTTCGACCTCCTGCCGAGACCCAGTGTGACCAGTTTTTTTTCCTCACAGAGCGGCGTCACGCTGCCTGGCTGAGCCAGCATTTCGGCCAGCGTCGTGGCGCGGAGAATCGTTTCAGTGGCTTCCATCGCTTTGTCGAGTCTGCGATGCAGCGGGCACAGTGTTGTGCCGTGCGATTCGATTCCAAGTGGGCACGTGAGAATGCGTTTGAACGGCTCGATCACATCGATCACGTCCAGAATCGTGATTTCTTTGGGAGACTTTGTCAGCACGAATCCTCCATGTAGCCCGCGCTGGGAATTCACAAGCTGACCTCGCACCAGCCCCTGCATCAGCTTAGACAAATAAGGAAGCGGCACCTGCGTGATCTCGGCAATCTTCTTTGCCGTACACGGTTCTCCTTCGTGCTGAGCAATCGTGACGATGGCACGAAGCGCATATTCCACTGTCTGTGAGATCATGATTCGATCCAAACTTCCACCTGATGAGAATAGCTTTCTCTAAGAACGCATTTTAGGACTCAAACGTCCTGAATTGCAATCCCTCAGCATACTTCGCATTGAATTGTGGACATACATGTCCGATATTGGAGCGGTGCGGGAACTTGCCGCTTCGTTATCGGGCGATCCTCGATTCCTGAAAGGTGCTGGTAATGTCGATCGCTCGATCAAACACGGAAAAACCGCACGTCGCCGTCATTGGCGGAGGGATCAGCGGCTTGGCTGCTGCGTTCAGGATTTTCGAGTCAAATCCAACGATTCGCGTGACCGTGCTGGAAGCTGGCAATCGTTGTGGCGGCGTGATCCAGACTGAGAATATTGACGGATTTCGTGTCGAATCTGGCCCGGACAGTTTGCTGAAGGCGCTGCCGTGGGGAGTGAGTCTCTGTCGGCGATTGGGCCTTGCAGACGAGATGATCGGGACGGATACGCAGCAATCTCGGACGTGGATTTTGCGACGAGGTCAGTTGCGTACACTGCCTGAAGGGCTGGCGATCATGGCTCCACGGCGAATCTGGCCCACGGTTCGGTCGCCGATTCTGAGTCTTCGCGGAAAACTCCGCCTGGCGTGTGAATGGTTCATTCGGCGTCGTTCCGAGACGTCTGACGAGAGTCTTGCCGCGTTTGCCCGCCGTCGATTTGGTCGCGAAACATTCGAGCGACTGATCCAACCTCTGGTCAGCGGCATCTACATGGCCGATCCGGAAAAACTGAGCATGCTGGCTGCCTTGCCGCGTTTTGTCGAGATGGAAGCCAAACACGGCAGCCTGATTCTCGCCGCCAGAAGCGCGGTCCGGGAACAGAAGAAACGTGAACTCAGCGGTGCTAATTCCACATACGGCGGCGGGATGTTTGTCACACCAAGAGCCGGACTCGGACGACTGATTAGCGAGATTGTTGATCGGTTGCCGACGAACACTGTTCGCCTGGGATCTTCCGTCTCTCATTTGTCGCAAAAACCGAGTGGCGGCTGGAAGGTCACGGTGTGCAGCGACGGTCGGAGTGCTGTCGAAGAATTCGATGGCGTGATCGTGGCGACTCCATCCGACACGGCGGCGCGGTTGTTTGGCGGGATCAACGACAACCTGCAGCAGCAACTCGCTTCGATTGCACATTCCGGTTGCATCATCGTAACTCTGGGCTATTCCCGATCGGATATTCGCCATCCACTGAACGGACATGGCTTTGTCGTGCCGGAGATCGAAAAACGCGAACTTATCGCCTGCACGCTGAGCAGCGTCAAATATTCGGGCCGAGCACCGGAAGGTCAGGTCTTGCTGCGAGCCTATCTCGGCGGTGCCACGCGACCCCACGCGATGTGCCTGAACGATGAGGAAGTGCTGCAGGTCGTGGCCCGCGAACTGAATCCGCTGTTGGGGATTCACGGTAAACCACGGATGACCCGCATATCGCGCTGGCCCAATGTGATGCCTCAGTATTCGGTCGGCCATTTGGACTGCATCGACCGGATTGATGCGGAAATTGCAAAGCTTGACGGCATCGAACTGGCCGGAAATTCCTATCGAGGAGTTGGAATTCCGCATTGTATTCACAGTGGCGAACAGGCGGCCGAACGGATCCTGCGTTTCCTGTCGCCGTTTCAAAACACAACGTTACAGAAACAAACAGCCCTTGCACCAATAGAGGTTCAGTCATGAAACCATCCGTTTACACGAGTGAAGATTTTGACGTTCAGCCCCTGATGCTCTATTACGAAGTGACCCAAGCCTGCGATCTGGTGTGCCGCCATTGCCGCGCGTCGGCTCAGGCATGTGCGCCTCCGGGTGAACTGACGACTGCAGAATCAATCCGGCTGATCGATCAAGCGGCGACATTCCCCAAGCCGCCGGTGATTGTGTTTACTGGTGGAGATCCGCTGAAACGTCCGGACCTGTTCGATCTGATTCGACACGCACACAGCGCCGGGATGCAGGTCGCGCTGACACCGTCGGCGACTCCACTGGCAACGCCGGATAAACTGCTGCAAGCAAAGGAAGCCGGGGTCGCTCGGCTGGGAATCAGTCTGGACGGCGTCGATGCCGAGACGCACGATGCCTTCCGTGGGTGGCGAGGCAGTTTTGATCGCACGATGCAAATGCTGGATGATGCCGCAGAGATTGATCTGCCCGTGCAGATTAACACCAGCGTTACTCGGCGAAACTTTCATCAGATCGATGCGATCGCGGAATTGTTGTCAACACGCGGAATCGCGATGTGGTCGGTATTCTTCCTTGTACCGGTCGGACGCGGGGTTGAAGAAGAACGCATCTCCGCCCAGGAATATGAACTGGCGTTCGAAAGTCTCTTCCAGCAGTCTCAGCGGCAGCCGTTCGGGATCAAGACAACGGAAGCGCCTCATTACCGACGTTATGTCATGCGAAGAGACTTCGATCCGCTCGCGGAGCGGTCAAACAGTCGGCACGCTGCACGTGGGAAAACATACCGGGCTCCACTGGGAGTTCGTGACGGTCGTGGCATCATGTTTGTCGGCCACACGGGCGAAATCTATCCGGCCGGATTCCTCCCGCTCAACTGCGGAACCTTTCCGCACGACTCAATCGTCGATGTGTACCAGAACCACCCCACGTTTGTATCCTTGCGCGACAGCGAACAGCTTCAGGGAAAATGTGGCTGGTGCGACTTCAAGCACGAATGCGGAGGCAGTCGCAGTCGAGCATTTGCGGTAACTGGCAATCCTTTGGCCGCTGAACCTGATTGCGTCTACAACGCCCGCACCGCTCACCCTGTTTGAGCTGCTCGCGCCGACTGCGATCGAGGTCCCTGTTCCGAGGCTCCAGCCTCGGAATAACCTGTATCGGAGGCTCCTGCCTGCTGGATGTTCGCTGTTGGCTGAAACCAGGTGAGCAAATATCTGACCCTGCTAACGGAATCTGACCTGAGACAGGTCGCACTATGTGGGCAGATCTGTCCGCAGATCTGCATCCTTCAGCACGGTCAAGCGCAATCGACCGCTGCCAAACTTGCACACTCGCCTAAGTCTGCTCCTTTCCACCTAATTACCCAGCCTTCCAGCAGAATTGCGATGTCCGCCAAGGCACACGTGCAGATGGGCGCGCCTGTGCGATTGTGACATGCGCGAGATGTGCGGCGAAGAGCATTGAAATCGCTATTCGCGCGATCGGGAAACTCATGACAGACGATTTGTGGACCTTGTTGTCCTGTTTTTGTCACGTTACCGTCCGCCAAGGCAAGTTGGTGGTGCCAGGTGACTGCAAAAGAACGAGATCTGGCACACGTCTTGCCAACCATAGAACTCATCGGAACACCCCTCGTGACTGGATGACGATATGAAGTTCAAACTCAAATCAGAACTCATTGCTTTGCTGTTCGTCTTCGTGGTGTCTCGGTCCACTCTTGCGCAGGACACGCCGGATTACTACCGAGCCAACTGCATGAATTGCCACACGATTGGTGGCGGGCGGTTGACTGGTCCCGACTTGAAGGATGTCGGAAAGCGTAAAGATGCGGAGTGGCTGATTGGGTTCATGCAGAATCCAAAGGCCGTGGTCGACGGTGGTGACCCGTATGCCCTGAAGTTGGCAGATGAGTCCCGCGGCGTGGTAATGCCCACTCTGCCCGGAATGTCGCGGTATCGGGCTGAGCAGATTCTGAAGCTCATTGAAGAAGAGTCAAAGCTTGAGAAGTCGCAGTTCGAAGGCATAAAAATTTCCAATAAGCCGTTTACCGACGCCGATCGAAAGGCTGGCCACAGTATTTTCATCGGCACTCAACCGCTGAAGAATGGCGGCGCAGCATGCAATGCGTGTCACAGCATGCATGATCTGTCTGCCCTCGGCGGCGGCCATCTGGGACCCGATCTGACCAAGGTCTACGAAAGGCTCAAAGGGCGCAAGTCGCTGAGCGCCTGGCTGATGGCACCAGCGACCGAAACCATGCAGCCGGTTTTCAAAAACCATCCTCTGGAGGCCGGGGAAATTCATGCTCTGGCGGCCTGCTTTGAAGAATCCGCAAAATACAGCGACGCGGATGCATCCGTCAGCCGCATGGCGTTTCTGTTGCTTGGCCTTGGACTGGCAACGGCCACAATTTTCCTGTTCGACGTGATCTGGAAGAAACGCTTTCACTCAGTGCGACGACCGTTGGTTGACGATGGTGTGCAGGAAATTCATCGCGGCCCGGACGGTAGCAGTGTTGATCGCAAAGCAGTCGCTCACGGTGGTTTCGGCGGGTTTCGCGGTGATGCGACTGGCGAAATTCGCCAGGGGGTGAAGACGTCATGAAGTCCATTTTTGAATTCAATACGAACCGTATTTCAAATGCCGCTGAAGTCATTAGCCGCAGGGCGCTAGCCCCCGGTTCCACACAGAATTTCGGCCATGCAAAACCGGGGGCTAGCGCCCTGCGGCTGATTCGCACCCAAACCTCGAAAGCCGACCAATGAGTATTATTCGCGACGCAATCGCCTGGATTCGTGATGAAGTCGATCCACAGGGCCGACAGTGGGAAGAGTTTTATCGCAACCGCTGGCAGCATGACAAAGTTGTTCGCAGCACGCATGGAGTGAACTGTACCGGTGGCTGCACGTGGAACATCTACGTCAAGGACGGCATTGTCACCTGGGAAATGCAGGGGCTGGATTATCCGCTGCTCGAAGAGGGTATTCCTCCGTACGAACCGCGCGGTTGCCAGCGAGGTATCTCGTTCAGTTGGTATCTGTACAGTCCGCTGCGAGTCAAATACCCCTACATTCGCGGAGCACTCTTAGATCTGTGGAAGGAAGCTCGGGCGAATCATGCGGACCCAGCCGATGCGTGGAAGAGCATGGTCGAGGATCCGGAAAAACGGAAGCGCTGGCAGCAGGCGCGCGGTAAAGGCGGACTGCGACGAACAGATTGGGCCACCGCGCTCGAGATCATTTCTGCGTCGATGGTGCAGACGATCAAGACGCACGGCCCGGACCGCATCGCGGGGTTCTCCCCCATTCCGGCCATGTCGATGATCAGTTATGCGTCGGGATCGAGGCTGATGCAGTTGATCGGCGGGATCTCACTGTCGTTTTATGATTGGTACTGTGACCTGCCGCCTGCGTCTCCCGAAACATGGGGCGAGCAGACGGACGTCGCGGAAAGCGCCGACTGGTATCACGCGAAGATGCTGGTGTCGATGGGGGCCAACATCGGGATGACGCGAACTCCCGACTGCCACTTCCTTGCCGAAGGTCGCCACAACGGCACAAAGTTGTGGGTGTTCTCGCCCGACTTTAACATGGTGGCGAAGTACGCCGACGAATGGGTGGCCGTGAATTCCGGGCAGGACGGCGCGTGGTGGATGGCGGTCAATCATGTGCTGCTGACGGAATTCCATCACCAGAAGCAGACAGACTACTTTCTGAAGTATGCGAAGAAGTACACCGATTCGCCGTACCTTGTCGAAGTCACCACTGATTCCAATGGAATCCTCAAGCCCGGCCAGCTTCTGCGAGCGGGTCGGCTGGATAAATATGCCGACGAAGAACACGGTGAGTGGAAGTTCCTGATGTGGGACGAAGCAACTCACGCGCCCAAGATGCCGATGGGCAGTTCCGGGTTTCGCTGGGGCAAGGAACAGGGCAAATGGAATCTGCTGTTAAAGGACGGCATGGACGGCAGCGACATTCAGCCGCAGTTGTCGTTTCTCGAAGATCACGACGATGTCATGAACGTCCAGTTGGATGACTTTGGTGCCGGCAAGACATCGCATCGCGGTGTGCCGGTTAAGACATTGAAAACGAAGGACGGCGAAACCGTTCAAGTCACCACGATCTATGATCTGCTGATGGCTCAATACGGAGTCAATCGTGGCTTGTCTGGCGACTACCCCGCCGACTACAACGACGAAGAGGCTCCGTTTACTCCGGCGTGGAGCGAAAAATACACGGGTATTTCTCGCGATGTGCTGATCCGGTTTGCTCGCGAATGGGGCACGACCGCAGTCCACACCGAAGGTAAGTGTACCATCCTGATTGGTGCCGGTATCAATCACTGGTATCACGCCAACTTAATGTATCGAGCCGGAATTCATGCGTTAATGTTCTGCGGATGCGTGGGCGTCAACGGTGGCGGGCTGGCTCATTATGTCGGTCAGGAAAAACTGGCTCCGGCGGAATCGTGGGCATCGATCGCGTTGGGAAAAGACTGGTTCCCGCCGTCGCGATTGCAGAACGCTCCAAGCTGGCACTATGTGCATACCGATCAATGGCGTTATGAAAAGGACTTCACTGACTATCAGACCGTGCCACAGAATCCGGCGGAAAACAGCACGGCTCACGGG
>JBBQSE010000474.1:0-6885 GCA_038214195.1 Planctomycetales bacterium
GGTGGCCGACAGGCCGGATGAGGGGGGCCATCGCAAGAAAATTCACAGCATCATTTCTGACTGCGGGAAGTATAGCGACGTTGCCTCTCTGGGCGGTATTTGGCCGTGTTTTTTACAAAATCGGCCTGTGCAATTGGAACACTCATGTGTAAATCGCAAAAGAGGAGCTACTTTGTGCTGGTGTCAGACACACTTTGCTTGAATCTGTCACGGATGCTTGTTGCACTCACAATGATGAGTATGCTGACACACGCCATCGCCGACGAGCCGCCTGAATTTCGTGTGCGTCCGGAACAGATCGAGTTGAATTCTCCCGAATCGACTAACCAGTTGCTTGTCTTCGAAGTGACTGCCGATGGCATGGAACGTGATGTGACGCGCGAGGTCCACTATTCAGTCCGGTCTCCGGAGGTTGCAGACGTTTCGCACACAGGCCGCATCACGCCGCTGCGTGATGGCGACACGGAGTTGCTGGTGAGAGCTGCGGATCAGGAGTTTTCCGTCCCCTTGTCAGTGCGTGGGATGATCAACGCGGCCCCCGTTTCGTTTCGTCACGATGTTATTCCGATTCTCTCAAAAGCCGGATGCAATTCTGGCGGATGCCACGGCAAGGCGGCTGGTCAGAACGGATTCAAGCTCAGCGTATTTGGTTACGACGCAGTGGCTGATTTTGAAGCCATCGTGCGCGACAGTCACGGTCGGCGCATTTTTCCAGCAGCTCCGGGGAACAGTTTGCTGTTGGCAAAGTCAACCGGCAAGGTTCCTCACGGCGGCGGAGTCAAGATTGAACCTGACTCCCGGTGGCATCGTGTGTTGCTGCGATGGATCAATGAAGGGATGCGGCTGGATGAAGAAACGGCCAATCCAATTCAGGAGATCAGTGTTGAACCGCACGAGGTCACTTTAACGGCAAACGGATCCCAACAACTGCGAGTCGTGGCAAAAGATCAGGCCGGCCGGTCGCGCGGCGTCACGGCGGAATCAGATTTTCAGTCCAACAACGACGTGATCGCAGGCGTGAATCGGGATGGACTGATTGAAGCCAATGATGTTCCTGGTGAGGCCGCCATCCTCGTTCGCTACATGGGACACGTCGCCGTTTGTCGCGTGAATCGACCACGCTCTGAAGGTTCCTTCGCTCGCCCACCGGAGAACAATTTTGTCGATCGGCTGATCTGGGACAAATTGGAACGGTTGAAAGTGGCCCCCAGTGATCTCGCGGACGACGCGACCTTCCTGCGGCGTGTGTTTCTCGACACCATTGGAACACTGCCCACAGCTGGGGAAGCACGCATGTTCCTCGCTGACAATTCTCCAGACAAACGCAGTCAGCTCATCACGGCGTTACTCAACCGTCCCCAACATGCCGACTATTGCGCACAACAGTGGATGGATCTCCTGCAGGTTGACAAAGACATCGTCACGCCTCAGGGTGCCATGGCGATGTCGCGCTGGATCAGCGGTCAGTTTCGAAACAACGCGCCGTTCGACCAGTTCGCCAGAGCCGTGCTGACGGCAGAAGGCTCGACAATCAGCGAGTCGCCTGCTGCGTTCTTTCAAGTACAGTCCGATCCGGAGAAAGCGGCCCGCGCCGTGAGCCAGCTCTTCCTCGGTGTGCGGATTGAATGTGCTCAGTGCCACCATCATCCATTCGAAAAGTGGGACCGCCAGGACTACTACGCCTGGGCCGGATTTTTCACGGGTATCGACCGCAAGCCAGGCTTGGCGGGGTCGCAGAAGATTGTTAACAAACTCGGCGAAGAGTTGAAACATCCGCTGACAGGTCTTGCCGTTCCCGTCGCGGCTCTCGGTGCAGAGCCTGCGGCGCTGTCCGCCGGAAGTAGTCGTCGTCAGGTGATGGCGGACTGGCTGACAAGCCCCGACAATCCGTACTTCACGCGCACAATCGTGAATCGCCTGGTGGCCCATTATTTTGGTCGAGGTCTGGTCGAGCCCGTTGATGACCTGCGTGCCACAAATCCGGCATCGAATGAACCGCTGATGCAGGCTCTGGCCCATCACATGGCGGAACTAAAGTTTGACCAGAAGGCGTTCGCAGCGACGCTGCTCAACTCCCGCGCCTATCAGCTCAGTTCTGTCCCCAATGAGTCCAACGAACTGGACGAACAAAACTATTCGCACGCCGCGTGGAGACCTGTTCCCGCAGAAGTTCTGCTTGACGCGATCTCGCAGGTGACGGAAGTGCCGGAACTGTTCAATGGCTGGCCGCTGGGCTACCGCGCGATCCAGATCTGGGACAACAAGCTGCCATCGCATTTCCTGGAAGTCTTCGGCCGCCCCACGCGGCAAACCGTCTGCTCATGCGAACGCGGAACCGAACCCAGTATCGCCCAGGCTCTGCATCTGATGAATTCCGAAACGACCATTGGAAAGATCGAACACCGCAACAGCATCGCGACGCGTCTGGCCGCAGCGAGCCTCACCGACGAGGAAATCGTCGATGAACTCTACATGACAGCCTTAAGTCGCTTCCCAACCGGGGCGGAACGTCAACTCATGCTGCCGGTGTTCACAACAGCAGGTGTTCGCCGACAGGCGGTCGAAGATATCCTGTGGACACTGCTGAACACGAAGGAATTTGTGTTCAATCACTAGAGGTCGCCGTGCGTGCAGGACGTAGAAATTAACAGGAACAGGAACACGAACTCAAATGAAGATCCAGAACGTCAAGTCGCTGCCGGAATTGACTTGCAGAGGCACGAGGCTGGCATCATCAGATTTGGTCCTTGATGGCGCCTTGGTTTCTGACACTGGAAGCCCTTCGGGGGGAAAAATAACCCCGGCGATCACGGTTCCGCAGATCCGTGACGGGATCGCGATGCGGTTGAGATCCGCCTGCAATTGCGATACACCGATAGCGATTGCCCAGAACAAAACACGACGATTGATACGAAACGAAGAAGCTTGCTTCTATCACTACAAAAGACGTCAACGACTACCGCCAACAAGGTTGAATCAAAAGCTGTAGATCAGACAGTAAAATGGAGTGCAAGTCCCGCCCGATGGCCGTGTTGTCCGCCGTCTCCCCAAATACTTCCTACCGATTGAAAACAAAGATATGCCAGGAACCTCCGTGCGCTGCACAGGCGTCGTCCTTTTTTTTGTATCCGTTTTAGTAACGGCGAACTCCACGCTTTCCTTCAGTCAGGCAGCCGACACGATCGCGGAATTACAAACCGCCGCCGCGACGACGAATCAGTCGGACTGGGGATACTGGGGACCGAATCCCGAAAAATATTCGAGCTGGACTTCTCACAGCAATCGCCTGATCCCGGTCTATACGTTTGGAATCGATCTGCAGGCTGTCTCGGGTAAACATAGTGTCTACCGCGACGAAAGAGCGATCAGAAATTTGTATGGCTATCTGCCCGAAATGACGTTGAATCCCGATGCACAGTACTTCGACCAGACAGACATCTACCGCTTGCAGCAGGAAGCTGTGGCTACGGGCAAGAAGCGTGTGATTCTGTTTGTCTTCGACGGCATGGACTGGCAGACAACTCGGAACGCGGCGATTGCCAAACTGGGAAAGGTCTCGTATCACGAAGGTCGCGGCGAAGGTCTAGCGTTTCTTGACTATCGAGGCACAACGACGGACTTTGGTTATTTCGTCACCAGTCCTCATAACGAGGGTACAACGATCAATGTTGATGACCAGACGGTGAAGAATCCTGGTGGAAAACTTCGGGGCGGTTACGACGCAGGTCTGTGCGGAAAGTTTCCCTGGGGCACGATCACCGATGTCGATTATCCGATCGGCAGGAGTGAAACGACACAGCACGCCTACACAGATTCCGCGTCGTCCGCGACTTCGCTGACATCAGGCATCAAAACCTACAACGATGCGATCAACGTCGATGCCACAGGGGTCGGCGTGCTGCCGATTGCACGAACTCTGCAGGAAGACGGTTTTGCCGTCGGTGTCGTGACCAGCGTTCCCATCAGCCACGCAACTCCTGCCTGTGCCTACGCGAACAATGTTCACCGCAATGATTATCAGGATCTCACGCGCGACCTTATCGGGCGGCCGTCAGTGTTCAATCCGGAGGGACTGTCGGGGGTTGATGTGCTGATCGGAGGCGGTTGGGGTATCGAGACGGACAAAGATGGAGCGCAGGGCATGAACTTCGTCCCTGGCAACAAATATATCACCTCCGCCGATATGGCGGCAATCAACGTGGCCAATGGAGGTCAATACGTCGTCGCTCAACGGACCAGCGGGATGTCGGGTACGGACGTTTTAAACACTGGCGTGGCTCTCGCAAAAAAGAACAAGCAGCGATTGTTTGGCTACTTCGGCGTCTCACTCGGGCATTTGCCATTTCGCACGGCCGACGGAAACTTCGACCCGGTCGTCAGCATCGGCAATCCCAAACCGGCAAAGGCAGAAGTTTACAGCGAAGCAGATTTGCGGGAAAACGTGGAACTGAAAGACATGGCCCTCGCTGCGGTCGAAGTTCTCGATGCACGTTCCGATCGCTGGTGGCTGATGGTTGAAGCGGGCGACGTGGATTGGGCGAATCATTCCAACAACATCGACAATTCCATTGGAGCTGTCGATAGCGGCGATGCTGCTTTTCAAAGTGTCGTGTCGTGGATTGAACAGCACGGCGGGTGGGACGAAACGGCGTTGATCCTGACGGCCGATCACGGACACTACTTCAACCTCGTGCGACCTGAGGCGTTGATTCCCAACTGATCAGTCAGTGTCGAAATCCACAGGACTCTCAGGAATACGCTTCAACCTTCACAATCACAGCAAAGGCTGTTTCATGAAATGTTTGCATCGCTGGATGTTCGTCGCCTGTTTCTTTACGTGGTCCACGTGTTGTTTCGTCGTGCCAGCCTCGGCAGCAGACACTGAGCAACACGTGATCGTTGTTTCTCTGGACGGTTTGGCTGCGTACCTGGTCGATGATCCAAATGTTCCGCTGCCGACAATTCGAAAGCTGGCCCAACAAGGCGCAATCGTTGACGGTGGCATGACTGTCTCCAATCCTTCAGTCACCTGGCCCAACCACACGACACTGGTCACTGGCGTTCGTCCCGAGAAACACGGAGTTCTGGCCAACGGCGTGCTGATGCGCGGCGGGATCGGGATGCCGACCACGATTGACCCCAACCGTGACCAGAGCGATCTGGTGCAAATGCCAACGATCGTCGATGTGGCTCATGCGGCCGGTCTGACGACAGCTGAGATTAACTGGCCGTGTACTCGCGGGTCGAAGTCCCTGGATGATTCCTTTTCCGATGTTCCGAAATCCGTCGAATACATGACGCCTCGGCTACGGACAGAGCTTGTTGAAATGGGACTTTTGCCAGACGAAACCGACGCGTCATTCAAAAAAATCAGCGGAGTCGGCCGCGACTACATCTGGACTGAGGCGGCGTGTCACGTCATTCGCAAACGCAAGCCCAACCTGATGCTTGTCCATTTGCTAAACGTGGATTCAACTCACCACAAATACGGGCCGCAGACTCCTGAAGGATACACAGCCAACGCCTATATCGACATGTGCCTGTCGCGGATCGTGAGTGCCGTGGATGACGCCGGGATTCGAGAGACCACAACTCTGATCGTTGTTTCTGATCATGGCTTCACAACAACACCCAAAGCCATTTGCCCCAATGTCATGCTGCGACAGGCTGGTTTGCTCACCGTCGAAGGTGGCAAGCTGAGTACAGCGCAGGTACATGTGGTTCCCGAAGGCGGCATCGGCCTGGTGTATTGTACGAATCCTGATGAAGCCGCTGAGGACGCAGCGAAGTTCAAAGAAATGTTCGTCGGCCAGGAAGGGGTCGTTGACGTACTGCTGCCGGACCGCTTTGAAGAAGTCGGGCTGCAGCATCCGCGCGACTACCGCCAGTCGCCGGACGCAATCCTTGTCGCTGCCGATGGCTATTCCGTCGCCGGTTCTGTTGAAGGCGAGACTTTGGTAACGTCGAACACGGAAGCAAAAACATCGCTCGGCAACCACGGTTTTCTATCGACACTTCCAAAGATGAAGGCGCTGTGTGTGCTCTCCGGAGCAGGCATCCGTCCGGGGACGCATCTGCCGACCGTGGAGAACATCGATATCGCACCGACTATTGCCGAACTGCTGAACCTGAGTTATCCCCACAGCGATGGCAAGTCACTGGTCGAACGATGAATCCAGACTGATAAGCTTTGCGGCTGAAGCTTGCGCCACTCTTCAACTCAACCTCGGATGCGCAGCGCCTTACAGGTGGCATCGTACGATGCGTCGAGGTTTAGCGGGATCGGCAGGATGTCGGTAAGCCAGATCGGCAGGGTCGGCAATGGCCGACCAATTTGCAGAGGGAATGCCCAGCTTTCGAATCGCGGACGGTCGTTTACCTTGCAAGTGCGGCAGGTCACCGCGTAGATCGACGGCGGCTCAGGTACAAACACTGGGTCGGTGCGTTCAATTCGCTGCAGCAGGTCACAGTACAAATTGAATTGACGAATGGTGACCAAATCAACAATCGAAACAGAGATATTGTTTTGCAGCATCGCCGCACATTTGGTCACGAACACTTCGCGGTTTTTTGGTCGATCCTTGTTTGCCGGGCTAACCAGTTCAATCGCCGCCACCAATTGCCGACCCCTGGACTCATCAAAGATCAGCACTTCGTAGGCATATTGGTCGCCGAAATCAACATCGGTAGCCAAGGTTGCTTTGGGCGGAGCATAAGTCGCTGTCGCAACGCTTCCCGAATGTCCTGAGTCGCCACCGGGGACAGCATTCAAGTCATCCGGCTCGAAAGCACAAACATCAATTTCGAAATACGGCCCCAGGTGAACACGCGGTTCCGCCGTAAACTCGTCCGGAAGAACCTTATTTAGCTTCAGAACAATGGACC
>JBBQSE010000475.1:0-6861 GCA_038214195.1 Planctomycetales bacterium
CGAGACAACCACTTGCCATTGATCATGCTGAAGGATGCAGATCTGGGACAGATCTGCCTACGTTGTAGTCCGACTTGTCCCAAGTCGGATTCCTTCGGTATGGCGATATCTTTTTGGTAGACATGATTCTGCCGCTCGCCTAAGCCGGGCGGCAGATGGTGGCATCGCCGGAAAGAAGCCCGGCTTCTCGGAGAAGCCGGGCTTCTGGTGGTAAATTGTTTTCTGCCGCCCGCCTAAACCGTTCTGTGGTTCTGACTTCACTATGCTCGCCCGTCGACTGACACAATCCGGATTCGAACAGTTCGACGCGTTTCTCACGTCCCTGCGAGATCATCCGCACGCGGACGCTCCGCTGGATCTGTTGACAGAATCAGCCGCCTCAGAGCCAATTGACGTCGAAATCGAAGCGGAGGTGCGTCGCTTTCGGTCACGGCTGGAAGTGGCCGAACATCTCAGCCGTCTGCTGCGACTAGACACATCCGCGCTGCGAATGGACGCCGGGTTTTGGTGTTGGATGGCGTTGTACTGGTTTGAATCTCTGTGTCCGATCGTGCGCGATCGATGGAATCCTGGCAATCGATATCGCTGGCTGGCGGATCTCGACGACCCAAGGAAAGCCTGCCGACATGTCCTGGCTGGCCCGTTTCAGATCTATCGGGCTCACCGCGATGATCCCCGGCGAGCAATGTCGTTGCTGTGCGGCTCACCGACTCAGCCTGGACCACTGGTACAACTCATCGCATCGCGTCCGTCACTGGTCACGTGTAACGCGGTCGTGGGAGTCGCCACACGACTCTATTACGATGCCGCCAGCGGTCGCAATCGCCCCGGCCTGAATGCGAAAAGTCCCGGAAGTCCCCGCCGGTTCGCGGATGTGCTGAGTCAGTTGGATCTGACATGGGATTTGCATTCACTTTCGGTCGAACAACTGCTAACACTCCTGCCGGAGGAATTCGACCGATTCCATCGAACAACTAAGACACGACAACGACCGCTGATCGAGTAGAAGACCGCAGGCTGGATGAACACCCCGCCGCTGGGCTACGTCAGCACATCATGCACGATGTTTCCATGCACGTCCGTGAGACGAAAAGCGCGGCCGGCGTGGCGGTAGGTGAGGCGTTCGTGATCGAGGCCAAGCGCGTAGAGGACTGTGGCGTGAAGGTCGTGCATGTGAACCGGGTTTTCCACGGGGGCGTAGCCGAAGTCATCGGTTGATCCGTACGTCAAACCGCCACGAGCACCGCCGCCAGCCATCCACATCGTGAAAGCGCGGGGATGGTGATTGCGGCCGTCTCCGTTTTCGACCATCGGCGTGCGACCGAATTCGGCTCCCCACAAGACGAGCGTGTCTTCGAGCAGCCCACGTCGTGCGAGGTCTTCCAAAAGCCCGGCGATGGGACGATCGACTTTGGCGGACTCGGTGATGCTGCCGTCTTTCACGTTCTTGTGATGGTCCCAGGTGTAGTCCGTTGAGACCTGAATGTAACGGACTCCGCTTTCCGCAAATTTCCGAGCCAGCAGGCATTGGCGTCCGAAGTTGTTGGTAGGCTCCGAATCGATGCCATACAGATCCAGCGTGTCACGCGTCTCGTCGCTCAGCCCCAGAATCTGCGGCATCGTGGACTGCATGTGGAACGCGACTTCGTAGTTCGCGATCATGCCTTCGATGTTCTGGTCCGCCACGGCGTCGTGCAGGTGCTGCTGGTTGAGCGATTGAATCAGGCTGAGTTGTTTCCGCTGCTGTTCGGAATTCAGACGACCGTTGCTGAGATTGCTGACGACCGCGTTTGCGATGGGAATCTCAGCGGAACCGATCGCAAGGCCCTGATGCGCGGCTGGCAGAAACGCGCTGCCGTAATTCTGAACTCCGCCGTGGCCGCGCGGCGGTGAGATGGTGATGAAGGCGGGCAGATTGTCGCTTTCGCTGCCGAGACCGTAACTGACCCAGGCACCGACACTGGGACGCACCAGATTGGCCTGACCGGTATGCAGCCGCAGCAGAGCTTCGCCGTGGGCGCTGCCTTCCGTGTGCAGCGAGCGGATCACGCACATGCGGTCCGCCTGGCGGGACAGATGGGGGAAGAGTTCGCTCATCCAGATTCCGCTGTCGCCGTGCTGCGAAAACTCAAATGGCGATCCGAGGAGAGTTCCCAGCTCAGCGCGCGGATCGCCGACGGTTGATCCGAGCAGTGGTTTGCCGTCGTCCGTATTCAGTCGCGGTTTTGGATCGAACAGATCAACATGACTTGGGCCGCCCCACATAAACAGAAAAATGACGCGTTTTGCCCGCGCGGCGATGTGCGGCAGTCGAAATGCTGTTGAAGGATCAGTCGACGGAGTCTCTGCGGCGGTCTGTTTCGCGGCGAGTGCCGCAAGGGCGATGCTACCAAATCCACAACTGCTGGCTCGCAGCCAGTCGCGGCGGGTGAGTGATGAGGCGAACTGTTGGCATTGCATGCGGTTACTCCAGCATCTGAAATCGACTTGTGGCAAATAACGCGTGGCAGGCCATGGACCAGGCATGCACGGCGGCGTCCGCATCCCCCGAAGCTGCCAGTTGTTGCTGCGTCTCGGTGACGTACTGGACCAGGGTGGCACGTTCGGAATCACTGCCCGGATCAACGAACAACAACTTTTGCATCGCCACCGCCACGGCGTTCAGATCATCCGCCGGAGCTTCAGCCAGCACACGTCGGGTGGTAGCCTCGGCGGCATCCATTACGGATTTGTCATTGAGCAGGAACAATCCCTGAGTCGCCTTGATCGTGTTTGGACGCATCCCGACGCTGTCATGCGGATCGGCGAAGTTAAAGACGTCGAGGACTTCCGGCAGATCGTTGCGAATAACGGGCAGATAGACACTGCGACAGGGGAAGTCGGTGCGTCGGCGATTGGTATTCGGCCCAACGGCGGTCGCCTGATCTCCCAGGTAATCCACTGTGGAATTCATAGGTTGGACATCCAGTGTTCCAGCCGCCGCCAGCATCGCGTCCCGCAGCGATTCCGGATCCAGCCGCCTGCGATGAGCTCGCCACAGCAAACGGTTGTCGGGATCGATCTCGTACGCGGCGGCATCGTGACGACTGCTCATGGTAAACGTGCGACTGAGAACAATCTGCCGAATCAGAGACTTGACCGACCATCTGGATTTAATGAGTTCCGTTGCGAGATGATCGAGAAGTTCCGGATGACTCGGTTCTTCCCCAGTGCGGCCGAAGTTGTCGACCGTCCTGACGATCCCGCGACCGATCAGCTGATACCAAATCCGGTTTGCGAGAACTCGAGCGGCAAGCTGCCCGGCACCGTTGTCCACATCGGTCAGCCAGCGCGAAAGTTCAATGCGACCGCTCTGTGTTGGAGGAAGCTCAGTCGCTGGCCCGCCAACGACCTGCAGGAATCCGCGCGGCACCTGCTCACCTTTTTGATCGAACCGACCGGACAGCCGGATGAATTCATCGGCCGGTTTTTCCACATCGGCTGGGATCATGGCTCGCGGAGGAATCGGCGGGGGATTCGCAATCGACTGATCGATGTCAGCAATGAACGCCGACTGGGCATCAATACGTTCCTGAATCGGACGGGCCGGATCAGCTGCCGCTTCGCTCACGTCCGGGGCATATTTTAGCGTAAAACCAATAAACGCTGCGGCGTCGGTTCCCTTCAGTAGTTCCAGAGCCTGCTTTGCATTGGTCTGTCTTTCCTTCAGTTTTGACAAGTCACGCCAATACGTTTCGTACGCCCGGTCGGCCTTGTCGCCTTCTTCACCAAGTCCCACCAGTTGTTCCATCACGCGTTGTTCGCCGAGCATATAACGTTGTTCGAGGACTCGCGTGGACGTCAGGATGCCGGCCAGCGCGTAGTAGTCAGCGGTCGGAATCGGATCAAACTTATGATCATGACAGCGGGCACAGCCCATGGTCTGTCCCAGGACAGCGCGACCGATGGTGTTAAGTTGCTCGTCGGCGACATCCATGATGCGTTCGTTCGGATCGTTGCCGAGCAGAACCTTCGGGCCGACAACCAGAAATCCGGCGGCGATGCGCTGTCGATCCCGTTGCTCGATCGATTCATACGGCAGCAGGTCGCCCGCGATTTGTTCCAGGAGAAACTGATCAAGCGGCATATCGGCGTTGACTGCGTCGATCACCCAATTGCGATATCGCCACGCTTCCCGGAACAGAAAGTTTTCGTCGAGTCCATTAGAATCGGCATAGCGTGCCAGATCCAGCCAGTGCCGACCCCAGCGCTGACCGAATTGGGGCGAACTTAGAAGCTGGTCCACGAGACGCTCGTAGGCGTCTGGACTTTGGTCGTTCAAGAACGCATCGATCTGCGCCGGCGTGGGAGGCAGTCCGATAAGCTGAAAACAGACACGACGCAAAAGCGAGGCCCGATCCGCATCCGGCGCTGGGGGCAGGTTGCCGGCTTCAAGTTTTGCGAGAACAAAGCGGTCAATGGGGGACCGCGGCCAGTCAGTCGTCTGGATTTCCGGTGCGGCAGGATCAGTCAAGGGCTGAAACGCCCAGTGCTGCCGACCGGCGACAGGATCGGAGGGACGATACAACTCTGTGCGTATTGCAACGTCGCCATCTCGAGGATCGGGGGCTCCGATTCGAACCCATTGCTCAAGAATCGCTATTTCGTGACTCGAAAGAGCAGCCTTCGGGGGCATCTGGCGATCCGGATCCATATACCGTACGGCTTGAATTAGCAGACTGGCGTCCGGATCGCCCGGAACGATCGCCGGTCCATGCTCACCGCCAATTTCCCATCCCTGCCGAAAATCCAGTAGGAGCCCGCCTTCACGCTTTGCCTTCTGCTCCGAGTGGCACGCATAACAGCTGGCCGCGAGCAACGGTCGGACATGTTGCTCAAAATACGCGACGCCTTCGGCACCTGACTGCTCGTCCGCGCGTGCCCCCAATGTCAATGCGCAAACGCAGATCAGGAACAGGAGTGGTAATTGTCGATGGGATTTCTTCATGGCCCATCATTGTACTTGTCCCTGTCGTGAAAGGAACTCTTTTCGTATTAGTCTGGGTTGAATTCCAGTTCGACAGTTCCAGGTTCGAGTCAACGACTCCATCCGGCTCAAACTGACACCCGCGTTTGGCGTCCTGTCTCCGGTCATGGCGAAAGCTGTTGAGCCAGCTGGCGGACAAATTGTCGGGAAGATCCGTAGCTGACAATGGCAACGTCGAGAGCGAAGTTTTCAAAGCGTACCAGGGCTCGCCAGAATTGCCCAGGGCAGCTCCCAAATCCGCGAGGCAGTCGATTTGATTGTTTCCTGACTGACCGATTTGTCCATTCACGTTTGCAAAATAGTTGCGGTAGATCGTTCCCGCTCCGGCCGCAATCGCGCATGCTGGTCCCTGAGTGCGATCCGTTTCATAGATTCCTACTCCACGTTCCGGCGTCACATGCGGCGAAACCATGTCATGATTTTTGTTCTAAGGTTTGGCGTGCGATTTCATGCCTGACGAAATCGTGTTCGGTTTGCAGCAATGTTTGGTCACTCTCAACATCAAACGTGAACATGCAGTTTTTTTGTCCCGTCTTCCTGCAGCTGCCAATACCAGTGGCCAAGCATACGAAGTTTTCCAGGTTCGTCGGGAAGTTCAATGAACAGAAATGGGTCGCAGGCGATAACAGCCGCCGGGGCCAGAAACAACGGAACAACCTGAAGTGCCATCATCGGAAGGATTGCGAATCCCAGTGCCGCATACGAATGCCGCTCCAGAAATGCTTCCGTGATTTCCGTTGAGCGACCCACACGCTGCTCCATCGTCCGTAGTGACTGAGCAGATCGGGAAGCAATCTGACCAATCCGAGTGCTGTGTTCGGGGATCACGGTACTTGATTTACCGGTGCGATAGTATTCGAAGTCCGCACGAGCTTTTGCGCGGGCACGATTTCGGGCATCTTTGCGGGCCTGGCGGACCTCAGTCATCGTCCGTTCCCAAACGCGTTTGATCTTCAACACTTCTGCACGGACGGCCCATCGGCAAGCCTGAGGAAATCGATTGATTCGCAGCAGCGTTCGATAAAACCATCCCAGCCCCTCGGCATGTTTCTGAGCCGCCATCAGTCGACGATGTGCTTCTTCTTTCACCTGCGATGCCGTCAGCGGAACAGGCAAACCATCGGCGTTATTCTTGTCACTGAACAGCGGCACGCCGTACCAGACCGTGGCCTCCGGATGCAGAGCGTAGGCCTTCAAAAGAGCGGCCTGAACTTCCGCTGGAGGATTGTCAGGAATCTGACTCGGATTGCGAGTCATTTGCATCACAAAGTCGCTTTGGCCATTGAACCAGAGCGACCTCTCAATCAGTCGAACAACACTGTACTCATCAACCCAACCTGAATTTCGGGCAAGGAACTTTTCCGTCAATGCGGGATCACGAATTTGATCACGATTACCGCTCAGAGCCAACGCCGCAGCCAGCGGCTTAATTGCGTCCGCTTTCAGCAACTCAATCGACTCGCGCGCCAGTCCCTGCAGACCGAACGGAGAATTGTCCTCCAGCCCCATGTCAGCAACCAGAGGCAACGAACGTACATTCTCCACATGCAAATCCAAAACCAGTGATGCCATGGACATTCCCCTTGTTAAACGGAATCAACGAAGACTTTCAACCGAAGCACAAAGTTCAGCCAAATGACAAACTCGATGTTGAACGAACGTGAGAACGCTTAAACGCCATCCTGGATCTCACGACGTAACCGTTCACGGGGTCAAATTGGACTTGGGTCAGATAACGAAAATTTGTTAGCGTCCGGGCATGGATGCGAGAGACAAGATCATTGAGGATCTTCAGAGGCTGGTGGCCAAGCAATCGGCAGAGATCGCTGCGTTGA
>JBBQSE010000476.1:0-6851 GCA_038214195.1 Planctomycetales bacterium
ATTTGCTGGGAAATGGTTTGCCCAGTTTCTGGGTTGTGCAGATGGGCAACATGCGACTCACGCTGGGGCTGAGCGGCTGGACAGCAAATAACTGGACTCGCGGCAGCGCCGTTCAGATGCTGCTGCCGCGAACGCAACCATCGGCCGTTCAGGTTGCCGCGGCAGCCGAACGACTCTGTCAGCATCGCACGATGTCACTGAGTCGAATCAGTTCCGACCTGACGTGTTCTCAGAGCGACGCGGCATCCGTTATGACTCAACTGGCGTTGCGAGGCCAGGCGATTTTTGATCTGCACGCTGACGTCTTCCGCTGGCGACAAGTCCTGCCGATGACATTGTCCGATAAGGAACTCGGACCGCCTCATCCCGAGCTCGCCGGTGCTCAGCAAATTCTGTCCAGCGGGAAGGTTAAAGTCGAAACACGTCAGGAAGCACCGCGCGGCGGATCGATCGTCACGGGCAAGGTGGAAAACCAAAGCTGCGAAGTGCTGATCGACGGCGACGGCATCGTCCGCAAAGGCAAATGCCGCTGCAGCTGGCACTTCAAATTCGGCGTCCGCAACGGACCGTGTCGGCATCTGCAGGCGCTGCGGGATTCGGTCTGGATTTATACTGGGGAAGAGTGAAGGTCTCGATGTGATCTTCTCCAGACCGAAGGGACGGGGAGCGTACTCGGAGGGCTGACGCCCTGCCGCTCGCCTGAAAGAAACGGCCGGGACAATGGTTCTACTCTGGTGCCGCGGCAGTCTTCGTCAGATTTTGAAACCACGAAATTGCGGGACCCTGCTCTTCGGTCCAGCGGAAGTGAGTCACGCAGATATCAAGGTCACCGTCGGAATCCCAGTCGATGAGTTCGCAGCTGCTGTGATCAAACTTGTCCGTCTCGACCACATGGCGCACGAAATTGTGGTTCGACGTTTGTTCGAGCCAGATGACGGATGCGAGTCCCGTTGCTGACTTGCTCACACCTGGCGGAATCAGGCTCACCGCGACGACATCCAGATCGCCGTCCAGATCCAGATCACCGGCCACCGCGCGATGGACGCCCTGCATTGTCGCCATCTGATGCACTTGAAATGTGAGGTCACCGTTGTTCTCCAGCCAGCGGATTCCGTGAAATGGTTTCAGGTATCCATCATCCGAACTGTCACCGTTTGTATGCAGAATGTCGTAGTCGCCGTCACCGTCGAAATCCAGGACCTGCATCCCGCTGGATCCGAACGACGGGTCTCCCGCTTCATAGAGTGAAACCGTTTCAAACGTGCCATCTCCTTTGTTCAGATAGCCAACGACAGCCTCGAATTCCTGGGAGAGCAGGGCGACAATGTCCTGCCGGCCGTCGGAATTGAGATCGACGATGGCAACATCGATCGCTCCGTGCCGCTTGTCCAGCAATCGTTCGAGCCATTGTCCATCGCTTTCCTTCCACAAGGTGACGATGCGACCGGTCCTGCGCCAGCCGAATTCCGCAACCACCAGATCGATGTCGCCATCCGCGTCAAAATCGGCGGGCTGAACTTCGGTCACGCGGGAGATGGACGTCTGGATCGGCGTCGCGGCCCAGTTGTTGTTCGGTGACAGCGACCAAACGGCTCCCCGCTGATGATCGAACGGAAGAAAGCTGCCCAGTTCGGAAACGAGGATTTCCTGATTTCCATCGCCATCCAGATCAGTCGGCGTCACACGACATGGATGCACAATTTCCAGCGGTCGCGCCGCGAGGGTCAATGCTTCTCCGCGCTTTGCCGAAAAGATCATTCCGGTCCGCATATCGCAAGCCCACAGTTGTTGACGCTCCGGATCAAAACGCAGGCAGGACACTGCGACAGCGTCTTTCACATCCCCCGCCCACTGGTCTATCAGCTGGAATCGATCGAATTCCGGGCTGGCTGGTTCGACGTTCAGATCAAGACGTTCAGGAGCCCGCGATACGAACCAGGCGACCGTAGGTTCCTGCGGCGGTACGACTAGCCCTTCCGTCGGACTGTCCTCGAACAATCGGAAACCCTGCGTCACTTCTGACTTCCATGCGTCGCGGGGAAATGACTGCGGATCAGGAAAGGCATGGCAATGCGCACAGAATTTACGCATCGTCGCGACCTCATCGCCGTTCATATTCTCGCTGATTACTTTCTCAGCCTGCCTGGGAGCTGCCGCTTCGGGACGTTCGCGACATCCTGAACCGAAAAGGCAGTTCGCGCTGAGTGCAAGCAGGCTCCAGACGCGGAATTGAACGAAGGAAGACATGCGAACTCTTTTTACGCGAGTGGCAGACACAAAAAAATACCGGAGGACGGACACTCGTGCCCGTCTCACAGCTGCCTCAGCTTTTCATATTCTGACCAGCTGACTCACCGCCTGCAAGGAATTGCGGCAATCGTCCAGACACGAATCGATCTGAATCCTGTTTGCAGCGGACAGAGTCGTCATAATGACTGGCCATAACCACCGGGTCTGGTTCAAATACTGCCCCTGTATCCTGAGTCGAAAGTTTCCGAGTTCATGAATCAAAGCCCTCCAAAGCGACCACGACAGATTCCTTCGCGCTGGCGTCGCTGGCGGCGACCTGTCACTTTGATTCTGCTGGCTGGCGTGACTTTCGCGGGCGGAATGGCTGGAATCGTCTGGTGGCAGGAACGACCGCTCAGGCAGGCCGCCGCATTGCTGGATAAGGGTGATCCAAAGAACGCACTCGATGTGATCGACGGTTTCCTCCGGGATCAACCGACGAATATCGAAGCGATCTCGTTGCGAGCCCGCGCTCTGGTCGCAGCGGGGCGGCCAGCGGAAGCGATTGACGTGTTCGATCGGTTCGGTGGCACAAGTCTCGAAGACATGCACGCCTGGGCTCAGGCATTGTTGCAACTAAATCGTTGGAGGGCGGCGTTGCCTCCTCTGGAGTATCTGAGCACAACGGATCTGGATCGGGCTGATGTGCTCTACGAACTGGCGCGATGCCGTGACGAGCTTGGTGATCTGAAGGGTGCCATCGCCGCCGCCAGCGAGTTTGCATCACAGCCGGGATGTGCGGCAAGAGGAAATTTGCTGCTGGGCAGACTGTACCACAAACAAGGCAAGAATCGCGAGGTCGCGGCGGCCTTTGCCGATGTACTTAAGCATGCTCCCGATGCGGAAGGACTGCAGATCCCGGCGGCTGAATTCCTTTTGGACTATGGACGCATCCTGCAGCCTTTTGGCAACTCCAGACTGGCTGTGGAAATGGTCGAACGCAGCCTGAAGCTGAATCGCGGTGCCGCAGGACTCGCCCTGCTTGGCGATGCCCGTTCGAGCCTTGGTGAAAACGAAGCAGCAGAAACTGCGTACAAAGAATCTCTGGAAATCGAATCCAATCTCCCTGCGGCCCGCATCGGCCTGGCGCGGCTGGCTCTGGTGAACCGCGACGCAGCGGGCGCAAAGGAATGGTTGTCGAAACTGCAATCACCGGAATTGCTCACTCGGGAAGTTGCCGTGTTGCTTCAGCAGGCCACGGCACAACTGGGCGACAGGGAGGCGTCAATCCAGTGGCGCGAGAAAGCAGACGCGCTGGGGTTGAAGGAACAGGCACGCGAGGCTGCCATCCAGGTCTTGCGCGAACAGCCGGACTCCAGGCTGGCTCAGATCGTACATGCGTACTTGCTTGCTGAAACCGGGAACTGGGAACAAGCGGGATTTGTGCTGCAACCGATAGTCGCGCTGGCGGAAAACCACCCGTTTCTCAGGAGACTCCTGCAGGCCGTGCAGCGACGGTCCGAACTGCCGCCGCTCGAAGAATTGCCGCTGAAGCCATTGTAGAACAGTTTAAGGCAATTGATCTACTCTGTCACAACCTCCGCAGCCCGTCTTCTTTCATTGGCGTTGGAATGGCGACGTCGATTTCATCAATGCGGGCCAGTGTTTCTTTGCTCAACACCAGGCCATCGGCTCCCAGACTGTCGTTGAGATGAGCCACGGTCGTCGCACCGATGATCGTTGACGCCACAAAGTCGTGCTGTTTGCTCCAGGCGACGCACAGCGCTGTGAGCGTGATGCCAAGGTCATCGGCGATCTCTTTCAGCCAGGTCACGGTTTCCCGCACGCGGTCGTTCAGGAATCGATCGGCCAGTCGCTGCTGACGTTCGCCCAGCTTTTTGTACTCGGTAAATCGAGCACCGGGCGGATCGGTGTGCATGTATTTTCCAGTCAGCACTCCGCCGCCGAGCGGTGAAAAAGGAAGCAGACCGATGTTCTCGCGACGGCACACCTGAGCGAGTTCACTCTCGCAGCGACGGTTGATCAGACTGAAATTGTTTTGCACCGTATCGTAGCGGCACAAACCGTGCTTCTCAGAAGCCGCCAGACCCTTCATCACGCCCCAGCACGTCTCATTGCTGCTTCCGAGGACCCGAACTTTCCCTTGTTTCACCAGTTCCGTGAGCGGTTCGAGAACATCTTCGTAACGAGCCCCGTGATCGGGCCAGTGCGTCTGATAGAGATCAATGTAATCCGTCTGCAGCCGCCGCAAACTGGCTTCGACCGCCTTCATGATTTGCACGCGATCGAGCGCAGAATGACCATGTCGCACAGGCGGCACAAACCACCCATGAGCAGGCCCGGTGATCTTCGTCGCGACGATCACCGATTCGCGCGGCTTCGTCTTCAGCCAGCGACCGACGATCTCTTCCGTCCGCCCAAACAGCTCGGCTGACGGCGGCACAGGATACATCTCTGCCGCGTCGTAGAAATCGATGCCTGCTTCGTAAGCCCGGTCCATGATTTCAAAGGAAAGTTTTTCGTCGCACTGCGTCCCAAACGTCATCGTCCCCATACAGATGTCTGAAACGGTGAGCGGACTATTTCCGAGTCGGCGGCGATTCATGGAAGATGGCCTTGAGATAATATCATATGAAGGATTGCGGACTCACCATTCCGTTTTGCTCGCGTGCAGATCGGACGGCGGTGATCGTACCCCGAAATCGAGATCGACGCCAAGCAGTCAGAGTCCTGGCCGACTCACGTTCTTCTTGTCCCTGCGCTTGCGTTCCGCCTGGCGTTTTTTGACCTCTTCGGGTGCAAGCTGCGGGGTGCGATTCTGATCTCTAACATTTTCCGTTTGAGCAAGCGGCACCTCTCCCTCAACCCAATCCCAGCCCAGCGGATCGCGCAGCTCAAGTCCGGCCAGCCAGGCCCAGGGAGTTCCAGAATGCTGCTTGACCACTCGCTTCAGATATTCCAGCGCCTTGTCATTCATCTTGCGAATGTTTTCGCCGACAGAGATCATTTCAGACGGTTCAAGTCGCCACTGATTGCTGTCGGTCTTTTCGAATTGTTTCGGACTGGATTTCATTTCGGCGAGTCGTGCATCGTACTCAAGAGTTCGGACGCGCATGGCCAGAGTTCGGCCCATCGCGAGGTCGAAACTGGCGCGCCCGCGGTCGGAGTCCAGTTTGTCTCGATGCTTTTCACCCGCCTCCAGCAGGGTCTGCAGTCGCAGCAGGAAATAGTCGAGCACTGCCAGGGTCTTCTGGGCTTCTGTTATATGTTCACGAAGGATGGTTTCATCATTCGCCTGAAAGACTCGCTGGGGAATTGGAACGTCTTCGACCAGGGACATGTGAGCCGCCGAGAGCAGAGCCTGCATGGCGGGATTCTTTTTCAGCTGCTTCATGAACTCCGCCTGAGGACGGTAGTCGGGAGTGTACTTCCGCATAATTTGCGGGTCCCATTTCTCTCCGGTTGTATCCTCGGCAATCAGGAACATGCCGCCCGTCTCAGCACACAATCGCGACAAGGCATACGGTCCGAATCCTGATGACATCCTGTTCAGATCATGCGGCGGGTTCCTCCAGGAGGGTAACTGCAGATTTTCAGGCATGGCCGTCTCCGGACCCTGATCCACAGGGATGTCTTCCTCGAATTGTTCGCCGTCGTATTCCCACTTGTATCGCACAAATCCTTTTTCACGGCCAAAGACTGAGGCATTGCCGATGCAGTACACCGTGACGCTTTCCTGGCTGCATCGTTTGGCGATTTCCTCCAGTTTCTCGTAGTCGTCTCCGCGCTCGTCGGTGACGATGATAAAAATAATGTTCGCTGGCATTTCCTGTTTGACAGGCGTATAGATTTCGAGCGCCTCAGCAACTGCGGCGAAAACGTTTTCCTTGCCGGATTCGTCGTCCTTGATGCCCCTGACTGCCTTCGTCAGCTCAGTCAGATCGCTCGTGGTATCAGGCACCAGAACATGGACGTTGTCGCCGTAGCTGATGACGCCTGTCTTCAGCGCTTTCTTCGCATTCGTGTCGGCCTTCAGCCCCAACTGACGGTAAATCGTTTCGAAGCGATTTGCAATGAGTTCACGCCGGGATTTCAGTGTCTGCGATTCATCAATCAACCAGACGACAATCGTCTTGCGTTGTCGCAATGAAGCGGCAATCTCCTGAGTCAATCGATCCACAGCCATCTCAGTGCCATTGGCTTGTTCCGTGATTCCGGTTGGGGCAATATTCTCCGGAGCATTCGATTTATTCGGAGCGGTGTTCGGCTCGGTGTCTGCCTGGGGATCCTGCCGTTCGCTTTGCGTGCTGCCGCCCGGCCCTGGTTCCGACTGTGCCAGCAACCAATCCGGCGGAGCGACAAGAGCAAAGGCAAGGAAAAATATTCTTCGCCAGAATAGCTTGCCGTTATCGCAGTTTGACATGATCATCGACAATCTCCTTTCGAACGATACCGCGATAAAGCGAGCAGCAGAAATTGATGTACCAAACTTCGTGGAATCCGACCTGAGACAGGTCGGACTACGTGGGCAGATCTGCATCCCGCGAAGAACCAGGAACACTGAAGTCCCGTCGGCGGAGCGACGGGTGTACTGTACACCC
>JBBQSE010000477.1:0-6826 GCA_038214195.1 Planctomycetales bacterium
CGCCGCAGCTTTGGGAATTGGTAATTCCTTTACTGCCGCTCGCCTTACAGCCAGATGTATTTCTGCACGAACTCCACAACGTCCCCGAAGCACCAATAGGCCAGCGAAGTTTTGCCGCAGTACAAATGCACGGTCACTTCCACGCCGATCCGCTGTGGTGGCAGATCCTGATCGGCGTTGGCCTCAGCGGTCAGCTCAAATACGGTTCCCAATTCCGTATCGGTTGTTGAACGCGTTGCGACTTTCGTCAAATGGCAGGTGAACTCTTTCTCGGGCTGTGATGCGAGCTTAAATTCGCCGGCAAGGTCCGGCGATTTTCCCTCAGCACTCAAATCACGCTGAGCCCGCAGCAGATGCCCCATGCGTTTCTCTTCGACCAGCAACTCCATATGCCACCCGCCATCTTCGTTCATGATGTCGAAGAGGTGGTCGCCCACACGAACCGGCCGGTCTTCGAGCAGCTGGCGCAACTGAAAGTCAGGAATCCGCCCGTCCGCCTGCGCCCGGATGATCAGCTTTTCCTCCTTGCGCTTCAGCAGTTGAGCCAGTTGCCGCTCGGCGATCGCCTGATCGCCCATGATGCGTTGCTTTTCAACCTCCAGTCGCTTGCCCGTCGATGCGGCGTTACCGCGTTGTTCTCCTTCTTCCTTTCGCTCCTGTAATGCAGCGTTGCTAATTTCTTCCTTTTTCGAACTGAGCATGTTGGTCTGTTTTTGGATGGAAGCCTTCGCTTCATCAATCTGGCCATCCAGTTCATCATTTTGCAAGACAATTAAGATGTCGCCTTTTTTGACGAGCTGATCTCCCGGAATGTGAAGTCCTTCACGTGTAATCAACCCATCGTACGTGGCGAAGACCGCGTGCTGCTCGACGGGCATCCATTTGCCTTCTGCTTTGACCGGGTATTCCAGTTTGTAAAGCGCCATCACCGCGACAATAGCCGCTGTCGCGAGCAGTACAGCAGCAGTAATGGCAAGCTTACGTCCGCGGAACCACTCCATCCCCTTGCCCATGAGTTTCCACAGGCTCAGTCCAAAAATTCGACCGTGTTGTCGGGCGTTCCACAGCGCGGCACCAACATGATCGGCCACCAGTTCGGCACGTTGTTCCAACTGAGGCGCGGGTTCGGATTCGGCGATCTGTTCGATCACCAGACAGCCTGTTGCCTTTGGTCTCTTTTTGCGTCGCTCGCGATCTTCCTGCTCCCCCTGCTTGCGAACCAGCACTTCGTTTTCAAACATTGGTACCAGCATCACCATGCGGGAACCGCTCTCCTGAACAAACGCGGCGAGCGGTTCTTCGATCTGCGGCGCAAGACCATCGACCTTGCCGGTGTAGACGAGAGTCTCACCCATCTCAATCACGCGCCGGGACAGTTTTTGCATCGCAACAATCAAATTGGCGCGGGGATTCACGCTGCTCTGACCGCTGACAGCGCGAATACGAAAGCTGCGGCCCTTGCGAATCGCCACACTCACTCGATCGCAGCCCAGCAACGCCCGGCTGTCGCTTGCCGCCGAATCTGCGACTTCCTGTTCGTGCAGTGAACGTTGCAGTCGCAGCGAGAATTGTTCAAAGTCCGTCCAGAATTGATTCTTTAGATCCGCAGACTGTCCCAGATCTCGACGTCGACCTTCCAGAAACCGTGACGCATAGCCGCACATCTGTTCCAGAAACTGCATGTACCCGGACTGCGCCTTGATCGGAACGTCCGGACGCTGGAACAGTTCGACCACACCGACGCATTTTTTTTCTTTATGCAGCGCTGAAAGAACCAGCACATGTTCGGTCGGCAGTTTCGCTTCACCGCCGTGCGTTATGGTTCGCGCCTCACCGGTCTGCATCACGTCGATCAGCAGCTTTTCGTTCAGCCCAAGCGCCCCCGGTGTTTCTTTCAATCCGGTCTGTTCCAGGTTCATCTGAGCCAGCAGGCCCAGACGTCCGGATTCATCCAGCATCCAGACGACACCGGCACGGGCTCCCACAGCGGTGACGACCCGCGTCAGGAATTCCTGAAAGTACATGGGAGGCGGCAGCTCCTGACCGGACATCTGCTCGATCTCGCGGGCCAGTTGCATGACGCGTTCGCGGACTTTTCGCAGGTTTTCGTCTGATGGAACAGGTTCTGTCATGAATGCGTCCGATATGAACTCGAGTGCCCTGAAAAACGGGCGGATTGTAGTTGATGACTGGGGAAATCCCACTTGATTCTGACGGGAGAATCCGACAACTCCAACACACTTCGCCCCGAACACCCGAAAACCCCGGATTGTTCATGTCTTCTGAAATCGGGTCAAGGCCGGAGATCTGTTGCGATGTTACACTTTGACATCGTTTCCCGAATTCGCCACTGCGTGCGAGGATTGGGCAGGATTGGTAATCTTCACGGTCGATGTCAACCACACTTCAGATGAACACCACATATGCGTTTTAACCCAAACTTCAATCACTTCGCACTCGTCGCATCGATTGTCGTTCCACTTCTGCTGCTGAATTCCAGTCAGGGTGATGAACCCGACAACGGAACGCAGCTCTGCATCGTTCAGGATCCGCAGATCCTGGAAGCCAGCGGAATCGCCGTCAGCCGCACAACGCAAAATGCACTGTGGATGCATAACGACTCCGGTGACACGCCGCGACTATTTCTGGTGGATCTGAACGGCAGGACCCGCGCGATTGTGAACGTAGCGGGTGTCACGGCAACGGACTGGGAAGACATGTGCTCGTTCGAAATCGATGGCGAATCCTGGTTGCTCATCGGCGATTTCGGTGACAACGGCACAGATCGCGGCATACGAACGCCAGCTTGCCAGTTGCTGCTTATCAGAGAACCGAAGCTGCCGGCCTCCGATCGTGAAAAGGAAGTGCCAGAGACGTCAGTCGAGGTTATCCGCACGATCACGTTCGAATTCCCCGATGGCCCTCGAAACTGTGAGAGCGTGGCGGTGGATACTTTCTCACGTACGATATTAATGGTCACCAAGGCCGATCCGCTGCACAGCGCGTTGTACTCGCTGCCACTGACCCTGACGAGTGGCAAAGAACACATGAAAGCCCAAAAACTGGCTTCACTCGGGGTGACGTATGCCACGGCAATGGACGTGTCTCCGGACGGACGCCAGCTGGTCGTTGTCGATATGTTTAGCGGCGCGATGCTGACGCGAGCTGACCCAACGTCCGAATCCTGGATCGATGCCAGCCGCAGGCCAGCCACTGTGCTGAATCTACCCAGACGGCATCAGGGCGAGACTGTATGCTTCACAGCCGACGGCAAATCGCTTTTGCTCAACAGCGAAGGCGTCTCACAGCCGCTGTGGCGAGTCGAAAACCCTGTATTTCGATCGCCCGATCGTGAGTCGCACGACCGCACCATTGACAAAAAACGCAATTAGCGCCGCTATTGGTCTGTCAATTTAGTGCGCGGCAAGGCGTTAGCCGCCGGTGATTGTTTGAAAAACACTGGCAAAAACCGGCGGCTAGCGCCTTGCCGCTCACGAGTTTCGATTAAATCGACACTCGGCTAGTCGGCGAATCTGGCCGGGACCCTTTCCTTGAGCATCGCGTCGCAGATATCATGGACCCTGCGAGAAAAGTCGTCGGTCACTCGAGATTCGGTTTGGCAATCCCGGAGAAACCGACCTCAAAGAGTACCGCAACTGCGTATTACGTGTGACCCCACCACCGCACAGACCTGCCAGCGGAATCAAGAAATGAAGTATCTTCTGTTTCGCCCTGCCTTGCTGGGCCTCTTCGTCTCGATGATGGTTGCCGGACATCCTGCGATTGCCGATGTCAGCTTTCAGCGTGACGTCCAGCCAATTCTCGCCGAGCACTGCTCACAATGTCACGGAACGGATGAATCGGATCGAAAGGCAGGGCTGAGGCTCGATTTGTTTGAGAGCGCAGCTAAAGGCGGCGAATCGGGTCTCTCCGCTATTGTGCCGGGGAAACCTGACGAGAGTGAACTGATGCGGCGCGTTGTGTCGCACGATCCAGACATCATCATGCCTCCTCCGGATCAGAAGAAACCTGTTTCGGAAGCACAGATTCAGACGTTGAGACAATGGATTACCGAAGGCGCGAAATATGAAGCTCACTGGGCCTTCACGCCGCCGACCAAATCTGCATTGCCTGATGGGGGCGGGGCGCATCCGATCGACGCATTCGTGCTGGATCGGCTGAAGAAGGAAAATCTCACGCACTCGGAACGTGCCGACAGCCACACGTTGTGCCGCCGGATTTATCTGGATCTAATCGGCCTGCCGCCATCGCCACAGGAACTGGCTGCCTTTGAACAGCAGGGCCTCGAAGCGACAGTGGAAGCTCTGCTCGGCAGTACACGGTTTGGTGAAAAATGGGCGCGGCCCTGGCTGGATCTGGCTCGCTATTCCGACACGAACGGCTACGAAAAAGACATGCAACGCGAACAATGGGCCTGGCGGGACTGGGTCATCAACGCGGTGAACAAAGACATGCCGTGGGATCGTTTCCTGATCGAACAAATTGCCGGTGATCTGCTGCCGAATGCATCGCAGGATCAGATCATCGCCACTGGCTTTCTTCGCAACAGCATGATCAACGAAGAAGGCGCGATCGTGCCTGAACAATTCCGCATGGTGGAAATGTTTGATCGCATCGATTGCATCGGAAAGGCTGTGCTCGGTCTTTCAACGCAATGTGCTCAATGCCATACGCATAAGTTTGATCCGATCACACAGGACGAGTACTACGGGATGTTCGCCTTTCTGAACAATTCGTACGAAGCTCAGTCGTGGGTGTACACGGAGGATCAATTGCAGCAGATCGCTGACATTCAGCGAAAGATTTCTGCTGCCGAAGATCGTATTCGTTCGGAACGACCTGACTGGGAAGCTGAAATGAATTCCTGGGCCGCCGAACTGAAATCAAAGCAGATCACATGGCAGGCTCTGGATGCCATCGAATTGGGAAGCATCAGCGGTCTGAATCATCCGACTCAGGAGGCTGACAAATCACTGCTGATGAAAGGTCATTCCAGTGCGGATGTGTTCCTGATTGCAACGCCGGCGTTAAAAGGCGTGACTGGGCTGCAACTCGAAACACTGCCCCATCGTGATCTGCCGCACAACGGGCCGGGACGCAGTCACAACGGCACCTGGGTTGTCAATGAAATTGAAGTCTTTGTGAAAAAGCCAGGCAGCAATGATTGGGAGAAGCAGAAACTGGTCAACGCGACGGCCGATTTTTCCGAGCCCGAACAGAAGTCGGCAGATGGTAAGAAGATTAGCGGGCCGGTGGCGCATCTGATTGATGGTTCAGACGACACATCATGGAACGCGGATCGAGGCATCGGGCGTCGCAATCAGGCCGGAGTCGCGGTCCTGCAGTTTGAACATCCACTCGATTTTCCCGATGGGACGCAGCTCAAGGTGGCGTGGCGAATGGGCGACATGCTTGGTTGTGGCCGCTTCAGCATCACGACCGCTCCTGCCCCTGCGGCTCCGCCCGTCGATCATGCCGCAATGCTGGCGCTCAACGTGCCGACGGAGCAGCGAAGCGACGAACAGAAACTCGTGATTTTCACAGCGTGGCGAAATTCGGTGGCCGATCTCAAAGCGATCAATGATGAGATTGATACTCTCTGGAAATCCCTGCCACAGGCTGCGACGTCCGTACTGCACATGGCCGAGCGAGAATCATCGTATCATCGCACAACGCGTCTCCTCGATCGCGGCACCTGGGATCAGCCACTGGAACCCGTTGAACCACACGTCCCGGCGGCCTTCCATCCGTTTCCAAAGGACGCTCCGCAGAACCGACTGGGATTCGCCATGTGGCTGACTGACTCCCGTAACCCACTCACCGCCCGAGTCGCAGTCAATCAGGTCTGGCAGGCCGTGTTCGGCATCGGACTTGTGGAAACCGCCGAAGACTTTGGCACGCGAGCGCCGATGCCCGAGCATCCCGAACTGCTCGACTGGCTCACTGTGGACTTCATGGAACACGGCTGGAGCCGCAAACACCTGATTCGAACAATCATCAGCAGTGCCACGTATCAGCAGTCATCCGCTGCGACCGTCGAAGCGATGGAACAAGATCCTCGCAATCTCCTGCTGGCTCGCGGGCCTCGATTTCGAGCCGACGCGGAAGTGGTCCGTGATATCGCTCTGACAGCCGCCGGCCTGATCTCGCACAAAGTGGGAGGCCCCGGAGTAATTCCACCAGTGCCGCAGAACGTACTGGACTACAACTATGTCTATCCCGGCTACTGGAAGCCCGCAGAAGGCACAGAACGCTATCGCCGAACCGTGTACGGCTTTCGCAAACGCTCGATGCCCGATCCGGTGATGTCGAACTTCGATGCGCCGAATGGGGACGTTTCTTGTGCGCGTCGAGTCCGCTCAAACACACCGCTCGCCGCATTGACTGGCTTGAACGAGACGATTTTCGTGGAAACCGCACGAGCCATGGCTCTGCGCGTTCTTCGCGAAGGCGGCTCCGATGACGCGTCACGGGCGGACTACGCATTCCTGTTGTGTACGTCGCGGGTGCCCGGTACGGCTGAGCAAAAAGCAATTCTGGCTTTACTCAAGTCGCGCCGCCAACGTCTGGCCGATGGCTGGCTGAATCCACGCGAAGTCGCGACAGGAGACCCGGCAAAGCTTCCAGAGCTTCCTGAGAACACAACACCCCAGGACGCGGCCGCCTGGACACTGGTGGCGCGCGTCCTCTTGAATCTTGATGAGACAATGTCAAAGAACTGAGTGCGATGAACCCGGTCCACCTTGTTTGTGAACTCTGACCAATTGCCCTACTATTCGTCGCGACAAATCGAAGCGGGGTTGCT
>JBBQSE010000478.1:0-6824 GCA_038214195.1 Planctomycetales bacterium
ACATTGACGCTCCGCAGGAGCAAGTGGCCAGACTCTAGCGGCTAGACAAAGGCAGTGAGCTTTTAGCCACTAGCTTCTAGTCACTAGCCTCTGGAAGAATTGAAAGTATTTCTCCGCACACTGATCTGCCGACCAATGTTCCAAGGCCAGTTTCTGATTTGCTGGGCCGACTTTTCCTTCTTCGACAAGCTGGAACGCTCGATCGACGGCCGCGGCGGCCATCTCTGGCTTGTCCGGGTCGAACACAGGATTGCCGGTTTCTCGCAGCAACTCGCCAACGTCCCAGGAATCAGGGCCGACAACGACTTTGCCAAATGTCATACCCAGCGTGATATTGCCCGAGTTGAGGACTTTCAGCCGCGGAATGAATAAGACATCGGCGGCGTTCAGATACAATTGCGTATCTTCTTCCTCGACGAAACCGTAGTTGAATTTGTAGCGTGGATGCAGGCGGTAGTAGAGTCGATTGAGATCTCTCAGCCAGTACTTCAAGCGAATCCATGAGACCTTTGCCAAGGTCTCACGCCATTTGGAGACTAGCAGCACCTTTCGCTTCTGCTTGAGGGATCCAAACGTCTTCAGAATCAAGTCCCGTTCTTCGTCATTCCGGATCGCTCCAAACACCAACATGACGCGACTGTTGTTTGCGATCCCAAGTCGATGACGAGCTTCGCTTCTGGACACTTCATTCGGGAGGCTGGTGTAGTTGTGGTGCGGCACGATGGCCTGTTCGGGGCCGTCCCCCTCATCCGGCCTCAAGGCCACCTTCTCCCCCGATTCCAAGGGAGAAGGCGTGGGCTTAGTGAGCGGCAAGGCGCTAGCCGCCGGTGTCTGCGCGAAAAACTCTGGCAATAACCCGCGGCTAGCGCCATGCGGCTCACTATCCGCCGTCCAGACACCTTTTTCTGCACCGGGTGCCTCCAAAGTTCCAGACTGACGAAAAAGGTGTCTGGAACTCTCCGGTCCCTCTAAAGTTCCAGACACCTTTTTCAGATCCGTACATACAAACTTCGTGTTTGCATACCGCTGCCTGAATTCATCCACACTCGCCTGAGCAAAATGCACCACGCCATGCATATGCCGGTAGACAGCCTCGTACATTTTTTCCCATTGCGGATCCTTGAGGGCATCATGCGGCAGCAGCACATGACGTGTCACTATCAGTCGAGCTCGTTGCCCCCAGTAACGCAACCGTTCCTCAGTCGCCGCGATCAGTTCATCTGTCAGCCCCTTGATGTAGGCATCCTGGTGCTGAAACGTCATATACTCAGGAAAATGCAGATGGACGAGATCAAAGTCCCCCTGCATGTTCCAGAACAGATCTGCATCGTGAGTGATCTCAACATGCTTCGACAAAGCATCGTTCAGGTCCACCAGAAAGCGGTTGGTCGGCAAAGGGATGTTCGCAACCAGGATTCGCATAGAGATTGAGCGGCTAGCGGCTAGATTCAAGAAACTAGAGTATACGCGAATGGACAGAGCGGTCTTGGCACTGCCTGGCTGCTGGAGTCTCGCAACTTGCCGCTAGCCGCTAGCTTCTTGCTTAGCCCCGAGCCGAATTCAGAACATCGTCCACGGAGACCGTAAAGGCAGGCAATCGTACTGACAGAGCCACGTCTCCCCTGCGAAACACCAGGGCCGAAGAATACGTGCCGTCCACCAGGTGGTGAACCGTCACCGTTCCCTGTTCGGGGTCCACGATCCAGTATTCAGAGATTCCGGCGGCAGCATATTCGGAAACCTTCGTTTGCGTATCTCTTCGGCGACCATCGGAACTGGCACTGACAACTTCAACCACAAGGTCTGCACCATCCGGCACACCCTTGTACTCTCCGCGTGCCGTATCGACAAACACAATATCCGGTTCTCGAAATTTTCCAGGGCTCAATCGCACGGGCAGCGGCGCAACAAACACCTCACCGATTTGGTGTGATAAGACAAATTCGCGAAGCAATAGAAATAGAAACTGAACAATTCGCTGATGTTCCTTGGTTGGCAAGTCCAGCACCTCTACAAATCCACTGTCAAATTCCACCAGCGGACCACCATCCAGGTTCAGATAATCAGTCTCCGTCCACCCGCCCTGTTCCGGGTAGAAAAGAGCAATCCTCCATGCCGGCTCACCGGCTTTCGGAGACCCGACCAGCAAATCAACGCTGTTGATAGACATATTCGCCAGCCTGCCTTTGCTCTCTATTCATACGACAAACGTCTGCAACAATCGTAGGTGACATCAGCATCGCCCGTCAACCTTCCCCGCTCCAGGCCCCTCGCTCCTCGCCGCTTCAATCAACCCATCAATACAGCTCAGATGTCGTTTGATGTTGTAATTCGTCCGAATGTGTTCACGGGCTTTCTCACCCATTGAGCGACACAAGTTCTTGTCCCGCAGCAACCTGATCATCGCATCTGCCATTCCGTTGATATCGCGTTCTTCCACCAGGAATCCTGTTTCACCATCAAGGACCGCGTCACGAATGCCGGCATGACGCGTTGAGACAACTGGCAGGCCTGCGGCTCCCGCTTCCAGAATGGCGACGGGGGTCCCTTCAGCATCACCGTAAGTTGGTTGCACGGAATGCTGGACGAAACAGCAGGCTCCTGCAAAGAGCGGCATCACCTGCTCGTGCCTCAGGCCACCCAGGAATTGAACATTGTTTTCCATTCCCAACGCCAACACCAGGGTCTGGCAAGCTTCCAGTAATTCGCCGTGCCCACCCATCACGAGCGTGGCATTTGGACATTCTGCAAGCACCTTTTGAAAAGCCAGAATGGTCAGATGCGGTGCCTTGATGTCCGTGAAGCGCCCGATAGCCAGCAGCACATCATTGTAGTCAGATTGATTTTCAAAGAAGGTGTCTCGTGGCCCATAGGGATTGAACACGATCTTCTGCGGATCTGCTCCCATTCGGACCAGTTTTTCTGTCATAAAATGCGAGACACTGATAATGCTGGACGCATAGTCGAACATCTCGCGGTATCGGTCCATGTACTCAACCAACAACGGGTCACGATGCGCATCATGGCCATGAAAGTGAATCACTAGCGGAATGCCGAGATCTTTGGCGTGGCGGCAGATGGTGGAACCGTGAATCCCGAACTCGGCAAGGATCACATCCACGTGATGCGTCTTGCAGAAGCCGGCAAACGCATCGTGTCGCCCTTCGTACCGTTCTTCCCATGACGTGATCCAGCGGTGGTAACACCAGTGCGGCAGCAACTTTGCCAGCTTCTTCAGCACAGGCCGCTGGCCGAAGAAATATCGAATGTCCCGTCCATTGAAGCTGAGTCCAGGATAGTATCCCTGCAGAACAACATTTTCGCCCTGCAAATATTCAATATGAGCCCTGACGAAAGATGAACTCCAGAAGTCGTCACTACCCTGTAGAATACAAAGACTCATGAAATCGAATATTCTTTGGTTACTCAGGTGCCGCGTGCGGGATCCGAAACAACAAGACGGAGGAAGCCATAAGGACGACAGAAACCGACATCGCAGGTGAAGCCGTCACAGCAATCTTCGTCGCAGTCGTCCCGCAAGCATTCGACTTCGGCGAAGAAACCGGACGATGGCTGATGGAGGTGCCATTCGGTGAGACTCTGACTCGATTGCCGGATTTCGCGGTGGCAGAGTGATTTTGCGAGGCACGAAGATTTTCCTGCGCTGGCCGGGTTTGTAAATTGATTTCAGGCGAACCGCCCACTGATCCCCCGCCAGCTGGTCAGAATACTCCTCAATGATTTTGCTTCGCGCGTTGAGGGAAAGTTTGTGCCGCCATTCCAGGTCGGCGCGGAGGCGCGTCATCGCGTTCAGGAAAGAGGCGTCACGATCGGCGATGATCACGCCCGTCACACCATCCTGCACAAGCTCCGGTATTCCACTTCGCATCGCCAGACAAACCGGAACACATCCACACGCCATGGCCTCCATCAACGCGATCGGAAGTCCTTCATAGTCAGACAAAAGAGTAATGACATCGAACTGCAGTAACTCCTCCTGAATCTGCGAGTTGGGAATGTTGCCTGCCATTCGCACCGCGACATTTTGTCCCTCGGTGGCAAGAATCGCTTCAACGCTGCCTCGATCAGGGCCATCGCCATAGATCACGGCCTCTGCGTCCGGTATTGCGCGACAAACTCGAATCAGGGCACGCGTCGTTTCGGAGATGCGTTTTTGTTCCTCCGCCAGTCGTCCCACATAGGCAATTCGAAATCGCGAAGGCGTTGGTTCAACACATGTATCGGGGATCGGTACGCCGTAGGGAATTCGCCAGACTTCAGTGGCGATCGGGTTTCTCCGCCGTACCTGGTCTTCCAGTTCGCGAGACACGCAAACGACGCTGGACAATTGCAGATCTTTCCTGCCGAAGACAAATTCGTCCTGAATCCCGCGATAAAATGTATCATCGGAATGCAGGATCCCAATTGTCGGGATACCCTGCCGCCGCAGGTGTTTTCCAGCATAGAGGCCAGCCACAACCAGATTTCCAATAAAAGCGTCCGCAGGGCTCTTGGATGTCTGCGCCAATAACCACTGCACATCGCCGCACCTGTCTTCGGACTCTTTGCCCAAAACATCAAAACCACGTTCCTGCAGCGACTGAAATGCCACGCCGTCTTTCGGATCATGCCAGCTAATGAGGCGAATCCGGATATCAAAGCCACGTGCCCTCATTGCGAGAGGGAACCGTTGTAACCAGACGACAGGACCTCCGGCAACCTCTGGCTTGTCGTAACCGCAAAGATCGATGGTCATTGACATCTGATTCTCCAGGTTCTCGGTCCGGGTATCATCGATCGTTTTCCTGCTTCGCCACATCCACCACCACAAAGTAGCTCGCTCTGGCCAGAGTTAGGGAAAAAAGAGACTCGATCGCTCGCAGCGTGCGAACCCCGGTTCGGGAATGGACGACGCCCGAAAACTCACTCTTTGAAAACAACCGGAGGCAGTGGATCGCTGAGTTGGGGCTAAGCCGTCCTGCAATGTCTCGCCACCATTCGAAACCCCAGTAATGGCAATACAACTGTTGAAGCGGCGCGATCGATCCAGCCGCAGCGGGTGTTGCTGTCGAACGATCCAGGGATCTCCCCAGGCTGAAAGCCTTCGCCCCAAACCTGGCCAGCATCAAACAAAATTTGTGCAATTTGCCAACGCGGATTCCCGTCATCATGCAAAGATGGTTTCCGGGGCACAGAACTCTGAATAGTTCCTCAACAGCGCGATTCTGCTGATCCTTGTGGATGTGCTGCACCGTATAGCCCGATATCACTCCTTCAAACGAATCATCCGCAAAGGGAAGCTGGCAAATGTCCGCGAGAACGCAGAATCCATGATCGCCAATACGACTACTCGCCTCCATGAGAGCCGTTTCAGAAAAATCAACGCAGACTCTGAACGTGTGGTGGCATGAATATGTGAGATATTCCGGGTGTGCAATTGCGCCGCTTGCCGCATCCAGCAGGAACCGGCCGCCACCGAATCGGTCGACGAGCGCTAAATGCGACGACATCTCATACCAGCCATGATCGGTCGCGTCGTTCTGGGAAAAGTATGCTGTATCATTCAATACTCCCTCGTCGTTTCGTCGCCATCCAAAGGAGTCATACCATTTCTGAACGCTCGCCCTTACCTCCTGCGACGCATCCGACTGAATCCGCGCTGCGACCGCCGAGGCATTGGTACCCACGGCGTTTTCCACCCTCAGGTCTATGATGCGGCCTCGGATCAAGTAAGTCCAGCCTGACTTCCGGGCAAGCAGAGCTCCGGTCACCCTCTCTAGCCCTGCGATAGATGCTTCCCTAAGCAACAGCTCGGCGTCTGCCTGATCTATCACGGTCAGCGTTTCACCCGAAACTGGACAGCGAAGAATTGGTGCGATCTGAGAAAATCGCTGAAAATCCGTTATATACATTTCGTCGCTTTCCAGTTGGCTGCTGGCTAAGTTCATATCAATTTGACCTCTGATAAATCTGATCCAGTTTCTGAACGACAACGCGCCAGTCATAATTCCTGTAAAACACCCGCCTGCGGGTCATAGTCACCGCCTCCGTGTTCCAGAGTTTCAACGTAACCGTTCACGCCCTGGGATTGGCCTGTACAGAAAATTGAGAATCTGAGACATCACGTGTATGAACGCGGCCGTCAGACATACCACCAGAATCGTTAGCGGAAATGACTCCCGCTCTGCGGGCGTTTGTCGAGTCGCGATTGATTCAGAAGGCTGAGACGCAAGCCCGGATGCAGGCGCAGACTGACGAATTGAAGGCTCAGGTTAAGCGACTCACGCCGGAGACTTCTTCGGTGCGACCATCGACGCAGCAACCGCATGCTCGGCCCGCAGCAAAGCCGAAGTCGAAAACGAAAACGAAAACGCCACGTGGCGGACCAAACGGACACTATCGCACAATTCCGCGAGCTGGTCACTGGCGCATCGAAAATAGTCAGCACGATGTGCTTGATCAAACTTTTGCAGAAGACGCGAGCCGAATTCGAACCGGAACAGCTCCCGAACTTTCTACTTCAATTCGTCGCATGGCACTCAACATCTTTGCTCTTCGAGTTCCTTGGAAACACAGACGATGCTCGACAAGCGCGAACGACAATCGCCAAATACAAACTCGTCCTGCATGGCTTGGTAATACGCATCATCGTAATGAAGCACGCCAGCGGTTGGAATACATGACGCTCGAATCCAGCGTGCTGCATGACAGGCTGAGACGACAAAGTTGGGAACAAAGACGTCGGGAGGTTGATGACTCACTCGGTCAAGCACCCACCTGACCTGATCGACTGTTCGGTCGTGGCAGTTGACGACTTCGCAGTC
>JBBQSE010000479.1:0-6803 GCA_038214195.1 Planctomycetales bacterium
TCAGTCGTGATTGGCGGCGTCATGTGCATCGACGCGTCACGAATCGATGCCCAATTCTGCAGGATCGCCTGTGGAACCGGGCAGTTGCGTCGAAGTTCATCAAGGATCGCTCCCCGAATCCGCTGATAGGCGAAAGTTGTGAACGCCGTGCCGCGGGTTGGATCGAACTGACCAGCTGCTTCCACCAGGCCAAGGATACCGGCAGATTCCAGGTTGTCGCTGTCCACAGATTCTGGTAGTCCGCCCAGCATCTTGCCCAGAATATGGCGTACAAAATAGAGATGCTCAAGGATCAATCGATCCCGGAGATCCATTTTGCAGACCTTATGGTAGGCTTTTACAGCGGAATGCATGCGAGTACTCATATCGTGTTTTCGCGGTGACAGTTGTCCTGTTACTTCCAACGCCCTTCAGAGTCTTTTCACGGATCAGAGTTCATCTTCGTCCACATGGTTGTCAGCGATCACCCGCAGCACCAGGACCAAACCTCGGACGCAGATCGTCGCAACAGTCGACGCCATAAAAGCGCGGAGCACAATCTCAGCCGGGGCTATCTGTCGAGCGATTCCGATCAGCATTACAGCGCAGCAGATCAGCAGACCAAAGGCTCGTCCCCATGGACGCTGATCAAGAATGATTTCGGACGAGTTCATGTTTTTGTGACTTCAATGACAGATTGGGATTGGAATCAAATCAGCGTGTTTGGATTTCTTAGGCGGCGTCTCGAAACTGTCGATTCTCGGGGGCCGATTCAGCTCCAATGATGCTTTCGAACTCCAGCATCACAACGGAATCAATGACCAGATCATCCGGGACCTCCTGGTAAGAAATCACGCCGATTTCCGGCGATGTCCGCGCGATCAGCCGTTTGAGTGGGCGGCGAATCTTCTGATCCACCAGCAGTGCCAGCGGCTGCTGACGTCGTTCTGAATCGCTCCAGACTTTGCCAATCGCCTCGATCAGCCTCGTCGCCGCGCCAACTTCAAGTGCGACCTGATCCTTCTGGACGGACTGTCGCAGACGAATATCCAGTCGGGGCTCCATTGAGATAACTCGCAGACGGCCGTCCTCACCACGGAAGCGTTCACAGACCAAACGTCCCAGATCGCGTCTCACGCTGTCAGTCAGTTCTTCGCTGCTTTTTGAATCCGGCGCGTGATTGACGATCGACTCCAGAATCAGCGCGATGTCCGACAACGGAATACGATCCTCGGCCAGCTGGACGAGTACCTGATGCAGCGTTCCCATACGAATGATCTCCGGTTTAATTTCGTCAACGATTGTCGGGGCGAACTCACGAGCCCGATCGAGCATCTGCTTGAGTGACTCGCGGGTCAGAAGTTCGTGAGCGAAGCGATTCAGGATTTCGCCCAGATGCGTAATCAAAACACTCAGTGGATCCACGACCGTGCAGCCCTGAATTTCCGCCAGTCGCACGCTTTCCGCCGTGATCCACCGCGCGGCGAGTCCAAACGCCGGTTCCACAGCTTCCTCGCCAGTCACCGAAACCTGACGACCTTCCGGCAGAATCGCCAGCAGTTGCTCGCTCCGAAGTTCGCCGCCCGCCACGCGGCGACCCGCGATCAGAATGCGATACTCCTCCGGTTGCAGCAGGAGGTTGCTGTTGACTCGAATTGGCGGTACCCACAGTCCACTGGTCCGCGAGAACTCGCGCCGCAATGCCGTGATGCGTTCCGAAAGGCCCTTCACGCGTTTGCTCTGGATGAACGGCACCAGCCGCGCGCCGACTTCGACGACGGCACGATCGGTCAGGAGAAATTCATCGAGATGACGTTCATCGTCCGGCTGCGTTGGCGGAGCAGGCCCTGCGCCGTCGGGAGTTTCGACCGGCTGCTCGACGGTCTTGCGGCGCGCCCCCAGCAACAACAGTCCTCCGGCAACGCCCAGGAATGGTAGTTTCGGAAGACCGGGCATCAATGCGATCACTGATAAAATCCCGGCTCCGATGTAGATCGGGCGTTGAGACCGAAACATCTGGCCGCTGATTTCGTCGCCCAGGCTGTCGTCGGATGTTGTTTTTGTCACCAGCACACCGGCGGTGGTCGCAATCACGAGTGCCGGAATTTGTGTGACCAGACCGTCGCCGACGGACAGAATGGAATACGTACGGACTGATTCCAGAAACGACATTCCCTGCGTGACGCCCATGAGGACGCCGCCGACCAGATTGACGGCGGTGATAATCAATCCAGCGACCGCATCACCGCGAACAAACTTGCTGGCCCCGCCCATGGCCCCGTAAAACTCGGTCTCGCGTGACAATTCGTCGCGGCGGCGGCGTGCCTCTTTGTCGTTGATACTTCCCGCGTTGAGTTCCGCGTCGATGGCCATTTGCTTGCCGGGCATGGCATCCAGTGTAAATCGGGCGGCGACTTCAGCGATGCGCCCAGCACCTTTCGTGATCACCATAAACTGGATAATCACCAGAATCAAAAAGATCACGAGGCCAACGACAAGCTGCCCGCCAACGACATAGTTTCCAAACGCGGTCACGATGTGGCCCGCGTTGCCGTCCAGCAGAATGAGTCGCGTCGTGGCGACGTTGAGTGACAATCGATACAGAGTCAGCAGCAGCAACAGCGACGGGAACACCGTCAACTCAAGCGCGCGTCGCGCACTCAGCGTGACCAGCAGCAGGAGTGTCGTCGCTGCCAGATTCGCTGCCAGCAGCACGTCCAGCAGCCACTGGGGCAGCGGCACCAGCATCACGATCAGACCAACGAGCATCCCGAACGACAGCAGAGTTTCACTCTGCTGGATCCAGGAGCCGACTTGCGGTTTGGTTGTGATGGGTGGAGTGGACATTGCGATCAGGATTTAGGATTTAGGATTTAGGATTTAGGATTTAGGATTTAGGAGTTGAAATCACAATTCGTCAGTGAAAACTCATGCTTAGCACGCGGGCAATCAGTTGCCAGCCATCGACGAGCACGAACAGCAGGATCTTGAACGGTGTCGAGATCACCATCGGCGGCATCATCATCATGCCGAGTGACATCAGGATGACGGAGACCACCAGGTCGATCAGAATGAACGGGATGTAGAGACAAAACCCCATGATGAAGGCGGTCTTCAATTCACTGATCACATATGCCGGGATCAGCACGCGAATTGGTGTGTCGGCGGGTGTTTCAATCTGTCGGACATTCGCCATCCCGGCGAACAGCGCGATGTCAGTCTTGCGGGTTTGCCGGATCATGAAATCATGCATCGCGGCAGAACCACGAATCCAGGCTGTCTGCCCGTCGATCGTTCCGTCGAGATACGGTCGCACTGCGTCGCCTTCGATCGTGGTCAGTGTGGGACTCATCACGAAAAAGGTCAGAAACAATGAAAGCCCCAGGATCACCTGCGTAGGCGGAATCTCCTGAGTCGATAGCGCACGGCGCACGAAGGACAGCACGATCACAATTCTTGTGAACGCAGTCATCGTGACCAGCGCCGCAGAAATCAAAGCCATCCCGCCAAGGAACAAGGCAACCTTGATCTGCGGCGAGAGTCCCTGAAATCCATCGGACTCGACGATTTGTTGTAAGGTTTGTGTGGAATCCATTCCGGCAACCTGTGGAGCGTGGAGGGCATTCAGTTTTCAGCGTTCAGTGCTGTTGCTGATTTCATTTTCGATGGTTTCTTCGAACGACGAAGGAGCGAGGACGAGTGAACGAATGCCAGTGGCGTCTGAGGCCACGAGGGCTCGGTAGCCGTGCATTTCGATGAGTGAGACCGTTCGGCTGGGACCGAGCGACAATGTTTCGAGCACCTTTGACCGAGCAGTCGTTGTGGGCAGCAGTCCTCGACGCCGTTGCCAGTGCCGAGCGCTCAGGACGATGAGACAGCAGACGCAGAGCACGATCGCAATCCACGCGACGGCCCGCATCAGGACTTGTGTCGGGCTGGATGTCATGGAAACGTCCAGCGACGCGGCCATTGCCTGCGGCGATTGCGAATCAGGATCGGTCGCCTTCGCATCAACAGTCAGATCGAGAAACAGTTCTTTCGGCCGCGATGAGTCTTCTGGAATCGGCACCTCTGCTTTGCCGGAACGCAGAGTCTCGAGCGCGCGGGCGACCTGTTCTCTTGTCGAAACGGCTGCTGCGCTGTTAGGTGCGTTGAATTCGTTTTCATTTGATTCAGCTCGACCGACTCTTTGCTGGCCGAGAGCATTTGTGGAAATGACAATCGCCAGGATCACCGCGCAGCAGATCACAATCACGGCGCGAATTCGCCGCGCACGTGGAGCGCGCTCATGAAAGCGTTGAGGCGGAAAACTGATTTGACAATGATTCATGGCGAACTGCCGTTCCCTGGCGTGTTTCGACTGGTACAACTCAGCGACGATCATCCGCGTTGACAATCTCCGTGATCCGCACGGCAAATCGGTCATCCACAACGACAACCTCACCGCTGGCGATTCGGATTCCCTGAGCCATCACATCCACTGGTTCCGAGACTGCTCGATTTAGTTCAACCACGGCACCTTCGCCCAGCTTCAGCAGCTCTGCAATGGGCATCGTGACGCGGCCGATCTCGACTGAAATTTCGATGCTGACTTCGGCAAATCGCTCCAGTGGCATCGCGGCGCTGGCGCGTGACCTCGCAGCCTGCGGAAACTCAACGGGATGCGCTTCGGGCACCGGAGAGTCGCCGCCGGGCATAATTTGATCGATCGCCGATGCTGCGGTCGCGGTTGCTTCGATGGTCTCTGATGATGATTTGCTCACGTTACGCTCTTAATCTTTTCGAGATGCTAAAATACGAAATCCCTGTCGAGGTCCGAGTCGACACGCATGACCAACAAAATGCAATCGTCCGGAAATCTGCGCTTCCAGAGGATTGCCCACAGGCTGGTCCAGGACCAGCACATCTCCGATTGCCAACTGGTTCATTTCGCCGAGCGACAGTGATGCGCGGCCCAGACTCACCGACAACGTCAATGGCAGGCTCTCAGTCAGTAACTTCATTCTGGGCGATGCTGACTGCGGCGGCGCGGCAGTTGCGGTCGCGTCGTCAATGCCGATGGAGGCAAGTGCGGCCTGAGGCATCAGGATGACAAAGGCGTCTTCTCCCATCGGCGTCTGAAGGATGACCACGCTGCGTACCAGGTTCTCGCGTGGCTGAAAAATGCGGCTGCGCAGCGGTCGGTTCAGGATCTGATCCAGCTCAACCGGCAACGCTTCCACTTCCGGCCAGCCCTGACTGAAGGCACGGGCGATCTCACCAAACAGCAATTCAATGAGCGACAGTTCCGCAGCCGTCAGGTCCCGCGAATCAGGCCAATCATCGCCCAGCGTTCCGAGCATCTCGCTCACCAGGGCCAGCACAGCCCGGCTGGAAAATGCCACGATTCCGTCAAAACGCTCCGGCCCGATCTTCAGCAGCGCGGCGTAACCTGGATCAGGCAACGCCTGTTGTGCTTTCTGAGCAATGGAAGAATCAATGCGGGCTGGCTTCAGCGTGATGCGGTCACCCAGCAGCGACTGCCAGAATTCCTGCAGGACAACCATCGCAGTCGCGTTCCACTGGGTGAGCGCACGATTGGCGGTCCCGGTCAAACGACGCGGTGCGGTGAAGTCGATACTGGTAACGGTATCACTGGACGTCATTGCACGTTGAATTCTTCAAAGAGCACGTCATAAATCTGGTCATAGCCATCCGGGCACAACACGGCATTAAACTGTTCACGGATTTCACGCCGCAGACGATTTTGTCCAGCGGCACCGCGAATATCGTCGAGATCCAGATCTGAGATTTTGCTCAGCAGCCAGTTTCTCAGGACGATCTTCTTCGCTTCGATCAGCTTCTTGAGTTTCTCTTCCTGCGACTTTGGAATCTGCAGCGTGATCGCGATTCGCAGATAGCGGGACATCCGGCCTTCATCAAGGTTGACGACGACGCTCTGATCTTTGCCAGGTTCTCCAAACGGAAGGAAGATCGTGTCTTCCTGTTTAGGCATCGTGAAAGATTTCCCCGTCCTCGAGTGGGCACCGGCAGCATCGCCATGCCCGCTGTGCTCTGCCGTCGCACCGTGTTCTTCTTCGCCAGACGCAGCATGCGACTGTTGGCCGGCCAGCAGAAACGGAACCGCGCTGCCCAGTCCGGCGCTCAACACGCCGACGGCGATCCACGGCACAATGCTTCCGCTACCTGCTGGCTTCTCGGGAACATCACCGGCTGGTGCCGCTTCAGTTTTTGCGTGGTCTGACATGACTGAACTCGCTCTTATCTCAATAACCAGGGAGTTGGACGAACTCCCAAACGTGTATTCCGTTCTGCAAAACAAAGCAGCGCAAAGTGGCCATGACGGAACACGACGCTTCGTAATCTGTTCAATCGTCCGTTGCAGTGTAAAGGGACAGTGGTTCTACCGGTCGGGCAAAGTGTGACGGCACTCGCGATCCACCGCGTGAGGAATCGCAGACGGTGCTGCAGTGGTAAGACCCCTCACTGCAGTAGAAAGTTTCCCCGATGCGTGAAAACCCTCACAAGTGTACCGGTGATAACTGCCGCTTGCTCTACCCCGCTTCTAAAGCACCGGTCGCAACGCTCTGCGGATTAACGAATGAGTGACAAATTTCAGGCTGTCGTTGATCAAAAAGGACCGGTGCGGAATGAGTCATTTGAAACAAGCCTCTTGCGGCATTAGGCGAGCGGCAGGAAATGATTTACCATCGGCGAGTCATTGGGTCCCGCGGCCCCGTGCGACTGAAGCGCGCCAAAGGAAGCAGATCTGAGGACAGATCTGCCTACGTAGTCCGACCTGTCTCAGGTCGGATTCCCTCGGC
>JBBQSE010000480.1:0-6796 GCA_038214195.1 Planctomycetales bacterium
TGCACCCAGTCTGACTTGGAAATCTACTCCCCGCTATCCCAGTTCTCCGGTAATTCCTTTCCTGCCCCTCGCCTTATGGCTCAAATCCGCATCGAAACCGAGGATCGTCAGGTTCGTCAAATGTTCCATCGCGCTCAAATCACTCACGCTCGTATGCGAGAGATCAAGCTGCTGCAGTCCACTGAGCGTAGAAAGCGCGCTCAAATCACTCACGCTCGTAGACCAGAGAGAAAGATGCTGCAGTCCACTGAGCGTAGATAGCGCGCTCAAATCACTCACCCTCGTAGACCAGAGAGAAAGATGCTGCAGTCCACTGAGCGTAGATAGCGCGCTCAAATCACTCACCCTCGTCTGCGAGAGATCAAGCCACTGCAGTCCACTGAGCGTAGACAGCGCGCTCCCGTCACTCACCCTCGTCTGCGAGAGATCAAGATGCCGCAGTCCACCGAGCGTAGACAGCGCGCTCAAATCACACACGCTCGTCTGCGAGAGATCAAGCCACTGCAGTCCACTGAGCGTACACAGCGCGCTCAAATCGCTCACGCTCGTATGCGAGAGGGCAAGATGCCGCAGTCCTCTGAGCGTAGACAGCGAGCTCACTTCACTCACGCTCGTCTGCGAGAGACCAAGCCACTGCAGTCCACTGAGCGTAGACAGCGCGCTCACATCACTCACGCTCGTATGCGAGAGATCAAGAAGCTGCAGTGCAGTGAGCGTAGACAGCGTGCTCAGGTCCGAAATCATTTTTCGAACCGAATCGGGTATCTCGGATCTCCAATGCAGTTTCTGCACGTGCGCCAACACAATCGGGATTGTCAACGGATCGACCACCTGAGCAACCTCAGCAATCACGTTCCAGTCTTCTGAGTCCACAAACGTTGCCTGCAAAGCGGCTCGCGATTTCTCAGAATTGATGAGCCTTAAAGCTCTAGCCGTCGCTGAGTTCTCTTCGGGATCCTTTCGCTTCGCGTTTACCAGTGGTTCGACGGCATTATCTCCCAGTCGTGCGATGGCTTCTGCGGAATCAAAGTCGACTGGTGGATAAGGAACGTTCGAAAGTTTATCGACTTGCCTCTTTTGTGGTGCGTCAAGAAAACTGGCGATCTGGCGGCACTGCAGAAGAAACAGAACGATCGTCAGTTTGCCATTGTCTTTTCGAATGGCGGCTTTCATTAAACGAGGGCCCAATGCTGGTTTCCGACCCTTCCTGGCCTTTGCAGAATCGGTGTTCGCCACGCCATCCCAGCAGTTCAGAAGAAGACGTTCAACCAAATTGCTGGCAAATGAATTTGATCTGGGCGATGCCACGGCAAACAGTCCAACTCGTCGCCAGCCTTCATCGACCATGTTTTCGCTGATCGCATCGATATCCATACGAACCGCAACGTCATCCCCTGCCAGCAGCTCCTTGAAGGTGTTGTGCAGAAAGTCGACCAGGTCCGGATTCGGTTCCCGCAATAAACCACTACGTTCGACCAGTGCTTTCAGAATCAGTGGGGCTTCATCTGGAGTTCGCCCCGGAATACGCTGTAACGCACCAGCCACGGTTTGATACGCAATTTCAATGGGCATCGCTGACTGACCGTTTTTTTGAAGCCACCAGGCCAGTTGCTGTGTAATCCCACGTTTTTGTTCGTAGGTCAGTGCGATGTAAGCTTCAGGAAACGCCTCCCAGTTTAGATGACTTTCTCGCTCCCGCTTATGCAGCAGCATGTGACACAATGTTTCACACAGTTCATACTGACTTTCAGGAAGACGTTGATTGCGAGAACGGTGCAGTGCACAAATCATTGCACACAGCAGCGGATTTGTGGCCAGCAACGACAATCCTGGATTTTGGCGAAACTGTTCCAGAAGATGCTCAGCCGCTTTTGCCAGACCGCTGTCAGGTTTCCCCTGCCGAGCCAGTTCTTTACTCGTGGCATCATGCCAACGGTCCACAAATCGTTCGACTTCGGGAATGGAAAGCGGACTGATGTCCGCCGTCCGAAATTTCATTTCCGTCAACCATTCATTCCATTCATCGGCCACCGCCGTCGGTCGGGACGTGAGCACAAAGTAGCACTCGGGATAGGCCTGCAGGATGGCGGCAATTTCGTCACGCAATGCTGCTCGGTTCTGTTCGGGAACTTCATCCACACCGTCCAGCATGACGATGGCACGCCCTTCTGTGAGGACCGAGCGAACCCAGTCCTTTGGCGGTTTTCCGATCTCGTTTGCAATCAGCCGAGGCAATTCGTCCGGCTCAGGCAAGCGGCCAGTCTGGCAATGACGAAGCGGGATGTAGAAGGGGATTCTTGATCGCCAGGAGGCGCGTACCGCATGCGAGTTACGGAAAGCACGGGCAATCTTCTCGAATTCCTGTATCGTCGAGGTTTTCCAAGGAACCAGTTCCCCTATGTCGTGCGCCGCGTCAGAGTCAGTAACAGTGAATGTATGTGAAATCCACTTCGCCGCCTGACGCAAAGCAGCCTCACTTGACGACACCGGCGTAACAATTGGGAATCCTGACCGCCCCGAAAGCAACTCTTGCCGTTCCGATCCGGCTCTAATTTTTCTACCATGCGCCACGTCGGAGTCATCGACAATTAGTGTAGTCTGAAACCTCTTCGCCGCCTGATGCAAAGCAGTCTGACTTGACGAGGCCGGCATAAAAATTTGGGATCTTGACAGACCCGAAAACAACTCTTGCCGTCCCGATCCGGCTCTGATTTTTCTACCAAAGGGATGATGCTGCGAAGCGGTAATCGCAGCCCATCTCAACAGAGTGGTCTTGCCACAGCCTGCACTGCCGCGAATCAAAATTCGTGATGATGTGGAAGTCAGGCTTCCAAAAAGCTCGTCGCATGTAATGGAACTTCTTGTTCGAATCTTCTGACGGTTTTCCATTCCTTGATTCGGATCTATATCTGTTTCAGTATCGTCAGCGGATTCGCTGTCTGCTTCATCGGTACCTGTGGGTACGGAACCCGCGTTTATCAATTCTTCTAGGCGCATGTGCAGGTTGGTAAGTATTGGCTCATTCCATGTCTTATCGACATTCAACGTGACAAAGGCTTCGGTCAGCAGGTTACGTTGATTCTCCGGCGGAATATCGGCTCCGAAAAGATCGACCCGATCAAGTCCTCTGATGACCGCTGCTCGGTAGTCCGCTTCATAGCGAGCATCCGCTCCTGCTCCGGGAACCGTCGTCGCCGTTTCCAGACGTCGGACCGTTTGGAGCACATCAGCTACGTCCTGTCCCAAGTGATTCAGGCGATTCAGATTTTCACGGGCAACGGTGGGTTCAAAACGCGGCAATACGGATGCCACTTCAATCAGGTATCGCACCGTCTCCTGCAGAATCTGACCGTAAACTGCCGTTTCTGTCTCCGGCAGCTGCGTCGCTGGAAGGGGTCTTTGCTGCTGCAATTCGGCATCCACCAAACGAGGCTCGGGCTCTTTGGCAGTCAGGAAATGATCTGTCACGCCACTTTCAAGCGTGATCGACAGCTCATTCAGTACCGCATCGGCATCCAGCTCCGGCATCGTCCGACGACGAACGTCAATGGACTCCTGCAGTTTTTGAATAATCTGATCCGCAAACTGTTCGAACTGTCGTTCGGCCCGCCTCCGGTCCATGAGGTCCGGAACACTGCCCTTCGCCCAATCCAAAACTGTGCCCGCAACGCTGCTCTCCGTCTGGCCAAAGAAACGTTTCGCAAGCCACGCAGCCAGAATCTCGCCCAACTGAATTAACTGCTCTGCAGATTCTGCCATCTGTCATCAACCCTGTTTCCACAACAAACCGGTGTCCAGCGGACGTGCCATTCCACTGAATCTTACATTCCAGCGGCTTGCTACGTAAGGAATCCGTCTGTCTTTGTCTGGGTCCTGGAGGATGACCATGATGGCTTGGGTGGCACGGAAAGGGAATGTGAGGACCGTAAGTTGTGCCATGCCACCGGCTCATCCGGCCTGTCGGCCACCTTCTCCCCCGAATCGAGGGAGAAGGGAGAAATGGCAGACGAACGTGTTGACCGTGGCAAACGAGCGGCATGATTTGTTTCCACGGTTCGCCTGACCTACGATTCGTGCCGTCAAGTTTTGTTGAATCGGTTTTCAAAGATCGGGTGATGGATTTATGTCAGGTCTCAAACGTATCTTGTTCCTTTGCACAGGCAATTCCTGTCGCAGTCAAATGGCGGAAGGGTTTCTGCCGCATTTGTTTGGTGATCGGTGTGAGGCGCTTTCGGCGGGGGCGACTGGGCTGTGCTCGACTGTCGATGCGCTACACTCTACAATCGAAATCCGCCTGTTAAGTGTTCCCATGATGGAGCCGCGGCCGTCCACAATCATCATTTCACAGCGAACGTCGCTGAGATGTCGGGTGTCGCAAATCCATGAACAATTCCATCGACAGCAGCGGATCGACGCTCCGCAGACGCCCTGAGGCTCGGGGGTATCGTGTAGAGCAGTTGCTGCATCAAGCAGCAGATGGGTGCCTGCGAATCCCCAATTTTCAGCGACCGCTCCGCTGGCGGTCAAAGAATGTGATCGAGTTTTTCGATTCAATTCGTCGCGGATTTCCTGTCGGAAATCTCCTGCTTTCCCGCGCTGAGGCAAAGTCCGCCATCGTCCACTACGGACCAGTCGCAATTGACTCACCGGACCAGCCAGCGGCATTGTGGGTTGTAGACGGACAGCAAAGAGTGACTGCCCTCGCGGCGACAATAATGTGACTGCTTGAGCCAGACATTGATCCCTAGACAGACCACTACTGGTTTCCTTTATTCCCCCAGCGAATTGCTTTCATCCTTCATCGGCATCTTCCAACTCGCGCTGAATCTGCAGCTCCAATTCGTAGTCTGCGGGAAAGTCCATGTCCCGGAGAATACCGGACTCATCGGCGGCGATTTCTCGGATGCGTTCCGGGTAGGCGTCGAGCAGACCACGCAAGCCGGTTTCGTCGAAGCGATGAAGCACGTCGTCTCGGAAATGGTGGGAAAACATCAGTGGATGTCCACGGCGACGATCAAACGTGGGCACCAGAATCACGCCGTGATCTGTTGGCTCCGCCGCGAAGGCGGCAATCAGAGTTGCCACCACGGAAACTTGAATGGAGGGCTGGTCGCCGAGTGCCACGAGATACGCCTGAGCATCCGCCGAAGCCGCTCGAACCCCGCAACGCACAGACGACAACATGCCCGACTGATACTGTTCATTGCGGACGACTTTCGCGGCGGTTTTGCTGAGGACGGCGGCGACGTTTTCACTTTGGTGTCCGGTGACAACCACAACTTCGTCAACGCCACCGCTGTTCAGGACATCCACGATATGTTCAATGACGGTCGATTTCCCGTACGGCAGCAGAACTTTTTGCGCTCCCATGCGGATGCTTTGTCCGGCAGCAAGCACAATGGCTGTAATCATGACGACACTCGAATCGGGACTCTGCCGATCTTTCAAAGTACACTGTCACTCAAGATCAGCCGCAGCTGACACGTGCGTCTGCCACGGTCGCACCCAGGTGTCTCGGCACTGAATCAGTTCAGCAGCGATACTGATGGCGATCTCTCCCGGATGGTTCGTCCCGAGGCGAAGTCCGAGCGGGCAGCGAAAGCCTTCAGCGGATTCCTGCGAGAAACCAGCCGCCATCAGCTCCCGCACCAGCACTTTACGTTTGGCCTGGCTGCCAATCACGCCAAGATAAGGCAGCGTAATTCCCCGCTGCAGAATCGCTTCCAGAATGGGACGATCCGTTCTGTGGCCCATCGTCATGCACACGACAAAGTCTGTTGGCTGGAGATGCGCCACTTCGCCCGGCATCTCGTCGATCAGGATCCTCTTCAGTTGCGGTGATTCAGGCAGCAGATCCAGCCAGTTGCTTCTCGGATCGATGCAGGTGATGCGACAGTTGAGACTCAACAGGCACACCACCAGCGCCTGAGACACATGCCCGGCTCCAAACACGACAACGTGCCAGTCATGCAGGTTGTAGGCTTCAAAAAACAGCTTCACGACACCGCCGCAGGTCATCCCGACATCGCGCTGCAGATTCCATTCGACCAGCGCGGGTCTATCATCGCGACGATCAGAAAGAATTTCGCTGACATACTGCAGCGCTTTTTGTTCGACTCGCCCACCGCCCACTGTTCCAAACAGCAAGCCGTTTTTTCCGGCCATCAACTTGCTGCCCGTGTCCTGTGGCGTGCTTCCGATGGCCTCAACCAAAGTCACGCAGACAAACGGCTGACCGGACCGGCTGAGTTCAGCAAGTTGTTCGACAAATCCGTGCGGTGCGGGCATAGCAGGCTATTAAAAAAAGAGGACTGTTGATTCAGGTTTCCTGACGGTCCATTTTAGTGAGTCGCTCCGAAGTAGTAAGGCGAGCGGAAGAAACATGATTACCGGAGATATCGCGTCGCCCAGGAAATCCGACCTGAGACAGGTCGGACTACGTAGGCAGATCTGTCCTCAGATCTGCTTCCTTTGGCGTGGTTCAGTCGCACGGGTCCGCTCGACCCGAAGACTCGCCCATTGTAAATCCTTTCCTGCCCCACGATAAATTCACAGTCTCTCCGCGAAAGAATGCTCATTCTTTTTCGGAGCACACAACGACAATCGACTATCACTCACCCGCCTCCAATTGCGGGCAGAAAGTGGATTTCCGCTTCGAGACTGGTTCGCTGTAACAATCCCAGAGTCGCAATCGAACCTGCGACCGAGACCATTACGCCTGGCCGAATGCCGTCGTCCTGGCAAAGTCGTCCCTTGATTCCCGGAAAGCGTTGTTCAAGATTGTCGATCACCTGGC
>JBBQSE010000481.1:0-6786 GCA_038214195.1 Planctomycetales bacterium
GCGCGAAATCGAACGCATCGGCCTGCAGATGGAAACGCTTTTGCAGAAGGTCCCGGGAGCCGTCGATGTGGTGTCCGACCGAATCGTGGGCAAGCCGTACATCGAATACGAGATCGACCGCGCCAAAATCGCGCGCTACGGCGTCAATATCCGCGATGTCCAGGATGTGATCGAGGTCGCAATTGGAGGAATGAACATTACGACCACCGTCGAAGGACGCGAGCGTTATCCGATGCGAGTCCGCTATCTGCGCGAGCTGCGAGAACGGTTCGACGACCTGGAACACATCCTGGTCCCGACCTCCAGCGGAGCGCACATTCCGATCGGTCAGGTCGCCACAATCCGCTACACCACAGGCCCGCAGGCACTGAAGAGTGAGAATGGCTTGCTGGTGGGCTACGTCACGTTGAACACGCGTGATCGCGACGAAGTCAGTGTTGTCGAAGATGCCGAACGACTACTGCAATCCGAGCGACGCCGGAGCGACGAACTGATTGCGGCCGGGAAACCGGAAGAAGCGACACTCGTTCTGCCGCCCGGTTACTACTGGAAATGGGGCGGACAGTTCGAGAACCAGGAGAGGGCAACGAAACGGTTGTCACTTCTCGTTCCGGTCGTGCTGTTTGCCATGTTCGTGATGATCTACCTGGGATTGGGCAAGTGGTGGCTGGCATTCGTCGTCTTCTTTGGGATTCTGGTTTCCGCGTCGGGCGGTTTCGTGCTGCTGCTGTTTTATGGCTCGAATCTGAGCGTTGCCGTGTGGGTCGGATTCATCGTGTTATTTGGCGTCGCAGACGATGCCAGCGTCGTCATCCTCAGCTTCCTGGAGACGACATTCCGCGACCAGCATCCAAACAGCGTCCCGGAAATCCGCACGCTCGTGATCGAGGCCACTTTGAAACGAGTCCGGCCGATGCTGATGTCCACCGCGACGACCGTCATCGGCCTGATGCCCATCTTCCTCACTCACGGCCGCGGCTCTGACGTCATGCAACCAATGGCCGTTCCGAGTGTCGGCGGCATGGGCGTGCAACTCATCACATTCCTGGTCGCGCCCTGCCTTTACTGCATGGTCAAGGAATGGCAATTTCGCCGTGCCGGTTCTTCCGCACCTCAATCCAACTCAAGAAACTAAACGATGAAGTCACCGACTCTTTCGTCAGAACTGCGGCCACGGCCTGAATCATCTGGGCATCGGCCTGGACCAAGCCGCCAATGCCACGTCCGCTCGCCGAGTCAGCACGGCTCAGAGCCCATGCGCCGTGGAAGTCGTCGCGAACAACGAAGAGCTGATCATCGCCCAGCACAGCGCCGCGATTGTGACAGCGAAGCCGATTCAGTTTGAGAAGAAAGGGTGCTGGACGAAACTTTGAGTGATTCGCCACCCATCATGCTCCGATCGCTCGATGGATTGCATTGAGGAGCACTGCGGACGGAAAAAACTTAAAGCGTGGTGAGCGCCGACCAAAGAATGTGCGACGCAGCCCAAGTCGCCGGCATTGGCGTCATCGATCCGTAGATCGATATGAACTTACAATCACAGCAATGGGATCTTTGCCATCCGCAAGGGAGCTTTCAAGCTGACGGTCAACGAGCCGAAAACCACCGGAAAGGTCGTAGTTGACGCCTTCCCGGTGTCGTTCGTGCGGCATGACCTGAGTAAAGACACCGAAGAGGCAACCGACGTATCGCACAACCATCCGAGGATGGTAAAGGAGATACATGCCTTGCTCAAACAATATGTGCGGGAACGCCGAAGTAACAGCCGACGATAATTCTGAGTGTGAGGCGGTGGGAACCTCAGCCGAAGGACACAGGGGGCAAAGCCACAGACCGGGCACACAGCAGGCATGGATTGGCCCGGGTAACCCAGCTGTTGCGTTATCGCAGACGCAGCCAATACGACAGCTCAAATTTCAAGAACTCCGCCGACCGATAGTCAACACCAAAGAAGTGATCGAGCCTACTCAAGATCCACTGCACGGCCCTAGCGTTCCCAATGGCATCAAGCGCAGCTTGGACAATCGGTGTCTGCTTGAGTTCGATGCAAGAGGATCGCCGCAGCAGCCGGAAGAATTCAATTGCAAGCCGAGCCTTCCCGGCCAAAGGCAAAGCGCATGTACCGATTAGTCGAATGCACTGTTTCAACGGCCACACCTTCGCGTCCCAATCGCAGAGATTACCGGCCGCAATCAGATCACGAGGATTCCAAACTGTAGCAATGTAATTCCAAGCGGCCAGTCTCGCCGTCAGCCTGCTGTACGTGTCGGCGTCGAGCTGCTTTTCATTTTCGAGTGTCTTGAACGCCAACTGAGTCCAAATCCACTTAAAGCCAAAGTCCATTTGACCAACCACGGCGACAAGATAATCGTCCGTCCAAAGCAAGGCACCTTCGTCTTTCGCGATGCTCATGGATTGCAGCGAGTGAAGTCCACAAATTTTGACATACTGCTCGCGCCGCGCTGGATCTAGCTCCGCGAGGGTAATTGAATCTTTGACGGTACAGAGAGCATGCACGTTGGATACCATTCTGTGAACCTCATCGCGTTCTTGCTCCAACTGCTCTGCTGTAACGTCTTGGAAGCTCATTCGTCCATCGTCGCTTAGTGAGGCGTATCCGGCTGGTTTTCCTTCCTGGTCCGTTAGTTCATGTAGCCACTCGGCTAGTGTGTCGGACGCAACTCGCGACACAAGGTACTCCAGTCCTCTGTCGAGGTGATCCCAAGCGTCGAGTCTCGAAATCGTCACGATCGCCGAAAGGTCCAACACAAACTTCTTCTTAGTGAATCCGGCTGCGACCGTTTCCCCAAACTCTTGCGGCGAACATTCCACACAACGCACGAACCGATCATTGTGTGCGGTCAAGCCAATCATCAGTTGACGTTCGTTGATCCCAAGTTGCGACGCCAAGAAGTGCAGAGAGCACAGATTGTCGCGATAGATCGCCATGACTTGGTCGATGTGTTCCCGACGGTCCTTGAGGCTTTCGATAATCGGCGTTGGATCAAAGTCATCTTCACCGCCCACATGAATTGACTGAATCGCTCCAGCACCTGGAAACCGATTCTGGAAGTTGCTCATAGCATCCTGGAAGAGACGAATGTACTTTGACTGTATCTCGACGACCCGTTCCTGCTGCATCTGCACAGATGGACCGCGGACATCCACAACATCGCCAGCTCGTTTGCCGTTCAGTGCTTGCGCAACCGATGTGGAAGGCGCGAACTCGTTGCGCGCCGGATCTGGATGGCGATTTTCAACAATCACCCACCTCTGCTCGCCGGTCGTAAGATTCTCAAGCCGAATGGCGCTCTGTTCATCTACCACATCACGGAGATGCTGGATTTCGGATTTCTGGCCGTATTGCAGCACAAGCCAAATGTATTGGCCGTGCGCGCGTACTTCCGCAAAGTGGCCCCGCAGTTGGTGATACGCGAAACCGAGTGCGTCCCGATAGCGTTTTACTTCGATGTACGGAGTTACAACGAGATACGCTTCATCGGGCTCGAAATCGTCGGGGTTTGGCAGTGCTGTATCGTCGAACTCGATTTCGTCCTTCTTACCAAGTCGAACGGCAAGAAAGTTACTCGCAGCCGAAAAGTAGGATTCGTCGAACTGCCGGAACTGCTTCGCAAGCGCGAACGCCTCTTCGGGCAAGTAGTTCGAAAGCAGTTGCACTTCCATTTTGCGTATCAGGTTGTCTTGCTGGTCGGTTTTGCGAAGCTCAGCGCAAACCCGAAGCAACGTATCATGACGTTCCAGACGTTGCGCGCATTCAACGAGTCGTTTGCAGTCGTCGTCCAAAACACCAGGTGTCGCGGCCTGTTCGCACAATGGCAGCGCACTCTCGTCGTCGCCGATGCGCACCAGGAGCCTTGCCAAGACCGCGATTTCCTGCTGACGAGCCGATCGAGAACTAGATTCGAGTGCCACACTTACTAGTGCACGTGCCTGTTCTTCGTCGTTGGATTCGAGCAGGATCCAAGCGAGAAGCGTGTTTCCTTGGAATGGTTGTCGAGCGACAAAATCATCTGGAACACACTGCCGGGCAAGGGCGAAGTCTTGCAACGCGATTGCCCATTGCACACAGTGAAAGCGGACTTCGGTAGCCCTGTCGAACTCGCGGCTCGCCAACTTCTCGAAATCCGCGATGTGTTGTTTCTTCTCGTCGTCCGGTGCTTGGTGATACTCCGTGGCGCCAATCAAGAACACCGCCTCATCCGACTTTGCATCGAGCACAGGCAAGAATTCCCAAGCAGAATCGTAGTCCTGCTCGTGAAGGAAAAAGGAGACAGCATCTTCGGCGTACAGGCTGGGCTTATCTGAAACTCTCACGGCAGTGCGATAGTCCTCGCCAGCTTCATCGAGATTGCCAAGGAACGCATGCACGCGCCCGCGATTGGTCCGGATCTCCGGGATCAGTCCAATGTATTTGTCGCGCTCGGCTGCATTGAGCGCATCGGAGTAGCACCGAATGGCCTTGGCGAGGTGTTCGTAGCGGTTCTGCCAATCTCCTTGCAGACCGGCGTGATGCGCGACCATACCACAAGAGAAGAGGGCGTGAGCAGAATCAGGGGCGATGTCGACCGCCTTTCGAGCAGCGGCTTCTGCTGGCTCAATTTGATCCCAACTCAAATATTTGTGGGCGAGAGCCAGGTTTACGTCTTCTTCTGAGGAAATGTATTCGTCGATGATCCCCTGATGGGACGCAAGGTCGGCGGGATCACTTGAGTTCCTGATCAGCAAGGTGACGAGATTGGGCGATCGGATTCCGTCCGCCAGAAGTTTTTCGGCCTCAGTAAACGCTTGCGTTCGTTCACCGGCGAATTCCAGTGCCAGCACGCGATTCTGCCGGGCTTGCTGAAGCTCTGGGCATGTCTCGTACGCCAGATTGAATAGTCGAACTGCCTCATCAAAACGCAATCGTTCCAACGCGAGCTTGGCTCGCAATCTCAATATGGCATATCGCTGCTTTGTCGTTAGTGTTGTGTCCTGTTCTGGCTCCGGAAGCTTCCCGATTTCGTGTTCGGCTGCCTCCAGCTTTCGCTCGTCGAAGAGCGCGATGATTTCTGGGTAAAGCTCACTACCTTCCGTGCCCTCCTCTAGTCTCGCGGACGCAAAATTGTCCGAAACAAAACGTACTGGTTCAAGAGGTTCTTCCGGGGACCGTTCACCCCAGCGAATGAACTCGGCAACGGCATGTCCGAACTCGCACAAGTGAGTGCAAATCTCTTCCCAGAAATGAATCTCAACGGTGAACGGCCGGGAGTTGTCGGGCCTCTGGTTTAATTTCAGTACGGTATCTTGGGCTTTTTTGCTCTTTTTGGCCGTCGTGGCGATGATATAGTGATCGATTCGGTGGCATGACGCTTCGGCGAGCGAAACCTCGTCTTTGATCTCTTGAGGTGGGATCGTCTTTGTTTGCTCATGGTTTTTGCACTGTATCACAAGGAGCGGCTTCAAGCCAAGTTGGTCGATGATGTCTATTCCATCCTGGCTCTCGCCGCGCTTCGCGTAACGGACTAACCCACCTCGCTTCAGCAATTGACGGTAGAAGCGGACGCAGAAGTCCTCAAATTCGTCCTCGTTCCCAGGTTGTGGATATCTGTGACGCATGACTAAGTTCTCATCCCCGCATCGCCCGTTCGATTTCCTCAACACTCGGTTCCTTGCCACGGCCAGTTTTTCGCATGAACTTCAAGATGCGTTTGTGGAGCGTTTCCTGCGGGGCGATCGTGGCGGCGAGGGTGGCGTTGATGAAGCCGTTGAGCGAGACGCCTTGCTCTTTGGCTAACTGCTGTGCCTTCTGTTTCAAGTCGTCTCGCATGCGAAGCGATAGGGTGGCCATTGCGTTTTCCTTATGGACAGTGGGACGAGCCAAAACGTCCAGATATTCCAGCACGATTAGCTCGGTCAGGATGATTGGAAGCCGTTCTTCAAGCACACCCAACAACAACTTGTACGCCAAACTCAACTCGTTTCGACAGGCTCCCGCAACCAGCACGTTCGTATCCATCACAATCGGCGGACTTTGGTGCTCTTCCACAACCGGCAACTCCTGACGCTCGGTATGAGCGCGATATCAGATTGTGCTACATCCTGGCGGATTACGCTACCCCTGTCGAAGAAGACAACTTGTTTCGGAATCCAATCTCGCGGCCGTTCCGGAACCAGGCAAACGGTCCTGGTGTACACTTAGGCCGTGCTTGCCTTCCCTGGTCCGTTCTGTAAAATGACGACGTTCATGGAATCATCATCGATTTCGATTCGGTTCCAGAACTTTTAAGATGTTGGAAGACTAATTAGAGAGCAGCCCTGCTGGGAGGCTCGTTAACAAGTAAGCCGACGTGGTTGAGCGACCTGCAAGGTGTTCAGCCACGTTGGCTTTTTTTGTGGCTGTCATCAAGAATTGAAATAGAGATCGTCACGAGTATCGCAATCATCACACCGCAGTCTCTCACGGATTGAGGTGTGATCGCGGGATGTTCGTTGTTGCCCGTGGTTGTGGTGGAGTTGGTAAAGGTGATCCAACGATTCGCATCCCGAAATCCAGGAGCCGCTCATGTCTGAAATGATGAAGTGTTTTGTGATGCACGGTATCGGCAAAGTCGGCGTGATGGAGAAGCCAATCCCACGTCCCGGACCCAATGACGCCATCATTCGTACGACCGCCGCACTGATCTGCACCTCGGACACTCACACGGTGGCCGGCGCGATCGGTGATCGCCAGGGCCTGACGCTCGGGCACGAAGCCGTGGGCGTCATCCATGAACTGGGCGAAGTCGC
>JBBQSE010000482.1:0-6745 GCA_038214195.1 Planctomycetales bacterium
TTCGAGACCGCGAACGGCAAACTGATACAGACCGCGATTCCGGCAACCGGCGTTGGAAAATTCGGCGATCCCGGGCCGAGCCTGGTAAATTTCCTGAGCCTCGACCGTTCCCATGCGAGCGCGCCATGCGGCGATTTCGTCGGTGTCGCCTGTCGTGCGAGCGAACGGATCGAGACCTTTGTCGCGCTTCTTCTGTTCCGCTTTGATCGGGGCGAAGACGGTTGTGCCCTGTTGTTCGACCGCCGTAATGTCATCGACCGAAACGAAGCCGCCATCCACCAGAGCTTCGCTGGGACGAACTCCGAATCGAGCTTCAACCTGATCCAGCATGGGACCAACCAGACCGCTGTCTGATCCGTTGTTTGTGACGTCTACGCCCACGATGACTCGCGATTCGGCGGTCGTCGCGAATTGCACATTATACGCCGGCCTAAATCCACCGTCTGCCATTTTCATGCGTCGAGTGTCAGGGTCCGTCGTTGAACAGCGAGCTTTCTCACCGTCTCCCTTTTTGCGTTTCTCCGCTTTGTCGCGGACGTCCTGAATCTGTTCGATCGCGCTTTGAATTCGCTCTTTGCGTTCACTGACATGGCGTTCTTTGGCCGCCTTCTCGCGACGAGTGCTGCCTGAAGAATCGTTGCTGGATTCGTCTCGCAACAGTCTGACCTGTTCTTCCGCTTCTGCCAGACACGTTTCCAATGTGGGTTCGCGGTGGAACGATTTTCCGCTGGCATCAGCGCGGACTCGCATACCGTCCTGAGCAATTCTATCCAACGAAACAAGCCCTTCGCTCATGAGTACAGCGACCGATTCTGTCAGACATCGGTCAAGACATTCGGGATGAGCCGTGCGAAAATCGTTGATTGTGTGGTAGTTGACGGGGACTCCACCGCAGATCCATTGATAGGCGGTTTCGCCTTGTTGAGGATGGCACAGTTCGTCAATCCGTCGCCCGCTTCCGATGCCTCGAATGGTGGCGTAAATCCACAACGCGAACAGAATTCGCGGATCGATTGCCCCGGCTCCTGCCTTGCCTTTGACGGCCTTGATCTTGCCATACAGCTCTGACAAATCAAGCCCTTCGACAAAGGCCCAGACGGCTCGCACTGGGTGATCGACGTCCAGACGCTGGTTCAACGATAACGTGATCATTTCGACCTGACGCCGATTTGCTCGCTTGAAGCGTGCCTCGTCAGGCGACGTCTCCGAAGAGGAAGCGGGGTCAGGGATGCCTGAAGAGTTTGTCGTTTTCATGAGGCACTCTTTAGCGCATGCCAACCAGCAAACCCAGGTCAAAAAAGCTGCTTTTTGATTTTTTCTCAACCTCTCCGAAAAAGACTCCCGACCCTTTCCTTCAGCGACTACGGACAGCAGAATTGCCACGATTAACACCGAAAACCTGACAGCTTGACCTGATTTTACTTAGACCAATATACTGCGGCGCTTGAATTTCGACCAAATTGACCTGGATGCAGCTCTGGAACTCCGGAGTTTGCGTCTCTCGCTGAAAGTCACCGACAATGTCGGATCGTCACTACGTCCATCCCCACGACGAAATCGCGCTTGCCAAACTGCTCAAGGAATCGAAGCCGTTTTTGGAGAGATACGGCACCACGATCATCTACGCTCTGGCGGCGGTGATGGCCATCGCAGCTGTTGTCGTGTACGTGCAGCGACGCCCGTCTCCCACTGCGGACGCTTCGCATCAGTTGCTTTTGGCAACGACGGCTGAGGACTATCAGAATGTGGCCGATAAGTTTTCGGATACGCCAATCGGAATCCTGAGCCGCCTGCGACAGGCGGACCGAAAACTGGAAGACGCTGTCTCCGCGATGTTTACGAATCGTGAAGCGGCGCTGGATGATCTGGCGACCGCGCAGAAGGCTTACGAGGAACTTGAAAACCGCAAAGACATTGTTGACGCCGTGCGCGAACGCGTTCTCGTCGGTCTGGCACGCGTTGCGGAATGCCGATGTGATGGCAGTGAAGAATCCATCAAGGCAGCCACCGCAGCATGGGAACGAATCCTCACTTCATTTCCAGATTCCAAAACTTTCAAAGATGCCGCAGAATCGCGTGTCAAGCGATTGGGAACCAAAGACTGCAGCGAATTCTACGCTTGGTTTCATGAACTGAATCCAAAGTCAGGTGATGATCTCCTGTTGCCGCAGGATGGTCGACCGGGACAAGTTCCGGGGATGCCAAACTTCCCAACTTTGCAGGAGTTGGGATTGCCGTCAGGCCATCCGCCAATTACTCCAATTGCGCCAGGTGGAACTGAAAAGTCGGCTGGTGAAAAGACGTCTGCAACAGAGCCGGCGGAATCTACCGAGCCAGCGAACGACGCTGAAAAGGGTGAAGCACCTGCGGAAGGCACGTCTGCTGAACCCGCCGCGACTCCGGAACCTGCTTCCGACGTGAAGGCAGAAAATCCCGCTCCTGACGCTCCCAAAGTGGATGCTCCTGCCGGTGATGCAGCACCTGCGGATGCGCCTAAGGCAGAAACGCCCGCAGTTGATCCCGCCGCAGATCCGCCTGCCGCAGATCCGCCTGCCGCTGAACCGACTACGCCTGAGAAATCCGGAGAATGATATCAGACGAATCAGATCCGCTCCTAGCCAACAGTGGCGAAATTCAGCCGCTGTCGGCTGAAGATCTGGGAGACTCTGATGAACCGATCGATATCACTGTGGAAGCCCGTGCTCACGGCTGGCGGCTGGATCATTATCTCAGCCGCCTGTTTCCGAATCACAGTCGCGCCCAATTGCAGCGGGCGATCGAAGCTGGGGGCGTGCAGCTCAACGGGCTGACGCCCAAAGCGTCACGTCGGCTGCGCGTGAATGACCGCGTCTGGATTCAGTTACCGGACGCCGAAGAATCGCACATCGTGGCGGAAAACATTCCGCTCAGCGTGTTGTACGAAGACGACGCAATCATCGTTGTCAATAAGCAGGCGAATATGGTCGTCCATCCGGGGCGGGCCAATTCGCACGGAACTCTGGCCAGCGCGCTGCAGTTTCACTTCGACACACTCAGCGATGTCGCGGGACGGCATCGACCAGGAATTGTGCATCGTCTGGATCGTGACACAACCGGCGTCATTCTGATCGCCAAGGATAATCAGGTCCACCAGAAGATCAGCAGCCAGTTCGAACGTCGCGAAGTGAAAAAAGAATATCGAGCGATCGTCCGCGGTGTCCCTGAACTGGCCTCAGACTATATTCGAACCTTCGTCTGCACGCATTCGCGTGTGCGGGAGAAAATGATGGTTTGCCCGGAGGGCGGCAACGCCCGCGAGGCAGTGACGTTTTACCGAACGGGCGAGGATTTTGGCAGCTACGCGCTGATGGAGCTGCATCCGCAAACGGGACGGACGCATCAGCTCCGAATTCACATGCAGCACATCCTGACTCCGATTGTGGCAGATCGAATGTACATCGGTCAGGCGACGCTGACGAAGACTGAAGTGCTCCGATCCGCAGCGGCTGCCAATCGGCGTTTGAAGGACGCTCGATCACCGGCGGTCGCGATTTCGACATCCGATCCCAGTCAATCCGATGACGATATTCTGATTGCCCGCCAGGCTCTGCACGCTTTTCGGCTGACAATTCGACATCCAGTGACTGGAAAAGAGATCCAGTTTGAAGCACCATTCCCGGAAGACTTTGAACGGACGCTGGCATTTTTGCGAAGTCTGCGTGGGTGATTTGTCTACAAGCTTTGTAGTTTTCAAACCTCAATTCCACCGGCGTGAAGTCGGTGGGAATTCTTTTGGTTCTCCGGGGGCGACCCGCCATGTTTGAACTTCTGGCTCCAATCTTTGCAGTGGCCGGTGGTGTTCTGGCGGGCGTGCCGTTCGTTTTGCATATGTTGCGACGGACGCCGGCGGTGAAGATGCCGTTTAGTATTGTGCGGTTCCTGTCGCCAACGCTGCCGAAAACCACCAAGCGTTCGACCATCGAGCACTGGCCATTGATGTTGCTGCGTATGCTGGCGATCGCATTGATCGCCCTCGCATTCGCGAGACCATTTCAGCGACTTGCGATCGACAAGGCAGCCGAAGCCAGTGGCGATGATCGCATTGCAGTGCTGATCGACGCCAGCGCCAGTATGCGGCGTGATGGTTTGCGAGAAGCCGTGGCGAAGGAGTTGCGGCAGATTTCGGCATCGTTGCAGACAAATGACACGCTGAGTGTCGCCGTTTATTCCGAGTCGCTGCGAAAACTCATCACGGCCGAAGAATGGCAGACGACCGACCCTGCGAGTCGCGATGGTCTCATTGAGCGCGCGATCGAAAACTACGAACCGGATTGGCTGGGCACCAGGACTGCCAACGCGCTGCTGGAATCCGCCGAGGAAGTGTCGCGAGAAACGTCGGCGACCGATTCGCGGCATGAACGGAAGGTGGTTCTCCTCACCGACTTTCAGCAGGGCAGTTCGCTCGATGAATTGCGATCCGGAAAGTGGCCTGAATCCGTGAAGCTGGATTTGCGAATCGTACGGCCCCTGCAGCCGGGCAATGCCGGTTTGAGTCTGGTTGAAGACAACCGCACCGGTCGGATCCGCGTGCGCGTCACCAATTCAGGCGACTCGGCTGTGACTAAATACCTGTTGCGAACCTACGATGCGGCGGGCCAGCCGGTGGGAACGCCCGTGACTGCGGAAGTCGGTGGCGGACAACGACGAACATTTCTGTTGCCGGATACTGTCGAAGGTCAACCACAGATTGTCGGAGTCGAATTGCTGGGCGATCCGCATCCGTTCGACAACGTCGTCGATTTGCCGATCGACGCCCGTGGCACAATTCATGTCGCGCACGCGGGCTCTGTGGATGCCAACAACGCAGATACCATGCGATACTATCTTCAACGCGCGCTGGACGGGAACGAAACCGATCCGATCGAAGTTGCGGATTTGCTCAGCGCCGATGGAGTCGCCGTGCCTGCTGCCGCGGATGTCCGGCTGGTGTTCGTGACGGAAGTCGTTCCCGAAACACTCGCGACATCTCTGGAAGCCGTGTTGCAGCGCGATGGAATGATCGTCATCGTGTTGAAGACCGCTGAAATGGCGACCTCGGTGAAGAATCTGCTGCCACCGGGATGCACGGTCGGTGAAGCGGACGTCAAAGACTATGCGATGCTCGGCCAGATTGATTTCTCCTCCGCCCTGTTTGCCAACTTTGCGGACGCTCGGTTCTCCGATTTTTCGTCGATTCGATTCTGGCATCTTCGCAAACTCACGATGGACGGGACACCGCCCAAAACCGTCCGGATCCTCGCGAGCTTCGATTCCGGAACACCGGCGGTCATAGAGTACCAGCATCCGGCTGGCGGACGAGTCATTTTGCTGGCGGCCGGCTGGCACCCGGACGACAGCCAGTGGGCGCTGTCCACGCGATTTCCGCCAATGATTCAGCGTTTCGTGACCATCGCCAATCCGCGACAGGCGGGACATCAGTTGCTGGAAGTTGGGCAGCGGGTGAATCCGTCAGAGCTGACGGGGAATGCAATTTGGACACTGACTCGCCCGGATGGATCGCCGTTCGTTCCGGAAACCGTGGCGTCTGCATCAGTCGGAGAAGACGACGAGACAAACGATCCTTCGCCTGAAACGCCCTCAGTCAATTCCGTGATCCTCGACGAGCCGGGCCGCTGGATGCTCAGCGGCGAAAATGAAGAAGGAAAAAAAACCATCAGCTTATTGGTCACGGTCGCATCTTCAGAAAGTCGCACGGAACCTTTACCGGCAGGACAACTCCAGGCACTCGGAATGTCCCCCGATATCGCCGCTGTAGGCGGCTCGTCGCAAGCAGCCACAGATCCTGCAGCTGCGGCAAAACTGGATGCTTCAGAACTAGAATCCCGCCAAAAATTCTGGCGCTGGATGCTGTTGGCGGGACTCTGTTGTCTGGTACTGGAAGCCCTTGTTTCGTTCACACTGGAACAACGCCAACAGTTGGACGTTGTGTGACCTGATATCGGCTGGCTCGATCCGAAGTGTTGGATTCAGATTGGTTGCAGATGGCCGTGAGTAATAATCCGTACGCTCCACTGCAATCCGCAAGTATCGAAAAGACTCGGCTTCCACCAAGTCTCACGGTCCGACAGAAGCTGGCGATTCTGAGGATCGGGCTTTGCGGCGGCGCGATGTTGGGGGCGCTCACGAATGCTGTGAATGGAGCAGTCAGCCCACAGTACTTTCGCGATGTCATGGGCTGGCATGGCGAAAACATCTGGCTGTCTGCAATTGGTCAGGGGGTGTTCGAAGGGTGCCTTTACGGTCTTGCCGACACTATCGTATTCGTCGTGATGATTGCCGTGATATCTCGACGACGGTGCGAATTTCAAACCGTGATACGTTACGTTGGGCTGACGTTTGTTTTCGCATTTGGTTTCTGGATTTTCGGTGGCCTGATCGCTGCTGGATTGTCATGGTTCATCCCACACCGCCTTGATCCGCGTTTCTTTGGCGACCTATTCCCGTGGCCTGCGGCCGGATGCCACGCATGGGTTCGCGGTTCGATCGAGGGTATCGTCTTTGGTGGGCTGTGCTCTGTGTTTCTGACCACTGCGATTTATGCGATTCGCCACCGGCGAGCGGAGGGACGTCAGTCCCCGAATTGAACGTCCCACCGGGGACTGACGGGGCTGTTGGTTTAATGAGCGGCAAGGCGCTAGCCGCCGGTGATTGTTTAAAAACACTGGGAAGAACCGGCGGCTAGCGCCTTGCCGCTCACGATTCTGGA
>JBBQSE010000483.1:0-6744 GCA_038214195.1 Planctomycetales bacterium
CAAAAACGTGGTGGTTCGCTCGGCTACCTAACCGCCCCGCGCGCGGGGGCCCGGTTTGGGGGCGCAGCGCCACCCACGACTATTCTGCGCGTCCCGCCACAATCGCGTAGCAATGAATCAGTGTCGATACCGGAGGCTGCGGTTGTAGTCCTGCTTCGGTCAGCCATGTGTTGTACTCCATCGCACTGTAAGCCCGGCCTTCGGTAAATGAAAACAAGGCTGCCGAATACAGGGCGATTGGCAACGGGCCGTCCAGTTCGTCATTGAGCAGCACGTCATGGATGATCAGCCGCCCGCCGGGATTCAGAGACTTGACGCAGCGCTGGATGAGCGTCCGACATTCAGCCACGTCCCAGTCGTGAAGAATGTTGGAGAGTAGAATGACGTCTGCGCCAGGCAGCGGGTCGGCAAACATATCGCCCGCGTGCAGCTTTACGCGATCAGTAACGCCATAATCGTTTGCAAAACGTTCTGCAGTCTTCAAAACCTCTGGACGATCGAACACGATGGCTTTCAATTGTGGATTCGCTTTGAGAAACGCGATGCTGTAAATGCCGGTGCCACCGCCGACGTCCAACAGCGTCGTCGCATCATGCAAAGGCACTTGTTTCGCCAGCACTGGCGCGACATTCTTCGCCCGCCCCGACAACGCCAGTGTAAAATGTTCGGCCAACTGAGTTTGCTCCATCGCCGACTTCATGCCGTCGCGATAAATGAACGCTGCGCCCGCTTCATCACCGCCAAGTCCCGCCGGACGATTCGTCCGCAGCCGCTCAACCATCTCGATCACGCCTGGCGAAGAAGCCGCCAGACTGAGATAATTTCCGACATCGAACTCTTTCCCGGGCACAAGATGTTCTGCAGCGATGGTGGTCAGTTCCAACTGTTCTGCCGAGTTCTTCGTCAGCAGCCCCATCGCTCGCAGTGCTGTTGTGAGCACGATCGCCGGACGTTCCGCCAGATTCAGATCGGTCTGCAGATCCTCCAGCGTTCGCGGCTGTGCTGCCAGTCTCCCGAACAGATCAAAATGTGCGACCGCTGCAGTCAGCAACTCCGTCCCATAACTGCCGCGAAAGTTTTCAAAAATAGCGGTGGGGTCTGTGAAGGGTGGCTCAAATGGCTGCATGGTTAGGATATCTTTTCAGGATTTTTAAGAGTCGTCGTTCGCTCCGCGAACGAATCGGACCGCGTGTCTGTATGTACGTTTCGTTCGCGGAGCGAACGACGACTATGGGCGTTCCTCTCGTCCCGTCTTTGGATCCACCGCCAGGTTAAGCTGTTCATTGGAATCGACGAAGAACACAAAGCCGTTGAACATTTCATCGACTGTCTGCGCGCCGTAACGAACCGTTTTCGAGGGGTCCGGATTGAACGGATTGAATGCTGAGTTGTCGAAGTGCGCAACTGCTTCAATCACCGTGCCTTTTGGAAGTTTCTTGTCACCGGGCTTCAGTTCATACCCGAGCTGCCACTCAAAATTGTAGTTTGGGATACTGAGCAGCGTTTCTTTTGCCTGACCGGGAGTCTCGGCAAAAAACGTCATGTCTTTTCCGCGTACATGCATGTGCGTGAACATGCCGAGTAGATCAATGTCCTGTTGCAGCGTATGCGAAGCTCGCATTTCATGCGCCGGGTCGTATGGTGGAATCGCAATGGGTCGTGGATCGAGCAGAAAATGTGTCAGGCGTTTCTGAACGGTTCGGCGAGGAAATCTCAGTCCCACGGCGATACGACAACGCTCGGGCTTGCCGGTGGTAGTGTAGTGAATTTGCAGCCCAAGCCCCGATCCTTTCGGAATGAAGACCGCGGCCCCGTTGTCGAATCGACCGAGATCCATCGCCTGGCCGCCGGGAACATATCCCGTGAGGAATGTTTCTTCGCTGGCCCCGTCAGACGTCACGTAGGCCATGTTGCAGTGATGCACAACTGAACGGTTGTCGGGCCGAATCTCAATTGCTTCCACCCAGGTGTCCTGAAGAAACAAATACGGCAGAACGGAATAGCGATACGGCACGAATCCGGTTTCCGGAACATCGTGCTGCTCCAGCATGGTGATCACGACGTCCGGCTTGCCGATACGCCAGCCATCGTCGTCTGTGTCGGGGGAATCGGAGTCTGCTGTTTCGTCAACTTTCGCAGGAGAGGAATCTCCCTCGCGACAGCCTGCATTGATCCAGCGAAGCAGTGTCGCTTTTTCGTCACGAGTCAGCGACGGATCATTCTGAAACTTCCCGTGTTGCGCACTGGCGAACCACGGGGGCATGCTTTCATCTTCAACCACCCGGGCGATCATGGCTGAATTCGCGGAGGCGTCCGCATAGGTTTGCAGCGAAAACGGAGCTGCCGTTCCGGGGCGATGACAGTTGTTGCATTTGCGATCAAGCAACGGCGCGATGTCATGATGGTATTCCAGTCCGTTGGCGTCGCCGCTGTTGAGTAGAGCGGGACGAGTGATCTCGCAGCCATCTACCGGCGTTTCCGGAACCGTGATCGATTGTCCGGCCAGCAACTGCGTGAGAGCTTCCTCAAGATCTTTGCGAGTCGGTTCGGGGCGACTTCCACCGAGCCGCAACTGATCGTCAATCCGACCGCGATAGATCAGTCGGCCGTCGTGATCCAGGACAGCGACTTCCGGAGTTCGCGTCACGCCCAGCGTGGCGGCACAGCTCAGGTCAATGTCCTTCACAAACGGAAAGACAGCCCCAAAATCCAGCGCCTGTTCAGCCATCTCTCGAATCGTGTCATCTGCCCCGACGTTAACAGCCACGAACTGCACGTCCTGCGAACCGAATAGCCTGTTCAATTCCAAGAGTTTAGGCATCGAGCGCTGAACCAGTGGACATGAAGTCGTGGTGAAGACAAAAACGAAGGCTTTATGTTGGCCCAGTTCCGCGAGATTTCGATCCAGCCCGCGAATGTCTCGGAAGGTCAAGTCGGAGACAACTGATCCAATGGGCGGTCGCTTATCGTCAGCGCTGGATTCCTGACATACCATGCCAGCGAAAATCAGGCTGATGCCGAGAATTAGTGTGGGAGACACAGTCATAGTCAGTCGCTCCAAAAACTCGTTCCAGGGCTCCAGCCCTGGAACGCACTGCCCGGAGGCTCCAGCCTCCTCACCAATGGTACGAGGCCAGTGGGGTCGAAGTTTGGACACTAGAACTCATTAAACGCAGTTTAACTCTTCGTCTCCAGTTGTTCCATAATCTCGCTGATCTCAAGTACGCGGCGCTGAAAGTCCGGATCGCGGTGAATTTGGTGAGTCGGCACGGCGCTGTGGGGTATCGGAATCTGGTGCGCCAGGCGACCGGGGCCTCGGCTGAAGATAAAGACCCGGTCTCCCAGATACACGGCTTCATCAATCGAATGAGTGACGAAGAACACCGTGGCCTCCACGTCGTTCCACAGCTTCATCAACAAGTCCTGCATCTGCTGTCGCGTATGCGGATCGAGCGCGCCGAAGGGTTCGTCCATCAGAATGATACGAGGATGCAGAATCAACGTGCGGGCGATCGCGACGCGTTGTCTCATGCCGCCGGACAACTCATGAGGATACTTGCCGGCGTCAGAATCCACATCGAGTCCCACCCGCTGAATCCAGTCGCGCGCTTTGGCGTACCGCGTTGACCGATCGACACCCCGACATTCCAGACCAAACGCGACATTGTCCAGCACTGTGCGATTGTCAAAGCTGGTGTAGTCCTGAAACACCATGCCACGATCCGGACCAGGCCCGATCACCGGCATGCCGCTCACCAGCACGGAGCCTGTTGTTGGTGGATGCTGAGGATCAAGACCGGCGATCATTCGCAGAATGGTGCTTTTGCCACAACCGCTCGGCCCGAGCACCGTGATGAATTCACCTTTGCCGGGGATGTCCTCAATCTCGAACGTCACATCCGAAATCGCCGTGAACGCATCACGCGTGCCCTCGTTGTAAATCTTGGAGACGTTTGAGAATTCAACAATGTTTTTGCACATAATGCGACCGCACATTAAAAAGTACCGTAGGACAGGCACTTCTGCCCGTCATTTGCAATCCTCAGCGCCAGAACAACCGCATCACGCCGCGCGACATTTGATAGAGAACGTTGCGTTCCGCTTCACGACCGTACTTCCAGCGAAAACTCAGACATTGCAGCAGTGACAGGCACTGATCGATCATCCATGCCACAAACGGAATCGCAATCAGAATGATCGCCATGACTTCCGTATTACCCATTCGGCGGTTGGTGTTCAGCAGTTTTCCCAGTCCGCCAACATCCAGCGCGTCGTCCACGATCTCCACCAGCATAATGTATCCAAACGCCAGTCCGAACAGGATGCGGGCTGAATTGAAGATTGTCGGCAGTGCGAGCGGCACAAGAACCTTCAAAACAATCTGCAGCCGAGACGCACCCAGTGTGAGCGCCGTTTCGACATACCGTTGGGCGACGTCACGAATCGCATCGGCGGTATCGGACAGGATGAACGCGACGCACGCGATAAAGATGAACATGTACTTTTCCATCTCGCCGCTGAACAGCGCAAAAACCAGGGCTGTCAGCGCTGCGACAGGAATGTTGCGTCCGAAAAGAATGAGCGGGGAGAGAAACGCACGCACGAGGGAAAAACAGCCAGCTGCGACACCCAATGGCACGCCGACAATCAAGGCCAGCAGGAAACCAATCGAAACACGTTTCAGCGACTTAACCGTGTTGTAAAACAGATGACTCTCAGGCTTGTTACTGTCCCACATTTTTGGGAAGTAGTCGATTGTCTCTCTTGGCGAAGGCAACTGCGTGTGTCCCAGAATCCGTTCCTCGCCGGGGCCGCTGGTCACATACGACCATGCCAAATATCCGAGTACCATGCAGAGCAGGGCGGCCAGCAGATTCAGCCAGCGAGGGATCTCGGTTCGCAGACCGAGGATCAGTGTGCGATGCGCGACAACCGAAGGGGCAGTGACGCCTTGAGTGTACTCGTCACGCTCCGCCGTGACGGACGTTGCCGGGGCTGGCGTCGATGTGATTTGGGCAGAGCTTCCGGTATCTGTGACGGACTTTGCTGCATCAGACATTGGATTCGGCGACGTCGGTTCGCCGGTCGCTGGCGTGTTCTGCGCTGGTTTGGGCTCGGTCATGCCGGTTACTTTCCCAGAATCCAGGCAAACAATCCACGCGCCAGGTGCATCCGGTTTTCCGCCTGCTGAAACACGATACTCTGCGGACCATCCATCACGCCGTCGGACACTTCAAGTCCCCGCTTGGCGGGCAGATCGTGCATGAAGTGCGCGTTCTTCGGAGCGGCTTTCATCAGATCTTCGTTCACCTGAAAACCAGCGAACGCCCTGATTCGACGCATCGCATCTTCTTCCTGACCCATACTAGCCCACACGTCGGTGTAAACCACATCGGCTGTCCGGACGGCTTCAGTCGGCGACTGCGTCTGGCGTACACGATGCTTTGGGTAACGCACGGTGAGTTCTTTGAGGAACGCATTTGAAAACTCAAAGCCCTTTGGGGCTGCCAGCGTCATTTCCATTCCGGCCATCGCAGATGCAATCGCCAGAGACATCGCCACATTGTTGCCATCTCCGACAAAGACCAAATTCACGTCCTGCAGCTTGCCGAGAGTTTCCTGAATTGTCAGCAGGTCCGTCAGGGCCTGACACGGATGCCGTTCATCCGACAAGCCGTTGATCACGGGGCAGCTGGAATGCTTCGCAAAGTCTTCGATCAGCGAATGTGAAAATGTTCGCATGGTGACCACATCACTGAACGAACTCAGCACCTTCGCAATGTCCTGCAGGGACTCACGACCATTGAGCCCCGCTTCGGCGGTCGTCAGAAAAATGCCGGAACCACCAAGATGAATCATGGCCGCTTCAAAACTATTTCGCGTTCGCAGCGATGGCTTTTCAAACAGCTGCGCGAGCACGCGTCCCTGGAGCAGCGGAGGTCGCTCACCTTTTTTGAACAGAGCCTTCAGTTCGGCAGCCCGCTTGAGGATGTCCATCAGGTCTGACGGTGTTAGATCATAGAGAGATGTAAGATGCTTCATCGTTCTGCATCATTGTTCACGCCGCCGCAGCCGAGATCTGCGACAAGCGACCGGTATTTCAGAAAATGAAAAAGACTGAGCCGTTCCCACTCGCGGAACAACTCAGTCAGCCAGAATTCCCTGCGTCTCAAAAACGCCTGTTTTAGAACGCCGTTACTCCAAGTTATTTAGTGAACAGCAGTCGCATACGATACTGATCGCCACTTCAGATGGCGCGGATTTCCAAAACGGGAAAGGGAAATTGTGACAAGTTTCGGCCATAGCGTTAAGTCTTGTTCGATGAAAAATTGAAGTACGGGTGCATCTGGACAGTGCTGCCAATTCCATCAGTGTAGAACAATTGTCCTCAATTGTTCCTTCAGAAGGCCGCGAAGTGAGTTCCTGACCCTGTTTCTCAAACGAAAGCCGCCGCCAAAGGGAGTGTCCATGCTTGGCAACGAGCGGAAAAGTACTGTCGGAAGTACGTCAGGCTTTCCAGCCTGACTAGTCGTGTTTCCATGTCAGCCAGGAAAGGCTGACGTACATTTATTTTCCGTTCGATGCTTAAACCGCTCGATGCTAAGGCGAACGGCAGAAAAGGAATTACCAATTCCCAAAGCTGCGGCCAGACAACCATTTGCCATCGATCATGCTGAAAGATGCAGATCTGGGACAGATCTGCCTACGTTGTAGTCCGACTTGTCCCAAGTCGGATTCCTTCGG
>JBBQSE010000484.1:0-6730 GCA_038214195.1 Planctomycetales bacterium
CAGGGATGGATCTATCAAGTTGACTGTTCGTATCGGAGGTGTCGCTTGAAAATCATCGAAATCGTCGTCGCTGCCAACGGTCAATCGAAAGTCGAAACGAAGGGATTCACGGGCAGCGAGTGCCGTGAAGCCAGTCGGTTCATTGAGCAGGCTCTTGGCCAGCAGACCGGTGAAGTCCTCAAAGCCGAGTTTCACCAGTCGGCGTCCACCCAGCAGCAAATTCAACAGGGGCAGTGACACGCCGTGTGTTGCAGCCCGAAATGAATCTTTCATTATCACTGTTTGTTGAAAGGGATTTTTGTATGTCACTTATGGAACGGTTCAGTGAATACGTGCGAGCGTGCTTCACTGGACTCTGGATTGAAAGTCACGAGCATCAGGATGCGCTCATCGCCATTGCTCAACTCTGTCATCAGGAACACTGGCGGCTGGCGACCTGGAATATCGAACAGGGCTTGCGGGTGGAAGGCACGGCGATCGAAGCCGATGGCAGTGATCCACTGGCTGCCATTCGGGCCATCAATTCGCTCGCGACAAACGACGGGACCGCGATTCTGGTGTTGCAGAATTTTCATCGGTTCCTGCAGTCGGCGGAAATCGTCCAGGCACTTTCGCAGCAGGTGGTCGCGGGGAAACAGAACCGCACGATCGTGGTCATTCTCTCTCCGGTAGTCCAGTTGCCAGTGGAACTCGACAAGCTGTTTGTGGTCCTGGAACATGAACTCCCGGACCGTGAGCAACTGGGAGAGATCGCTCGGGGCATTGCGACAGAAGAATCAGAACTGCCGGAAGGTGCCGAGCTGACCACCGTCCTCGACGCTGCCGCTGGTTTGACGCGTCTGGAAGCCGAGAATGCCTTCAGTCTGTCTTTGGTGCGGCATGGCCGGATCACGCCAGACGCTGTGTGGGAATTGAAAACCCAGACACTCCGGAAATCCGGCTCACTGGAGCTTTACCGAGGGCAGGATGATTTCAACCGACTGGGTGGTCTGGCTTCCTTGAAATCCTTCTGTCAGCGAGCCATGCATCTGCGGGATCCGGAGAATTCTTTGCAGCGTCCACGCGGTGTCTTGCTGTTGTCACCGCCAGGTTGCGGCAAGTCGCAGTTCTGCAAAGCCCTCGGCCGGGAAGTCGATCGACCGGTATTGATTCTGGATGTTGGCAGCCTGATGGGTTCGCTGGTCGGGCAAAGCGAAGAACGAACCCGGCAGGCGTTGCGGATCATTGACGCGATGGCTCCCTGTGTGGTCATGATCGATGAAGTCGAGAAGGCATTTTCGGGAGTCAGCGGCAGCGGGGACTCCGGCGTGTCTGCTCGGATGTTCGGGACGTTTTTGTCGTGGCTGAATGATCACGAGTCCGATGTGTTCGTCGTCTGCACTGCCAACGACGTGTCAAAGCTGCCACCAGAGTTCGGGCGGTCCGAACGCTTTGACGGAATCTTCTTTCTGGACCTGCCCGGTCAGGAAGAGAAAGACGCGATCTGGGAGATTTACCTCGATCTGTTCGCGATCAACCAGCAGCAGCCCATGCCAGACGACACGGACTGGACCGGGGCTGAGATCAAAGCCTGTTGCCGATTGTCGGCCTTGCTGGATGTGTCACTGCTGGACGCAGCCCAGAACGTGGTATCGGTGGCGGTGACAGCCAGCGAATCGGTCGAACGACTGCGGACATGGGCCAGTGGTCGGTGTCTGTCGGCATCGCAGCCTGGGATTTACCAGCGTGATGGTGCTGGCAATAACTTGCGACGGCGAGTCCATCGCGAATTGTTCAACAACTGATTTGCTGACGAGAAGCGGCATCGCTTCACAAACACTTTTCATTGCAAGCCGGGATGTGACTGCGTTGGTCGCGTCCCGGCTTGTTTCATTTTCGGAGATTTTTACCAGGAGAACGTTTATGACCAAAGACGACTCACCGTCCGGCTTCTTCAGAGACTGGGAGAAACAACAACGGGAGCAGGAATCGTCGGCCCGCAAGTCACTTCGCAAAGCCTGCCAACAGCTGGCGAAGCTCAAAGTGGACACTTTGACAATCAGCTATGACGGCTACAGCGACTCAGGCACACTCGACGATCCGGTCGCTTTGCGGGACGGCAAGACCATCAAACTGCCTGGCAAGCTCAACGAGCGTCTGCTTGCGATTGCTGAAGCATTTCTGCCAGGCGGCTGGGAAAACGGCGAAGGAGCCTGCGGTGAATTTCTGCTCAACATGAAAGATCGCCTATTGATCCGTGATCACAGCTGGCGTGTGACGCAGTACGAACACGACGAGGAGGAGATCCCGCTGTGAATCCTTACCACCACGCGCTGTCCTCCGTCGGCAAGTACGGTGGCTGTGTCGAAGACTACCTGCCCATCCATCAGTGGTTCGACGAAAGCAAGTCGTTCTTTCCTGACTTTCGTCATCGAGCCCTGCGCCATCATGCCGAAGGGATTTTTCTTTGCGAACGGCTGTTCGGTCCCACTTTGACCAACATCGATGGCGGTGTGATCCCCACACGCTTCATCGGCGAACAGCATGTGAAGGAAGACCTGGGCCGCATCCCAACGGCGCAGGATTGGCTGTCTTGTCTGAAACCCGCACGGTGGATGATGACGGCTGGTCAGTCGGCTGAAGTTCTTTCTGGCGAGCGGGAGACATCGGTCCCTTGATAAACCAGGACCAGTTCAAAGTCCCAACATCCCCGATGCCCGCCACTCTGGCGGGCATTTTTCGTTTCCATTCCGTTTTCAATTCTGTCATTCCATCAGGAGTATTTTCATATGAGCACACTACTGGATCCACCTCGCACTCGACCCTCGGTTCAACCCGGTGATCGTCTTCGAGCCACCATGGCGGCGGCCCGACTGAGTTTCACATGGCTGGGTGTCAGCAAATCACTGACACTGGCTCAGAAGAGCCAGGCGGCCGATTCGTTTGGTGCCGAAGCCAAATTTCTGTCGGCAGGGAAAAAGCTGCTGGACACGTCGCATCCGGCATTCAAAGCCGTCACCGCCATTCGAGGCCGCATGATTGCGTACTGGAAAGGCGTGTCGCTGCCGTTTCCGGAACCCGGCATTCGGCTGATTCCTCAGGGAGTGATCACTGAGTTCGATCGGCAGGTCGTTGACCTCCGCAGTGAACTCGATAACGCTGTGAAGGTCCTGGATCGTCACTACGACGAACTGAGATCGGCCGCACGGAGGCGGCTGGGTGATTTGTTTGATGCCGGCGACTATCCGCCGACACTCATCGGGCTGTTCGCGATCGAACACGACTATCCGTCGGTCGAGCCGCCGGATTATCTGCGGCAGCTGAATCCTGAACTGTACGAACAGGAATGCCGCCGAGTTCAGTCGCGGTTCGACGAAGCGGTCCAGCTGGCCGAACAGGCATTTCTGGATGAGATGGTTCGCCTTGTCGAACATATCACAGAGCGGCTCAGCGGTCAGGACGACGGCAAGCCACGTGTGTTTCGTGATTCCGCAGTGACAAATCTCACTGAGTTCTTCGAACGGTTCCGCACGCTCAATGTGCGGTCCAGCGAACAACTCGATGATTTGGTCGCACGGGCACAGCAGGTGATTGGTGGTGTCGAACCCCAACAACTGCGGGACAGTGCGGCCCTGCGTTCGCGTGTTGTTAATCAGCTGGCCAGTGTGCAGTCGTCACTGGATGGACTGCTTGTCGATCGTCCCCGCCGCAGCATCCTGCGTCGTCCACAGTAACCGAGGAGTCTCTTGCACATGGAACTTCTCATCGCGCCAACTGGCGGCATTCGTTGTGTTTACAGCGAAGAGCTGAACCTTCCAGAGCTGGGTCGGCTGTCGATCCAGCGAGGTTCTCACGTTGAACCGACAACGGACGGCCAGTGGACGGCCGATTTGTCACCCGTGAATGGCCCCTTGCTGGGACCATTCACAACAAGAACTGCAGCCCTGAAGGCCGAAGAAGCCTGGCTGCTGGAACACTGGCTCTGCGCCATCTGATCTCCAACCTGTTTTTCCCGACACGACCGCTCTGCAAGGGGCGGTCGTCTTTTTTTCTCAACAGAAAGCTCTCTTATGATTGAACTCTCCCGAAAGAACATTCGTGCCGTTCGCACCACAATCCGGCAGTCGCTGGGAATCACCGCACGGCGAGCCCCGTGTATCACGCTGCGAACGACAGGCAATCAGCTGCAGATTCAGGCGGCTGGTGACAAAGTGGCGATCGAACTGCGATTGCCGGGCTGCTATCAGCCGGAATGTTTTGCCGTTCCGTACGAAGCTCTGACGACCTGCGAAGGCCGTCAGGACGATCCTGTGTCGTTCACGAAACGCGACGACACGGTGGTGGTGCAATGGACCGACAAAGGGATTCCTCAAACGGCGACGTTTCCTGTCTCGGAACCTGCCGAGATGCCTGGTACCCCGGACACTTTCGCCAGCATTGAACCTCGGTTTCTGGCGGCCATGGCAAATGCTATTGCGACAACAGACAACCAAGAAAGTCGATTTGCACTGAACTGTGTTCGGCTGCGCGGCAGTGACGGGCAAATTGCCGCCACCGACAGCAGTCAGGCATTTGTCGAAACCGGCTATTCGTTTCCGTGGCAGGACGAGGTGCTGGTGTTTGCGTCCGGTGCCTTTGCCTCAAACGATTTTTCAGGAGCCGATGAAGTATTGATCGGTCGATCTGAAGATTGGGTCAGCATTCAGGCAAACTCCCGCACGCTGCATCTGAAGATCGACAAAGAGCGACGGTTCCCCAGCATCGACCTGCAAATCCCGACACAGGGCTCTGCGGCCACGACACTGGCTCTGTCCGATGATGACGTCGAATTCCTGCTGACTTCCACCACGAGGCTTCCCGGAGCCTCGGAACCGAATTCGCCAGTGACGGTCGATCTGAACGGCGTCGTTGCCATTCGAGCGGCAGCCGCTGATCTGACGAATTCCACAGAGTTGGTACTCAGTAACTCGCGGCGACTGGGAGATGAAGTCCGTTTCAGCACGAACCGCGAGTTTCTGAATCGAGCCGCCGAACTGGGCTTTCGCGAAATTTATCTCCGAAATGCCGAAGCACCGTAATCGTCCGGGGAACCCATTTGGGCGGGCCGCGTTTAGTTGCGAGGGCCGTCCGTGGTGCGGACTGCCGCCGCTGCGAGTTTCTCGCGGCGTTTTTGGCGGTCGTCGCGTTTGCGGTTGGCCACCTGGCGTGCCTCTTCGATTCGATGCACCAGCACCTGTTTCGGATTCGCTGCAGCCCATTGATCCGGCAGCATCGCGGTCAGGGACTCTTCCGGCAGTTGACGGGCCAGGGACATTCCGAGTGCACGAAACTCGGTCCCGGTCAGTTCTGATGCGTCCGTGAAGTCCGGGATATCGACTCCGCATGCGGCGCACAAAGATGACATCTTCACCAGAAGATCACGCACATACGCAAACGGCTCAAGGTGATGTCGCTTTGCATTGGCCATGATCGTGAACAGGACCGCCATCCGATAACCAGCCGCTTCACTTCCGATGAATTGCCAGTTCTTGCGACCGATCGCAAGAGCACGGACTGTGCGTTCACTCAGATTGTTGTCAATCGTCAGACGGCCATCGGTGGTAAAGACATTCAACGCCTTCCAGTTGTTCAGGAGATATCGCACGGCCTTGCCCGTGGATGACTTGGGTAACACACCTTCAGGCAGAGCGTTCTTCGAAAATACACCATCGTCATCGACCTTCAGCCATGCGCCCATGCGCTTCAGGATCGGAACGGATTCTGACTGACGCAGTGCCAGACGTTCGTCATCTGACATCTGCAGAGCGCGATCTTCGATATCGTACAATTGCCGGATCCATTCGAGCACCAGGCCGCACACCTTGCTGTCATTCGGCAGAGCCTGCTCGAAGTATCGGCGCGCGTGAGCCCAGCACGCGACCTCAATGAATTCTCCCTTCTTCGTCTGCACTGGTTTTCCGTTGCGATCGAAGAACAACACCGGAGTGTCGTCGGTCCAGAGCACATTCTGCTTCAGAATTCGAGTGGTGATAAATGCGGCGAACGGCAGCAGCAACATGGCACTGCGGTGCATCCAGTCACACAGTGTCGATCGAGGAATGTGCAGCCCGTGTCGCACGAGAATATCTTCGCTGCGATACGTCGGCAGATGATCGCCGGTCTTGCTGACAATCAAAGAGGCCAACAGGCCGGGCCCTGCGATGCACTTCTCGATCGGCTTCAGCGGAACCGGTGCCGTCGTGACTCCGCATTGACCGCAGGTGCAGGCGTATTTCTTCAGATGGTGGTTGTGAACCTCCAGTTGTCCCGGCACGAACTCCAGCACTCGGCTGATCTCTTCGCCGATGCACTTCTTATTGCGCTCGCAAACACCGCAGACCTTCTCTTCCGGCGACACATCGTGATGATGCTCAATCTGCGGCAACGCATCCAGACACAACTTGCGATCGGCACGCTTCTTTCGACGACGTGCAGCTTTCTCCTGAGCGGCCGCAGCCCGCGCGGCCTCTTCGGCACTGGCAGGAACTTCACTGTCGGTCGAGGATAGCTCTGTGGAAGACTGAGGCTCTGCGAACAGACCGCCCATTTCAAACAGATGCTGTTGCTTTGAATCGGCCACATGCCGTTCGCGTCGCGAACCGTACACCCAGCGGCGGAGCAAACGCAGTTCGTCGATGGCCTTTTGATGCGCCTCTCGAAGCTGATCGAGATCCTTTGCTGTGCGATCCAGAACCTGCTCGAGATCGGCGCG
>JBBQSE010000485.1:0-6694 GCA_038214195.1 Planctomycetales bacterium
TTCTCATCGGTCGTGAGCAGCATGCAGTCCACATGCCGCACATATCCAACGCAGTTCTTCTGCTCGTGCTTCGTCAGGGAGAGCGACACGTCCCCGGCTGGCAAGTCCGTATCAAACGACTGCCAGGTGTAGTTCCAATCCGGGACTCCGGGGATGACTTCGCGATCAAACACGTGCGCCGCCAGCGACTTTTCGCCCGCGGCCAGCGCCACTTCAAACGGGCCGCGCCAAGCCGCGACCTGGATGTACCGCACCCAGATGCGATACTTCCCGGCCTCCCTGAGCGTCACCATCGTCGATGCGACCGCATCACTTGCTCCGACCGCGCCCCACATTGTCTTAACGCGCGACGCCCGCCGGGTCTGATCATTCTCCGTCGCTTTCCATCCATCGGACGTGCTCTGCATGGACTCGGCTTCGACAAAGACGGTCTCGCCTCTCGCCGTTTGCGCCTGCCCGAATATGATCACGCCGACAAGTACGAGGCTTTTCCGCAGAATCAAAATCCATCGCAACATGAAAACATTCCTTTTCGCAAAATGAACACGGTCTTCAGATTCAATGCCAAACTGAGGCAGCGTCACGTCGGAACATGTTACAGCGAATGATGTTATCAGAGATGCGATGAGGGAGACAGCAAGCAAACTCTTGAGGATTTTGTGTCGGAGCTCCCGTCAAACCGCCGCACGGCCCGACACACGCCTGAGCCTTAAAGGTCGCGTATGACGCATCATCCGTTTGCGACGGCCAACAGGCGTTAGGCGAGCGGCAGAAAACGATTCACCAGCTGTAGAACGGGCACTCTTGCCCGTCACGGTTCGCCACGGGCAGAAGTGCCCGTCCTACGGTAACTATATTTCTGCCGATCGCCTTAGTGCTTTGAGCTTGCTAATGGGCGAAAAGGGTAGTTGAGCCACCGCCCGAATTGCGATCCACCGGCGAAGGACGACGACGGAGGAATGATGAATGACTTGCCAAACTGAGCTGGTGCCAGTAGTGTATCGGACGGCTGTAATCCTTCCCGTATTTGCTTTATCGGGGGTGAATCGCCGGTTACTTACATTGTTCGTCGACAGCATGAATCCGTACGAAGCTCCGATCGCAACGCAAAGTTTTTCAAACGGGAGTCGGGCCTCACGATTTGCTGGCGTTGTTGTATACGGAATTTTCGGATACGTCATGCCGCTTCTGATCGTTGTGGCGTTGAGCTTTTCGCGATTGGGAGGCAGCATTGCAGATTTTTGGTCGTCGATTATCGCGTGGCATTCTCCGTCACTCGGCATGTTAATGCTGGTGCCCAGCATTTTGGCAATGACAATGTTCGGTATCGCCGGCTACGATGGACTCCTCTTCTGGACAGAAAAGGCGTCTTTTAAACGAGCTGCGCTGCTTGGGATCCTGGTCCTGATCGCGGTTGCCATTTATGGTGTGGTGCTTTTTTACACTAGTTGGATGAATTGGCAGCGCTCGCAGCTAGTTGATGCGCTCATCTACCCTGCCTTCGTCGGATCCGTTCCCCTCGTAGCACACATCGCGATGGTTGTGCAAAAACTCCGAACGAAAAAAGCGACGAACCATGCGATGGACCGAAGTCGCGGGTGAGGCGTTTTAGCATGGAAACCACAATGCCGCGACTCGGTCATCGCGGACGTTCGTCCTTAAGAATTTATGACAATCCCCACTGCATACATTGAAACAACTGTCATCGGGCATTTGGTCGGTAGGATACTGGCTGACCCAATTGTTGCTGGTCGTCAGACTGTGACTCTCCAATGGTGGCCGTTTGCGATTGCGAGATACCGTTTCTTTGTTTCAAAGGCAGTCGCGGATGAATGTGCGGCTGGAGATTCTGATGCGGCGAAAGAGCGATTAGCCGTCTTGGACTCACTTGAATTCCTTGCTACCTCGCCGTCTGTCGATGAACTTGCACGAAAATTGATAGAGCGCTTTGCAGTGCCGAAAACAGAGCCCCGCGATGCGGTTCACATTTCCCTCGCCGCGGTCAATGGAATAGAATACCTGATCAGTTGGAACTTCAAGCATATTGTGAATCCGACGACACGTTCTGCGATTGAACGCATCTGCCGCGATGCAGGGTTCGTTCCGCCGGTGATTTGCACACCGGATGAACTTTTGGAGGTCTAAAATGGTATCCGATTCAATAACCGACGAGATTCGTGGTATCCGCCGCGACCTTGCGGCACAGTTTGGCAATGATCTCGATCTGATACTTGCGGATATCCGAAAGCGCGAATCATTGGATGGCCGTCGCTATGTGTCCCTTTCGCCACGTAAGGCATCGGGGCAACCGGACGAACCAGCAGATGCACCGGAACGGCGGTAGTTAGCGTTTTGAAATTGATACTCGTTTCCCGCCGTCCGGTTACGGCGGTCGTTCCACAAAAACAGGAAAAATCAAATGAATCACCGATGGTCATTCCTGGCGGTGCTGATCGTTGTCCTCGTTGCTGCGGCAACTATGCGTTCTCAATCTGCTGCCGAGCCGATCATTAGCACTGACGCTCCAAAGATCAAAGCACTCTTGGAACAGCGGCGCGATGTGCTGGCGAAACGTGTCGAGTTGTTCACCAGGCAATTCCAAGGTGCGAGGAGCACGATGACACAAGTCATCGAGGCTCGCGTCGATCTTTTCGCTGCCGAACTTGACCTTGCCGAAACTCGGGATGCTCGTATTGCTCTGCTGGAATCTCAGGTCTCAAAGCTCAAGAAGGACGAAGAGTTATCTGACAGTTTAAGACAAGCAGCAAGGGGAGATGAATCGACCGTTTTGTTAGCAACATCGAGAAGGCTTTCTGCAGAAATTGCACTCGAGCGAGAATTGATCGCTGAATAAACCAATTCTATATTTCAAGCTGATGCGATAGTTTTTGTGGAACAAAGATCAGGATATTGACCCGGATTGCTCCCTGGCTCCTCCCACACCACCCGGCATGCGGGTCCGCACCGGGCGGTTCATTCCTTGCCGTGAGCTACTGTCAGATTGTCGTTGGACTCGCCAGTCTCTGTTCCGTGTGATATTCGAGCGTCGGGGCTTCAGCGCCCCTTGATGGGGCCATAGTAAATCGCCCCGAACTCTAATTGTTGATCTTCAGTGCCTTGATTCGCGAGGCAAGGGTCGTGGGCTTCACGCCGAGCATCGCGGCGGCACCGTCTGCTCCGTAAATCTTCCCCTTGCAAGCTGCCAGAGCCGCCTGGATGTTGTTGGCTTCCAGCTCCCGAAGCTCCTGTCCTGTCAGCACTCGCTGCACAGTCGTCGTGTCGGTACTGAGTTCCCTGGGCCGCGTAGGCTCTTTCGCCAACTCAAACTGCAATCGTCCATCTCTCGACACGATGCAGGCTCGTTCCAGAGAATGTTGAAGTTCGCGAACATTGCCGGGCCAGTCGTATCGCTGCAATTCCTGGACGTTGGCCAGTGTGAGTCTTGGAGTCCGGCGGCCCAATTGACGAGCGAAGCGTGCCAGGAAGTGTTCGGCCAGGAGCGGAATGTCCTCCACGCGTTTGCGCAAGGGCGGCAATTCCATCGGGAAGACGCTCAATCGATAGAACAGGTCTTGCCGAAAACGCCCGGCTTCCGCTTCTGCTCGCAAGTTGCGATTTGTGGCGGCAATCACTCGTACGTTGATCCGCCGCGTTCTCTCTTCGCCGATTCGTTCGATCTCACCCTCCTGAAGCACCCGCAATAATTTCGCTTGCAGGTCGAGCGGAATCTCACCGATCTCGTCGAGGAAGAGTGTGCCGCCGTCAGCGAGTTCAAACCGCCCGGCCCTGTCCCGCAGCGCGCCAGTGAAGGCCCCTTTCGCATGGCCGAAGAATTCGCTTTCGTAGAGCTCACGGGGAACCGCCGCGCAATTCACTTTGATCAAAGGCCGGTCGGATCGTTGGCTGTGCCGGTGAATCTCGCGTGCGACGACTTCCTTACCAGTGCCACTTTCACCCAAAATCAACACGGCCGAGTTCGTGGGAGCCACCAGTTCAATCTGCCGTGTGACAGCCTGCAACGGAGGGGATTGTCCAATCAAGTCACCAAAAGCCACCGCCTGCGTTACTTCCTCACGCAGGTACTCGTTCTCCTGTTCCAGTCGATGCTTGAGGGCCTCGATTTCTTCCAGAGCGCGTGCGTTCGCAATTGCAGCGGCGAGATGATTGGCAATCATTCGCAACCATTCAAAGCATGTTTCGCCTGGCTTTTCTCGCGAGAACACTGCCAATACGCCCATCACTTCACCGCGATGTATCAGCGGATGACCGACGAAGGAAGCGATCTGTTCCGCGCGAATCCAATCGGGGTTGGCCGCCCAGGGATGATTTGCAGCCACATCGGCCACCTCCAGCGATTCGCCGGTCGCGGCGATCTGGCCCACTTTGCGGAGACCGATGGGAAATCGTCGAAATGCCCCGTCCAGTCGTTGCCAATCAGCATCAGGTTGCTGAATCGAACTTCCGGCACTCGCCACCAGATGCAGACATCGCTCCCGCTGTGAGCACTCATTGGCAAAGCGGCACGCCGCGCAGTCGCCGGTCCGAGGAGGTTGAATGAGCCAGATGCGAGCCAGGGCTGCTGTTGGAGATTCCGCCAGTCGTTGAACGGCGTACGGCAGCAATTCAGACAACTGATGCAGTCCCGCCAATTCCAGCAGGATCTTCCTGGGGTCCCCAACAATACCAGACGTCTCGGTGGGCATTTTCATTTCGTCAGTGTAACGAAAACTCGTTGATTGCACACGAGATATCGTGTTTCAACGAAATATCGTGCCGTGTCGCAACGCCATAGAAAATACGCATATTGTTTCATCACAGGCATTTAGGTCATTCATCGATAACTGGCACGGAAACTGAATCACTGAGGAACATCGCCAGCCCAATGTCGGGTTGGCAAAGAACCTTGTTCAAGTTTTAGAAAGTCATGACCATGTCACGCATCCCGCAAATCAATCCCGAATCCGCAACCGGCAAAGCCCGAGAACTACTCGACGCGGTCAAAAGCAAATTGGGACTGGTTCCCAACATGACCCGTGCAATGGCCAATTCTCCCGCCGTTCTCGACGGTTACCTATCGCTCAGCGGAGCCCTGAGCAAAGGCAGCCTGACAGCGAAACAGCGCGAACAGATCGCACTGGCAGTGGGGCAAGCCAATGAATGTGATTACTGTCTTGCCGCTCACTCGACGATCGGCAAGATGGTCGGCTTGTCCGCTGAACAGATTATGGACAGCCGTCGCGGTACTGCGGTGGATACGAAATCGGATGCGGTCATCAGGTTTGCACGCCGATTGGTGGATGAACGCGGCCGGGTGAGTGACATCGATCTGACAGAAGCTCGGACGGCCGGACTGGATGACGCAGCCATCGCCGAAATTGTCGCCCATACGGCGCTGAACATTTTCACGAACTACTTCAACCATGTCGCTGAGACGGACATCGATTTCCCCAAAGCGGAACCGATCATCGATCACCACGAAGTGTGTGCTTCCATTCCCGGTTGTGATGAGACGCGCTAAGTCCCGATCAGCGACGCAGGTTCTGCATCGCACGGTTCAGGTCGATGGCCTCGACAATGACTCTCCCCGAACCTGCCGGACGACCATCGGGGGTAGGTTCGAATCCGAAAATTATGAGGACTGCTGCCATGCGTCAGTTTTCCAGCGATATTGCTTTCACCCCGACTGTCAAAGCTATCCAGACCAAACGAGACTCGCGATCCAGCTATGCCCGGATGGAAGCAAATGGGAGTTGGGAAACCACGGTCACTCCGGAACTGAGAGCGTTCCTGGCCGATCTGGATATGTTCTATCTGGGAACAGCGAACGCAGACGGACAACCCTACATCCAGTACCGAGGCGGTTCGCCGGGGTTCCTGAAGGTGGTGAATGAGAGGACATTGGGCTTCGCGGACTTTGGCGGCAATCGACAGTACATCACGCTCGGCAACATGGCGGAGAATTCAAAGGCGTTTCTTTTCTTGATGGACTATGCTCGGAGCCGACGGATTAAACTCTGGGGCACCGCCCGAGTGGTCGAGGACGATCCCTCCCTTCTGGACCAACTGCGTGATCCGTCCTATCCGGGAAAAGTAGAGCGGGCTATTCTGTTTGAGATCGAAGCATGGGACGTCAACTGCCCGCAGCACATCCACAAACGATTTTCACAGTCACAGATCGCCCCGGTTATTGAACAACTCCAATCGCGTATCAAGGAATTGGAAAGCCAGCTCGCGGCACTTCATCAGAGAACGCGGGCTGTGTCGGGATCATGATCCACACCTGTCTAGCGACAATTGTTTTTCCCTGACAGCGACAACAAGAAGTCCCGGGTGGACGGGAACTTCTGGGGCGTGATTGGCGGGCAGAACGACAATTAGAATTCCCGTGATGGGAATCTTTCGCCATCATTGTAACTCCTGATTACCAAGGAGGTTGCGATGATCAAGGACGGACATGTCAAAGAACTGCGGCGGCTGCTCAATCTGGGCAGATCACTGGCTGCATCAGCAAGGATGACGGAAATGACTGAGAAAACGGCACGTAATTACCGTGACGACCAGCGGTTGCCTTCCCAGCGGAAGAGGCATCGGGACTACAGGACACGGCTTGATCCGTTTGTGGATGTTTGGGCCACAGTTCAGAGAAAGCTCGAAGACGAACCAGCCTTGAAGGCCAAGACGTTGTTCGAGTGGG
>JBBQSE010000486.1:0-6673 GCA_038214195.1 Planctomycetales bacterium
AAAAGACCTTCGTTTGATCGGCCATGGAAAGCCGCCCAAACAGCGGCACGATTTCGGTTGGCATCTGAGGCGTGTCGCCTCGAAACCGCCGACCGCCGAGAACCTTCGCAACCTCCCGGATGTCACGTTCTGTCGGCAGAAAAATGAGAATGTGTCCATCATCGTTGCCAGTGAGTTCTTCGACGGCATCGACGACACCATCCAGCCAGTCGCGCGGTTCACGATTATCAACTTCGCCCATCGGCCCGTCTTGATCGTCGAGCGGTCGATAACGAATATCGACCGGATACATTCGCCCGGAAATCTGCAGCACCGGAGCAGGCCTGAATCCCCCAGTAGCCCGATCTGTCCCAGATCGGGATCCCTCCAGTTCCGCCGCTGGCTGGTCTCGATCTGAGACAGATCGAGCGACAATCGGAACGTCTGTCCCAAAATGTTCCGCAAATCGTGCCGCATCAATCGTCGCCGAAGTGATGATCACCTTAAGATCGCGCCGTTTGTGCAGCAGACGCTTCAGATAGCCGAGCAGAAAGTCGATGTTGAGCGACCGCTCATGGGCTTCATCGACGATGATGGTGTCGTATTGATCGAGAAAGCGATCGGTCTGAGTTTCCGCGAGCAGAATTCCGTCGGTCATCAGGCGGACTCGAGTGTTCGGGCCGCTGCTGTCCGTGAAACGAATGCGAAAGCCAACTTCCTTTCCAAGCTGGCAGTTCATTTCTTCCGCCAGTCGCGCGGCGACCGAGCGTGCTGCAATTCGACGCGGCTGTGTGTGTCCGATGACGCCGGTCAGGCCGCGTCCCATTTCGATGAGGATCTTCGGAAGCTGAGTCGACTTTCCGGATCCGGTCTCGCCGCACAGCACAATCACCTGGTGATCACGAATAGTCTCCATGATCTCTTGTTTGCGTGCAACGACAGGAAGTTCTTCGTCCCAAGTCAGTCGAGGCTGCCACGCCGCTCGTTCGTCACGCCGCCGCTTCGATTTTTCCAGCAGCGCCGTCAGCTTATCCAGCAGTCGATCAAACGGCTTCCCGGCCTTTTCGGAATCCTTCACCGCCCGCATCATTTTGCGCAGCGAAAACTGGTCCACCTGCATGGCGAGCGAAATAGATTGATCCAGGTCCCGAAATGACGTCATCGCCGCAGTGTAGAACAATTGTCCCAATTGTTCCTTGAATCGATATACGAGATGGATTGGTAAGAAAATCGGGTTTCGGTGGAGCGAGATTGACGAAAACGTAACGGCTTCACAATTTCACTGCCCCCGAAGAACTGAACATCCTCTGGCGCTTCAACCGTGAACTCTTCGCCGAAAAGCTGATGACCGCCGCGCGGCAGATCGTGACATAAGCACCTTGGCACAGGTTTCTTTCCAAAATCAGCCGCCGTGCGTTAGCACACGGTTCCCCGAAAACAGCGATAATTCGCAACGGAACCGGTCGCTAACGCGATGCGGCTGATAAATCGTTATGCACGAAAACGTCTGCATGGGTGCTTACCCAAAAAGAAGCCCGGCTTCTTCAAGAAGCCGGGCTTCTGGTGGAGCTCCGTCAGTTCCGACGAGATCGTTTTTCGTTACAAGGATCACCGCGATGGCCAGGAAAAGCGAATGTCTCTGTCGCTGAGTCGGATTCGCCCCAGGGAACAAGTTCTCCGTCCCTGGCGGCATTTCAGGTCCGCCCCCTTGACCGCGAACATTGCCCGCTGTGTAATACCTGCCTGTCGGTGACTGTCGTTTATCGACCACCTGCACACGTTTTCCGTGTCGATCAACAAGCCCACAACTACTCGCGGCCTCCCTGATCCCACTCAAACTCCATAGTAGAGACAGAGTAGCAAATCGACCGCGAAAACATGTTCAACAATTCGTTCCACCCGCCGGCGGGCAACGTCTTTTCTCATTTCAATATCGTTCGCCGCATACGCGGTGAACTCTAGTGTTAGCGAACAACAAATACATCATGCCACATCCAGTACGTCGATCATTGATGAGATTTCTCCCATCGTTCTCTGGGTCGCTTGAGGAGGGTGGACGAGACCGACAGCTGGTGACAGGCACGGTCTTATGGGCTGTTGGAATCGGCTGCGTTTTTGCGTCGGTGATCGGTGGCATTTCGGCCATATGGTGGGGGGCCGCATCATTTGGCGCTGGCGTGTTTATTGGGTTTCTTTTTGGAATACCCCGAGTGCTTCAAGACGATGCTCCGTCAGGTGGCACCGATGAAGCTGAGTCGCGAGTTACACAACGAGTTAACACGAATCTTGAGCAGATATCCGATTGGCTCACCAAAATCATTGTCGGTTTCGGTCTCATCGAGCTCCGCAAAGTCCCGGCCGCATTTCAGTCATTGGCGACATTCGTTGCTACGGACTCCGAATCGAGCCCAGCGATTGCTGGGTCCTTAATTCTTTATTTTGCGGTCACCGGATTCTTCGCGGGATACCTACTTACGCGATTGTTTCTCGCACTCGCCTTTTCTCGGGCGGACAATGCAAAGACCGGCCAACCAATGTCATTGAAGCCGGGAGAGGTCGCGAAAATCATACGGAATGCGGAAGGTGTGAATGCCGAATCCATCGCATTGGCACAGACGAGCGAAGCCCGTCAATCCTCGCGCTGTGCTTTAGTAGTTGTCGATATCCAGAACGACTTCTTTGCAGATGGCGCGTTACCAATTGGCGGAGCGGAGTCTTTGATTGCGCCCATGAATCAGACGATTCGCCTCGCCGAGGCGGCCGGCATGCTCATTATATATACACAGGATTGGCATCCCTCAAACCATTCCTCATTCGAGGACAACGGTGGTAGTTGGCCCACGCATTGCGTCATCAGCACCGGAGGTGCAGATTTGAATGGTGGTCTTTATCGGGCCCATTCAAGTGTGAATGTCAAGTTTGGGACGGACGCAGAATCTGATGGATATAGCCCATTTGAGAATCCTTTAATGGACCATCTTCTTAGTTCACCATCTATTTCACGTATTTACGTGGCTGGAATTGCACTTGAGTATTGCGTGTTGGCGACGATAAGTCAGTCTGTCAAACGTAACAAAAAGGTCACAGCTATCAGGAATGTGATTCGGGCGGCGGCGCCAGCGGATTCAGTAAAGATTTGGAAACAACTTGAGGTCATGAATGTTGATGTGATTGACGCTTTAACCGAGGAAGAATTAGCTAACAATTGCGTGAACCGGAGCGGCGAATCAGGCGAACTTGAAATGAACGCGTAACGTCGCCGCCCGGTTACGCTGAATTTGTTATGCCTCAAGTCGCTGCTAACGCGAACCAATTCTTCGCCATGCGTGTCTCATCGATACCAACCACGTGATTTTGCCGAATTCCAGCTGTGACGGATTGCACCAATCAACATTTCGTTCCGCAATTCTACTTCCGTCACTTCTCTAGCGACGGGCGCACGATTGGTACGCTTCTAACGCGTGATGGCCGAACCATCACGCACGCTCCTCTTAAGGGTCAATGTGCCCGCAAGAACTTTTACGGGTCTAAACAACTTGAGGGCCTCTTCTCGCAATTGGAGGGGAACCAGTGCAATGCCATCCGAGCGGCTCTTGACGTTGGAAACAACGCATCGGCACCAGATTTCACTCCCGAAGAGCTGTACCACTTCTTTCAAGCCGTGATGTTCCAACGCGGTCGTACCGCCCTCGAAATCGAAAAGAAAACACCGGCAATGGAGAAGATGATGCTAGAGGCATTCAAGCATCACCTCCTGCACAGCCAGGACATTGATCGCGTCGATGAGATGCTCTACCACATCGATGCCGGTAACATCGCAGTCACCGAGCCTGCCAGTGCAACTGTCGTCCGCTCCGTCAGCATCGCACTTGAAAGCACGTTGGGGATCATGGACTTGAATCTGTGTCTTCTGCGTAATCGCACTGATTACCCATTCATCTTCAGCGATGCGCCGGTTGTCTTCTACAATGCATACTGCCGCAATGTACGCAACCGTGGCGTACTCGGATTGCAATGCCCGGGCCTTCAGATCTATTTTCCGCTCAACCCTTGGACACTTGCCCTCTTGATTGACGGCGACAAATACCGAGGCCCCTTTAACGAGTATCTGCAGTTCGATTTGTATAATCGCAGCGACGTCTCACAACTCAATGCGCTACAACTGCACCATTCTCTTAATGCCGTCTATTTCGGCGATCCAATTCACGCGTCATACGCCCAAGAACTCTGGCACGCGCATCAAGCGACAATTTCGCCACTGCGGGACAACTGTGTTGTGGGGGCAGATTTCTTGGTCGACGGCAAACCACCGGAGGGCGAACTCATTCAAGTATTCGAGCCCCAAATCGGGTATGAGTTGTCTCTCTCATTTGTGACATGTGACCCAATAGCGCAGGCCGACTACGACTTCGCACCTCGAAGCCCGGACATCCGCGACGAACTACGTGAGCGAGAAAAGCAGTGGGATGCCTAAATCGGGTAAGCGCCGCCATCGCTGATGGCGATGTCCACACCACCTGACATGCGGGTCCGCATCAGGCGGTTCCTCCAGTTTTACATGGCGATTGGGTCGCGAGGTCGCACCAAAGTTGTTTGAGCGAAAGTAATCCCAGTTGCTCCAGCCACTTGTTCGGCTTCGCGTAGCGCATGGCGGGTGTCCGAGACAACCGCCAATAGCTCTTACGACTGACCGCGTGTTTGATCGCCATGCCGAGACTTACGCCGAGTCGCACGAGGTTACGCACCTTCGTACGCAGACGTCGCCACTGTTTCCAGTAGCAAACCCGAACGATCCGCTGCCGTCATTTCGACCGAAAATTCTCGCCACCACCCCGCCGGTCGTGACACCGCAATACCTCGGCTGTATCATTCCACGCATGTTGCTTCACGAGTCGCATTGATTTCGAATTAAGCACCCCACACACGCGGCCCCACGAAGCAGAAAAGTTCAACGCATGTTCAATACGTCCGGCTAATCGCCAGCCGCATAGATCGCAATTCGTTAGCCCATGAAAGTAGGAAACACTATGCCTCGCTTCGCCATAGCAGCGTTTGTGATCGTCTTGGTCCTAGCCCTTGTACGAGCTCAGGATCTTCAGGCCATTAAATCAACCGATGGGCCATCGCCTCAAGAAGAAATCATAAACAAACTGAAGAAGGAGAATGCCGAACTCCGAACGAAACTGCGCGAGCTTGAGAAAATGGTTACACCCCAGAGCGAACTCGAGAAACAAGTAGCAGGGCAGTCGTATCGCATTACGTTTGGAAACGAGCAGCGAGTATGGACTTTCGGCCCCAAGGGAGTTTTGATGTCCGACGGAAAGCCTACTAAAACACGTTGGAATGCGTTTGGAGGCGAAGGCGTCATTTGCGCTGGGTTTGACACTGGCAATGTTGATATTGTCCATTTTAGCAAGGAAAACGCATTCTGCGAGGTCATCTACATCGGCGACTTTAGACAGTCCTCGACACGACATCCGGGTGAACTGGTGAAGAAGTAGTGATTGGGCTAACTAATAAGGCTGTGACTTCGCGAAATGCGTAAGGACGGCGCGGAGTAATTTTTGGGGTTGAGCGTAGTTGGCGGTGCGGGTCAGAAGATCCGCGCAGAATGCGATGAGAGCCCGTCGAGCCGAATCTCGTCGATCCCTGGATCGCGGCATTTGTTCAAGAAGCCCGGTGGTTGATGAGCGCCGGGTGCCGTATGGGAAAAGCAATTGCAGGAGGCTGCGATTCGGCGATTTCATGTAGGTCCATTCTGCCGGAAAGGACTTTTCATAACCGCCGCAAGGCGAAGCGAGAGCGGAATGTTGTGCGGCGAAACAAAAAGCGGTGTTGTGATCTCCGGGGACATGATTTTGAATTGGAAACTCATCTGGTCGCAGGTCGCGGCGGAGCGGCGAAGTCCTTTCCGGCAGAAAGGACCTACCTTAGCGCGTACGTTCCACCAGTACGACTCATTGCGTGTTTTGAAAATGATGGTCTTCACCAATTTGTGTCGCTCAGTCATCACGATCATCCGCTGTCCAGGTATTTTGTCCCATGAGGTGTTTTAACCGTTTTCCTCACGCCTCACGCCTCACGCCTCACGCCTACAGCCTACAGCCTACAGCCTACAGCCTCCTCCGCAGCCATGCCTGAGTCTTCTCATGCGGACTGAGTCAATCAAAAATGGATTGAAGTGAACGAAGATGGAGCGAACAACGTGGGCAAGTTTAGGGTTCCGGGCGGTAGCTCGATCCGGGGCAAGGGCACTGCCCTTGTGCCGAGTGCCGCAAGAGCGACCCAGTGCTGACGCTGACACTGTGCCGCTATGTGGAACGCAATGCTCTGCGAGCGAAGCTGGTGAAGCGGGCGGAAAACTGGCGCTGGAGCAGTCTCTATCACTGGTACTCAGGAACGGCGGCAGAAAAGGAACTTCTCCCGGCCTGGCCTCGGCGGCGAACTGTCGACTGGGTGGAGCATGTGAATTTGCCTCAGACAGACGCTGAGCTCGCGGCCATCCGCCGCAGCGTCAATCGAGGCTCACCGTTTGGAGTAGCCGTTACTCTCTGAGATTATTGGCTACGAGAATCGTCGAGCCAGGCCTCACTAGTAGGCCGATCCCCGCTTGCTCAATTTCTGACGTATGCAATTGCCGATGCTCCTCCCAGCCGTCAGGCCGCCGCCGAGGCCAGGCCGGGAGAAGTTCCTT
>JBBQSE010000487.1:0-6648 GCA_038214195.1 Planctomycetales bacterium
GAAACGAAGATTCGACTGCGGCAAAAGCTGATGGCTGTCTGTGTCGGATCTGAGCCGAAGCTGGAGGCCATTCTCGAAGCGTTGCTGGATGAACTGGCGGAAGGCCGTGACGAAAAATACACACTGCTGGAAAAGTGCGGATTGACTGCCGTGCTGTGGGATCATGCTCGGCGGGCTGCAGAACGACATCGACGAGTTGGAATGGGATCGCCACGGAGAAGGAGAATCCACTAAAGCCTGAACACGATGACCTTCCGATGAAGGAACTGCTTCCTCGTTCGCTTTTGATTGCCCGTATTGAAGCCGGCTGGCATCCCCGCGACGAGGTGTTTCTGCGAAACCCCGAGTTACGTGAAACGTACGAAAAGTGGAAACGCGAGCAGAGTCAGATGCCGTGATGGTCGATAGAATCGACCTTTCTCGCCAGCCCGATAATTTCAACGGATATGATTCATGTCAATCGAAGTCTCGTGTCGCAAGTGTGGAAAAGCTTATCGAGTCAAAGACGAACGCGCAGGGACGAAGATCAAGTGCAAGGATTGCCAGACGGTGATCGAAGTTCCGCAGACTTCCGAAGACGAGTATGGCGACGAAGCGTGGGATGAGCCTGCTCCTCAGAGCCTGCCGCCGCGAAACAAACCGAGAACTGATGTTGCCTCGAAGAAGACGCCAAGTGCGGCAGGCGGCACGCCGATCAAGAAAGTGTTCGGCGTCCTGGCCCTGCTGCTGGCGGGCTTGATGGTGCTCGGTATCGGATTGCAACTGATTAAAGGAAACGTTCGCAGCCTTGGAGGACTTATCGCCGTCGCAGCCGTTGGCGGCGTCGGCATCAAATGGCTAAGATCCTGAACACAGCACATCGCTCTTAGGCGAGCGGCAGATAGTGGAATACCCGGAAAGAAGCCCGGCTTCTTGGAGAAGCCGGGCTTCTGTTGGTAAATCGTTTTCTGCCGCTCGCCTTAGGAACCAATGTTCCATTTCATTTCCTTAGCTCTCTGAAGAGATCGTGCAGACGCTCAAGACTCCGTAGTGTGTCCGATCGACCCGGAAGTGGCCATCGAGTGTCAAAATTTGCCGCCTGCCGGTTCGCAGAATGACTCCGCATCATGAAATACAGACGCCATGTCCAATAAAGACGTTTCCTCAGTTTCCGCCGATGAAATTGCCTTCCTTCTGACCTGGGATGGTGCGATGTGGCGCGACGTCGTTCGTTTGAGGCAAGGGCAAGTGACCACGATCGGGCGGTCCGCGACGAATCGAATTGTACTGCAGGATGACGCATGCAGCCGAAATCACTGCGAAGTTTTCTATTCGAGCGGTGACTGGCGGGTACGCGACCTGAGCAGTCGCAACGGGACCAACATCAACGGGCATCCCGTCGCGGGCGACACACCGATCGAGTCTGGTGATGTGATTGGCATCGGTGAATGTCGTCTGGCGTTCACAACCAGTCTGGAATCAACCCAGTTTTCCCCGCCGAATGTCGCGATACCCGGCGAACGTGTGACATCCGCGACGCAGACCGTTGTGGGGACTCGTTCAGAACCCAGCATTCTGCATCGCACGGCGATGCCCGAGTTCCTGGCGGCCAGCGCCGGTCAGCGAACAGACCCAAACTTTGCCTCAGAGCTTGCCAAACTTTATCGACTCGGACTGGAAATGGGTGCCGCGCGAACGCGTCAGCAGTTGACTGATGTGGTGCTCGCGAATCTCGCCCGAGAAACGGTGGCCAGCATCTCGGCGATCCTGCTGGCTGGCCCCGAGGCCGCTGCTCAGCCTGCGCCCGCCGATCTGCAGGTTGTCGCCTACGACAGCCGCAAGGACCTGCCTTACCGTCGGGTGTCTGACAATCTTTCGCGGGTGGTGTTGTCGAAACGTGAGGCGATCCTGGCGCGCGATGTCGGAGATGATCATCAGCTGTCATTCTTTGACAGTCTTGGCGAAATGAAAGCCCTCAGTGTCATTTGTGCTCCGATTATCGCTCCGGATCGTGTCCTGGGACTCATTCATTTGTACTCGACCAATCCGGACAATCCACTCGACAAGCACGACCTCGAATTTACGCTCGCGGTTTCCAATCAGCTCGCTGTTGCCCTAAGGCATCTGCAGGAACGCGATTCTCTGCAGACCGGTTTGACCCAGGCGCGAAACGAAAATCGCACGCTGCGCGCTCAGCTCACGGAAGAGCAAACGCTGATAGGAGAGACCTCCAGTATCATCGATCTGCGTGAACGGCTGGCGCTGATTGCGGAAACCGACGCCAGTGTGCTCATTCGTGGTGAAAGTGGATGCGGCAAGGAGCTGATCGCGCGCAGTATTCACCGTCAAAGTCCCCGCTGCGATGGCCCTTTTGTCTGCGTTAATTGCGCCGCCCTGAATGAAAGTCTGCTGGAAAGCGAGTTGTTTGGCCACGAAAAGGGAGCCTTCACAGGCGCGGTGGATCGTAAGATCGGACGCTTCGAACAGGCGGATGGAGGAACACTTTTCCTGGACGAAGTCGGTGAAATGAGTCCGTCGATTCAGGCAAAATTCCTGCGTGTTCTTGAAGGCCATGTCTTTGAACGGATCGGGGGACGGAAACCGATTCAGGTGAATGTACGAATCGTCGCCGCAACTAATCGTGATCTTGAAGAAGCGGTCGAAGACGGTGATTTTCGCAAGGATCTCTACTTCCGTCTGCAGGTCGCGGAAATAACCGCCAGTCCCCTCCGCGAGCGGAAGGATGACATTGAATTGCTGGCGAATGCGTTCCTGCAGAAGTTCGTGCAGAAGACCGGCCGTGTGATCAGGGGTTTCACGGAAGAAGCCATGCAACTGCTCAAGGATTACAGTTGGCCGGGCAATGTCCGCGAATTGCAAAATACAATTGAGCGCACAGTCATTCTTTGTCGAAACGAACTTGTCCGTTCGGCGGACATTCAATTATCAAGCCTCGGAAGTCGAGGCTCGGCTCCATCCGCAGATCGTCCTCCTGCGGGTGGATATCGGGAACTTTCGATGGCTGACATTGAGCAGGAACACATTCTGGCAACCCTGGAACACACGGGCTGGAACAAATCGAGGGCTTCGCAGGTTTTGGGGATTGAGCGGTCCACGCTCGACAGAAAACTCAAACGCTATCACGTGCCAAAACCAACGACGGACTGAGTCCTGACGACGCACAACGCTACTGTCCGCAAAGTCGCACGGACGGCCCTGTTTCTTTCTGAATAAAAACGAGAAAATAGGAGGTCTGTGGAAATGTAGTATTGCACGGACTTAAAACGTGGTCGCGGGACTACGGTCGACGGCCCGGTTCGCTGGAATCGAAAGGCGCGATTATGAATTTTTGTTGACATTCGTCCCCGTTGACTCAAGAATCCGGCTCCGAAAGGAATCGGTTTCACTTGCTGACAAATTTGGTTTTGGGCCTCTCACCCTTCCTGTCAAATGTGCTGATTGCCGCGACAGATTGATGTGAGCAATACCTTTATCAGTCGAGTTCTCCATGGAAGGAGGTCACGGAATGATGAAAAATCTTATGCAACCGGTGTGCCCCCCTCTGGAGCTGCTGAATGACGACGTTTTATGTGGAATCCGAATCTGGACTTGAATCACTGTCTGAAATTGAGGGGTACGAATTCCTCAGCGACCTGGACGCCGGATTTGAAGAAGAATTACGATCTCTTGGCGTAGACCCTGCCGCACCGACGGCCGCCAAGCCAGGTTCAGAAGAAAAGGTGATGATGCTTGCTGCTCGCTATGCCGCAGGCCTGCCGCTCTGGCACCTGGACGACTGCTATGACCACGGACCGGGCAGCGTCGGAAACCTGATCGTCGATGACGAATTGTCGGACGAGACTGTTGAAGTTTTCGACGTCGCCTGATTTCAATCCTGACAGTTTCAACAATCAAAAACGCCGCAGCATTCATCGCTGCGGCGTTTTTTTTGTAGCCATTGTGCCAGGCAAGATTGCCCGACTTGCACAAAAAAACGTCGTGGTTTTTCAACCACGACGCCTCGAATTCGATGAATCGGTTGCAGAATTCAGGGAGAACTAGAATTCACCAATAACTTCGCCATCATTTCGAGCGCAGAGTTTGCGCACGGTATGAGTGTCGAGGTTCTCCGAAAGGAATCGCACGGAACCGTCACCCAGCAGACACTGAGCACCGCCCGTGTGAAGGCTGAACGGTTCGTCATTTGGCCCGCAGTTGTTTACGCTCCACGGACAAGCCGCAGGACCGCCCTTCGGAGTGTTGTTGTTGTTAATAACACGAAAAGTTCCGGCTGGAGGGCCGGAAACACCACTTCCATTGTCCGGGTCAGCCCAGCGATTCGGGGCACTGACATATCCACCGAATACGCCTGGAAGTGTGTTCGTACCCACAAACAACTGAGTTTGGTCAGCGCCGGGTGCACCTCCATACGACTGTGTCTGCACGTTGTAGCTCCCGCCAGTTTGAGCTTGACGGGCGGCGTCTTCGATCACAAAGATTGTGTTTGAAAGACCATCCGTGATATCCCCGATTTTGCGGCAGAATCCCAACGCCCCGCCGGTATCCGAGTTAAGTGCAACACCGGTCGTCTTTGGATTTCGGAGTCCAGTGATTGGGCTGATGTCCGTGTATGCAATCGGCATGTAGTCGTTTGTACCATAATTCAATGCATCCACCGTCGTGATCGCATTGCTTGGGCACAGGAAACCTGGAATGTTGTTCTTGCACAGCGGTGCATTGGCCGCGTTCGAGTAGTGGACGCTGTAGTTCCACTTCTGAGCGATATTAGCCTGTTCCACGAATGGCAAAATGGCCACGTGCATGGACACAGGGAAGAATCGGCGGTCAATAATCACTTCGTCTGTCGATTCTCCAGAGGAAGGCAAGCGAGTGTAAGTGGATTCGTAATTGTGGATGCCGAGTCCGATTTGTTTCAGATTGTTCTTGCACTGAGTCCGTCGAGCGGCCTCGCGGGCCTGCTGAACGGCTGGCAACAACAGTGCGATCAAAATTGCAATGATGGCGATAACCACCAGCAATTCAATGAGCGTAAATCCACGCGGTTTTCGATGGGCAACAGATGACAACTCTCTCATTTTTTTCCTCCGACGCATTGGTGGAATCGGCGCGGGCTGCAACTCACAAAGCGAATTGAACATCAGCCTTCATGTCACCGACAACGCAATGTCTGAGGACAATCTATGAATCGATTGTTAACGTAATGTGAATTCGCCCTGTGGCCGCGATGGATTCCCGGAACTGAATTGACAGCTAAAATCCGCGGTCGTTTTCTTCCAGCTGAGCCTGCAACTGATCGCGTTCGCGCCGAGTCGTTTCAAGGTCAAACATCAGATATTTGACGTCCAGACGGAGCTGAGACAGGGCTTCCTGGACAAGATTCAGGATACGGCGGCGGCGCATGATTGACTCCGCAACTCGCTCGTACGCAGCAGACAGGGTTCGCTTCTCCGGGCCACTTGAAGCGTCGATCAGTCGAGCCAAATCCTGCATTTCCGCAGGAAGGCTTTCAGTTTCCGAATTGTGAATTCGATTCGCGGACGACATTTTGCGACTTTCCTGCACGGAAGACACCCCGGCACAGAGGTTTTTCTGGAATATGAATTGGTCATTCTGCCTATGGCCAACACTCCTCTCAAGCGTTTTACAGCCGGAATGATGTTTTTTTGCAACCAACCGTTAAAAAGTTGCCCTCGGAGCGAAATCGAGATCTGCGTTATACTCCCATGTTGCCGGAAAACAACAGGCTATTACACTCGGCAGAGCAAACGCGACTACGGAATTTTCATGTTGGCTCAGATTCTCAAGACCTTCAAAAACGGCGTGTTCGCAGGGAGCAATCCGCGAATCGAGACCGCTGCCGGCCCTGCGAACCGACTCTGCAATGTGCTCAGCTGGCCTGGAGTGATATTTTTCTGCTGTTTCGTATTCATGACAACGACCACCGCGTGGTCCGCGGTCGCTGAAGATTCCCGCTGGTTAGCCCCAAAGGACACTGGTGCGAGTCAGACGTCTCGGGTGCAAATGCCGGAAGCCGGATCCAGATTTGAGCGATTTCGCATTCGCAACGCCGGAGTGCAGGAATCTTTGGTTTTCAGATCACCCCGAGCAGTTTCCTTGCTGCATCTGGATTTTGAAGCATCGATTTCGGTGGTCTCGTCCACGGCCGGGATTCAGCCGGGACTAATCATCCTGCTGCCAAAACAAATCGATCCCAGAACCGGACAGCCGCTGCAGACCATTATTCGGGGCGACACGCTCCGCGATATTGATGCGCTAAAGACACTTTCCGTCAAGGCGACTCGACAGGCGATTGATGCTCAATTCCGCACGGTGCGTGCGGAGTTGAATCAGGCGGACATCGATACAAGGGGTGCCATTGTCATCGGCCTCGCCCTGCTGATTGACGCAGTTCCCGGTGAACAATTTATTGAGATCCAGGAAACTGAATATGGTCTTGTGATTCCTCCAGACGATGCGGCTGTTGCGATGGCGACGGCAGTGTTTGGTACGACAAAATCAGAAGCCCGCGCGGTTCGCAGTTATCTGCCTCTGGACATCGAACTCGATTCGATTCTGCTGAACCGCCAGCCCATGATCCTGCGGATGGCACCCGATCATGGGGAATCGATTGAAACACTGCGGCAACTC
>JBBQSE010000488.1:0-6640 GCA_038214195.1 Planctomycetales bacterium
GATCGGCAGAAGCAAATTTACCGTAGGACGGGCACTTCTGCCCGTCGCGGATCGTGACGGGCAAGAGTGCCCGTCCTCCAGATGGTAAATCGTTTTCTGCCGCTCGCCTTACAACGCGAAGATAATCTCCACCTAACTTACATACCTCGCGACGCGCGCTGGATAGTGCCCAGGAAGTGCAAAACTGGAACTAAGCGTTCCACTGCGAAAGCTGTCACGGCTTTTGCTCACTAAGAAACTGCAGCAGGCTGGCAATCTCAAGGTTGCTCAGGTCGTTGAGTTGCTTTTCCGGCATGATGGAAATCGCCTGCGGCTGCAGCACTTCGATGTCGTCCTGACTGATGGTCTGATCGTCACCTCTGGCATTACGCAGAACGATTTTTGCCGCATCACGATGGATCAGAAGGCCAGTTTGGACATTGCCGTCAGTAGTCTGCACGATCCATGAGGCAAATTTTGGATCGATCTTCTTCGACGGCTCCAGCAGACTTGTGAGAATCTCATCGCGTGTCTGGCGTTTGCCGATGTCGTCCAGCGCAGGGCCAATCGCGCCACCGGCAGAACCGATTTTGTGGCACGTCGCGCACTGAAGGCGTTTATTGTAAAACAGTACCCTTCCGGCGGTCGCATCACCCGAGGTTGCCAGGATGGCTGACGGATCGATCGAGGTGCGGATTCGGCGACGCAACTCAGCTGGTTGAAATCGTTCAAACAGATTGCTGATTTCCGGTGGCGCGCGACGAGCGACCTCCAGCAATCTGCTGCGATCAGTTGTTGCGACTGTGTTTTTGTGAAGGTCCAGCATCCATCGCAGAGCCTGTGATGTGCTGGTAAATTCGGCTGGCACAGATTGATTCGCCTCAGCCGATTGCTGCGCCGCTTCAGCGTCCAGCGATATGATCCAATCGCTGACTGCGCTGATACCCGCAGGATCCGGAGTTGTCGAGCCGATGTGTGGCATGTGGCCTCTGCCTGCGGTCGAAATTCGATAGAGCAGCACGCTGCTGGTGAACCTTCCTTTCGACACAAGTAACGCCTCATCGAGATCAAACGTGCCCTGGGTTGGTTTGATTCCTGCCAGCTTCATCTGGTCCAGATCGATCGCAGGTCGCAAATCAATCGTCGCTGTGCCGCCCGCACCGTTTTGATGACAATGACCGCAATTCACAGCCAGCCATGACCGAGCACGAACTTTGGAATCGGTGGATGGATCATTTGGATTCGTTAACGCGGTCCAGTTCGAGTCAGTTGCGTGTTCCGGATCGGCTGGAATCTCGCCGGTTAGCCAACCACCGTCTCGCAGTGCCAGCAGTTGATTGACGTCGGACTCGCCCGTGGTCGTAATCGAGCGATTCAGTTGAGACGGGGTGAAGGCCAGTGGGCCACCAACCCATTGATTGTGGCAGCGGATGCATTCGGACCGTGATTGAATTCGCCACGACTGAACATTGGAGTTTGTGAACGCACCGTATTTGTTCAGATCCAGTTCCAGACCCGCCGCCGGCACGAGTTCGGCATCCTGCTGGTCGGTCGTCCAGACATAGCTGTAGGCCTTCCAGTCGATTCCATCAAAGTGCAAAAGCTGGGTCTCCAGGTTGACGTCAAGATTCTTGTCATCCTTCAACTTGATCGTGCGTGCAAGTACGGAGTCTTTGGGAAACAGCATCTGTTCCCGCCACATCCAGTTTTCTCGCCGCGTGCTGTCCTTTAGAACTTCGATCATTTCATTGCCCGGAACTGCCAACCAGCGTTCGGCCCTGGCTCCGTCGTTCCACATCGGCGTGTTAATTTCAAACGGGATGACACCCACGGCGGGTTGCGACTTCACAAGATCGGCAAACAGACCTGTTTCACTCAGGCGGGCTGGAAACGGCTGCGTTGCTTCAGTCGCAAGCCCTGCCCGCAATTCATGAATCGTGCCCGCTTCGTAGTTCAGCATCAGCAGCTCATTGGACGTGTCTTCGCCAAAGGCCACCAGCCGCAGGGATGGACGGACCAGGTCAGTCAGTGATTTCAGTTTTTCACCCTCGAATTGGGCGGACCAGATGCGTCGGGTCTCGAAGTCACCAAAAATGTAGGAACCAGCCAGGTCCGGAAATCGAGCGCCTCGATAGACGTATCCTCCGGTCACAGAGGCCGCATCTGTATGAGCCAGCGCGATGGCTGGCGGAAGGATTTCCGTGGGGCCGCGGCGAGCGCTCGGCCGTACGGGCTGCGGACCTTCCATGATGCTCCAGCCGTAGTTTCCGCCCCGGCGAACACGGTACACCATTTCATAAAGTTCCCAGCCGACATCACCCAGCCACAATTCGCCATCTGGCGCAAATGTCATCTTCCATGGATTCCGAAATCCGTATGCCCAGATTTCGGGCCGAGCGTCCTGCAGATCAACGAACGGATTGTCGGCCGGAACCTGATACAGCGGATCATTCCCCTGCGACATCACATCGATCCGGAGCACAGTGGAAAGTAGATTGCTGACGTCCTGTCCCGCATCACGCGGATCTGGCGGATTGGGAACCTCACCATCTCCTGCTGAGACATACAAATAGCCGTCTGGACCAAATTCCAGACAGGCACCATTGTGGCCGCCCTCCAGCCAGGTCAGCACGACTTGCTCGCTGGCAACATCGCAGTGCGGAACACCGGAGTCATCAATCGTGACATTGAATCGCGACAGGCGAGTTCCGTCTTCGAGATGCTGACCCGGTTTTGCGGCGTCCAGAGTGTAGGTGATCCAGCAAACCGGCACTTGCGGATATTCCGGATGAAAGGCCAGTCCATAAGCGGAACTAAATCGGCCAGCATCAGGATTCGGCGTCAACTGATCAAACGACTGCTTCAGATCAACAAACAGGTCCGGTTGAGAGACGTCCGAATGGTCGGGAAACGAGTAGATTGCTCCACCTTGTTCAACGATCCACAAGCGATGTTTGGCCGGGTCGCTGCGAATCAGCAACGGGCGATCAAACTTCAGCTGCGGAAATGCCTGAATTGTCTGCAGCTGAGGAGGCGGTTCCGGGGATCCGATGATTCGTGATGTCGTCCATGCCGTTCTGGTGAGCTGACACTCAGCAGGTGATGGTATGAGGAATCCACAGAGCAATGTCAGCGCTGTGAAGAAACCGGTGCGGCAACCAACACTACGGACAGTGACAACGGACTGACAGAACATGATTACGTCCCCGATGGCTTCATTTTGGCGAGCTGCAGATGACCGCGTACCACCGAAAACCGTGGGCTAACGCCCAGTGGCTGATAAAATCAGCCGGAACGCGCTCGTGGCCGGTTCATGCAGTGGTATTTGATTCTGCCGATCGCCTGTCAGCGGCCTTCACGGAGTCGATCGCCGAGAAAATTATCCAGTTCCGGGATCTGATAGATCTTTTGGGCCGTCTGATCAATGTTGTATGCGACGCGGTGAAACTGCACGAGATCGCCGTCCAGCGTGACGTACGAAGACCTTGGATCATTGTTACGCGGCTGACCGACGGAGCCTACGTTGATCATGACTTTTTGATTCGACAGCTTGTAGTTAAAGTCAATTTCCTCGGGTGAGAAAAATTCCAGTGTGTCGGTGAAGACTCCAGGAATGTGGGTGTGCCCCTGAAAGCAGCAATGTTCGATCAGGGCGAAGATTTTTTCCATCTTGACCTGATTGTAGATGTCATCGGGGAAGACGTATTCATTCAATGGGTTCCGCGCGGAACCGTGAACGTACATCGTTCTGGTCGCATCATCACGAAAGCGGCGATTTAGTTCGCCCAGGAAGTCCCAGCGTTTTTCCGCTTTGGGTCCAACGCCCTGCTCCAGCACGGATCGTGTCCAGAAGATTGCTCTTTCCGCACCCGCATTGAATCCTTCCGGATCGAACAGCGCTGCCTGATCGTGGTTGCCGAGCAGACACATTTCCAGATTCATCACAAGATCGATGCACTCGGCAGGATTCGGGCCATAGCCGACAATGTCGCCCAGACAGTAAATCTCCTCGATACCTTTCCCGCGAATATCAGCCAGGACTGCTGTTAACGCTTCAAGGTTGCCGTGAATGTCGCTAATCAGGGCTCTCAACGTTTTATCCCGAATTAAGAATTACTGAACTTTACACCCGCCGAATATTCGGCACGGAACGCAACACATCGTTATCGGCAACCACGGCGAGATTCTGACAAAAAGCCCTCTGAACGCAACGCAAGACTGTCGTCATGGTTGAGACTGAGCCGTTTATTTCAATCCCGCGTGTGTTTCACAGTCTAAGACTTCCCGGATGACTGAACAAGCGTCACAGAATTCGGCGTTCTTTGTGTCGCAGGGATTGCAACGACTTTGCGGAATATGGTCCGTTCCTGGGCAGGCGTCACTTGGAGAGTGACGTCTACTTTGTAAATCGAGTGCCACGGATGTTTGACCGTCGCCAATGATTCAGCACCGCCACTCGCCGGAATTGCTAATCCATCACTCTAGTTCCGATCTGACAGTAAGATATTCTTGCACTGTGTATAGACGATGAGTGAAGAACTTCTTGACACCCCCATTCAACCCGATATCTTCAACGGCAGACGACCTGCCCTGCGTGGAGGTCGCTTTCAGGAAATCCGGATTTTCTTATCAGACCAGCCAATTTGGACGCCGTTTGACATCGTTCGTTCGAAAAAACGCCCTCGTGGCGGGGAACTCCGGCAAAAATTGCCTGAAGTCCACGACATGAGTGTTCTGATTGCTTCCGGTTGACGATGGATTGACGGTGTCTTATTCGGCGGAATGATTTGAGAACGGACATCGGCAAAAGACAATTCTTATTGTTTGATGTACTCCACACGCTGGCTTCGCTTGGTTCAAGGGCAATTCTATGGCTTCCAAAGACAGTAACGGCCTGGTCATTTCGCTGTCCATCTTTGTCCTTCTCACGATTGGACTGGCGGTCGCCTGGTACATGACATGGGCGTACAGTTCTGACGTGCAGCGGCAGCTGGAGCAGGCAAAAGCGGCGGAGTCTGGGTCCAAGGGCATCATTCAGGAACAAATCGCGCAACTTGAAAAACTGAAGTTGCTGATTGGTCAGCCTGGCGAGGACGCAGATGATGTCGAAACGGCCGTCAAACCGGAAATCGCGAAACAGGCGGGCGACGCGTCTGCAAGTGCTCTCAGTCTCAAAGACGCCATGATCAAGAATGCGACTGATCGGGACCTCAACATTTACACTTCGACGGATCGTCTCAATCAGCTCAACACGAAGGTCAACGAACTGAACCTGGCCAACGTTAAACACGAAGAAGCAATGAAATCATTAGCGGCTAAGGTGGCTGAAAAAGAAGAAGAGTTGCGTAAGAAAGAAGCCGAACATGGGGAACTCCTGGCGTTGAAGGACAAACAGATTGACGCGGAAAAAGCCAAGGTTCGTGAAGAGCAGGACAAGTACACGACACTCCAGACTCAGACGTCACGTCAGATCGAAGAACTGGAAACCGACATTCGTCAAAAGCGTGATGCCTTGATTGTCCTGAATCAGCTTGCCCGTGAGCAGGCAGACTTAAGCTTCGAACGCGAGGACGGTTACCTAACGTTTGTCGATCAGAGTTCCCTGACCTGCTACGTTGATCTTGGCAGCCGTGATGAATTGCGAGTTGGCACGACATTCTCCGTTTACAAGAAGAACAACAGCGGCGTCGGACGCCGCAGCAACGCCGACATCAAAGGCAAGATTGAGATCATCAGAATCAGCGGAGATCACAACTCCGTGGCGAGAATCATCGATCAGGCCGAAGCTGATCCGCTCGCAGCCGACGATCCTGTTTACTCTCCCATCTTTTCCTCCGGGCAAAAACTTGAGATCGCCGTGGCCGGGCTTCTCGATTTTGACGGCAATCCCGGGGGCGACCGTGATGAATTTGTCCGACTGGTCAGTGGCGCAGGCGCTACGATTATCATTCAGATCAACGACGAAGCGAAACTTGTTGACGAGAAAGGCGATGAACTCACAGAAGCCGATCCAATCGGCTCATTGATCACTGAGAAGACGCGATTCCTGATCATCGGCGACCTTGGGGAAGGAAATGCCACTCAGGACAGTGTCAAGCAAGTCCTTTATCAAAAGATGCAACAGCAAGCTTCAAAGATGAAGAACGCGGCATTGAACCACGGCGTTCACGTGATCAGCCTTTCGAGTTTTCTGGAGTACGTCGGTTATTCACGCAAGAATATTGCGTACACACCGGGCAACAAATATCCGGGGTTCCTGTCAAATGGCGGAAACAGTGAATCGGTCAGCTCCAAGCCACGTCGTCCCGCTTCCACGAACGGCGTGTCCGCGATCTACGCGAAGCCAGGTCGCAAACCGACGTCCTCCAATCAAGGCGTCAGCAAGCTGTTCATGCAGCCGAGTGACAAGGATTAAGTATTCTTCAATACTCTTGGATGGACAGCGCCACTTTATACTTCACGCGGTCCAGACGGACGTACGTTCAAAGGCAACGTTTTTCATGTCCCTTCTCCCCCTGGCAAGTGGGGTGTCGATTTAGTGTATTTTACTAACCCGAAGCGGCCGCGAGGCCAACACAACAAGCCGGAGGGCCGCCGGAACAGGTTTGGCGAGCTGGGGCATCGGGTGTATAACATGAACCAGTTAGCAAAAAAAAAAAAG
>JBBQSE010000489.1:0-6638 GCA_038214195.1 Planctomycetales bacterium
GGCGTGCGACACGATTGAATCTACCAGATATCGAACATTGCACGTCTGCGTTGAGTTGAAGACAAGCCTCACGGCGGAGCGTGAGGAGTACAATGTGCTCATCACGCTCCGTCGTGATGCCGAAAGTGACAGGGAACGCAAATTTCGTTCTCGCATTCAGCCGCTTTCTGGATATTTCTTGCACAGAATGTGAAATGAACACTCAGCCATATCAGGAAACACCACTGGCATCCAAACTGTGTTCGGCGGATGAGGCCGTGCTGCACATTCGTAACGGCATGACGGTCGCATGCGGCGGTTTCGTCGGCGCGGGCCATCCGGAAGCACTGACCGCCGCGCTGGAACGACGATTTCTCACGCAACAGCATCCGCGTGATCTGACGCTCGTCTATGCCGCCGGTCAGGGCGATGGCAAAACGCGCGGCCTGAATCATCTGGCGCATGTCGGCCTGCTGCGGCGCGTTATCGGCGGCCACTGGGGGCTATGTCCGCGACTCGGTCAGATGGCGCTCGCTGGCGAGATTGAGGCGTACAACTTTCCCCAGGGCGTAATCTGTCATCTGTTTCGCGACATCGCCGCTGGCCGCCCGGGCTGTGTGACGCATGTGGGACTTGGCACGTTCATCGATCCCCTAAACGGCGGCGGGCGATTGAATGCGAAGACGACGGAAGAGCTTGTCGAGCGAGTCACGCTGAGAGGCAAAACGTGGCTGATGTTCCACACGTTTCCCATTCATGTTGGACTGATCCGCGCGACAGCGACCGATCCGTTTGGAAATCTGCTGATGGACGAAGAAGCCGTCATTGGAGACGTCCTGCCGATCGCTCAGGCCGCGCACAATCATGGTGGAATCGTGATCGCTCAGGTGAAACGCATTCTCGACAAGCCCGCGTTGCCGCAATCGGTCCGAGTCCCAGGTCGGCTGGTCACGCATATCGTCGTCGCCGAAGAACATGAACACTGGCAGACGTTTGGCGAGCCGTTTAATCTGGAGTTTTGTGAAGCGGCCGACGTAGGACGGGCACATCTGCCCGTCGAATCAAGCGACGGGCAAGAGTGCCCGTCCTACGAAAAAACCGGAACAGCAGCTCTTCTCAACGCCCGCCAAATTATCGCCCGGCGAGCCTGCGACGAACTTCGGCCCGGCTCGATCGCCAATCTCGGAATTGGCCTGCCAGAAGGCATCGCCGAGGTCGCTGCTGCACGAAGCCTGTTGTCCGACGTGACTCTTACAGTGGAAAGCGGCCCTATCGGCGGCGCGCCGGCCGGCGGGTTAGATTTCGGGGCGTCCCGGCAACCGCAGGCGATCATTGACCAGCCATCCCAGTTCGATTTCTACGACGGCGGCGGACTCGACTTCGCGGCCCTTGGCGCGGCTCAGGTGGATCAACACGGCAACGTCAACGTCTCCCGCTTTGGAACTCGTTTTGCCGGAGTCGGCGGATTCGTCAATATTTCCCAGAGCGCCCACCGATTGGTCTTCTGTGGCACGCTGACGACGGACGGACTGGAAGTCGAATACCAAAACGGCAAGCTTTGCATCGTCCACGAAGGCCGCATTGCAAAGTTCGTCAAAAACGTCGAACAAGTCTCCTTCAGCGGCCCAATGGCACGTGACTCCAAACGCGATGTGATCATCGTCACGGAACGAGCCGTCTTCCGCCTCCAGCCGGAAGGCATTGAACTGATCGAAGTCGCTCCGGGAATTGACATTCAGCATCACGTCGTCGATCAAATGGAGTTCACTCCGATCATCCGCGAGGTGGGGGTGATGAAGATCTAAACTCGTTCCAGGGCTTCTGCCCTGGAATGTGCTGCCCGGAGGCTCCTGCCTCCAGTGACGTGTGTTTCGAGGCAGGGGCCTCGGAACAGGAAGTTTCGCCTGCGACGAGAAAGAACATCTATGAAACGAGCCGTTATCGTCTCCACCAAACGCACACCGTTCGGCCGTTTTCGCGGCGCGCTGGCTGATTTGTCTCCCGTCGATCTTGGCGTTGTCGCTGGCGACGCGGTGCTGAGGGACGTTGACCGATCACTCATCGATCAGGTCATTATCGGCAATGTGCTGGCTGCCGGACATGGGATGAATATCGCGCGGCAGATTGCCGTGCGACTCGCCCTGCCCCTCCAGACACCCGCGACGACGATTAACATGATGTGCGGCTCCGGAATGCATTCCGCTCTGATGGGTGTGACCGCCATTCGAGCCGGAGAAGCGCGGGCTGTACTGACTGGCGGGACGGAATCGATGTCGCAATCTCCGCTGCTTGTTCCTCGACCGCCAAAGGGGCAATCGGCGGATCTGGCGAGTGCCATTGATTCGATGCAGCGGGATGGTTTGGTAGACAGTTTCAGCAATCGTCACATGGGCGAACAGACCGAAGAGCTGGCGTCGTCATTTGGGATCTCGCGCGACCAGCAGGATGCGTTTGCCGTCCGCAGCCAGCAACTGTACGGCATCGCCCAGCGCCGGGGTGCGTTCGACTCCGAACTGACCGCCATCGGAACACTGTCCACAGACCAGCATCCTCGCCCCGACGTTACGCAGGCGGAACTTTCACTATTGAAACCCGTGTTTCAGTCCGACGGAACCATCACCGCCGGCAATTCTTCCGGCGTCAACGACGGTGCGGCGATGGTGCTGCTGGCGGAACGGGACTTCGCGCTCGAGCACGGCTGGCCGATTCTGGCAGAATGGATCGACGGCCTTGTCATCGGCTGCGATCCCGCTCGCATGGGCCTCGGCCCGGTCCATGCGATCAAGGCTCTCATGAATCGAACATCGACCGCGTGGTCACAGATCGACACCCTTGAAATCAACGAAGCCTTCGCCGCCCAAACCCTCTCCTGCCTGCGAGATCTGAACCTGTCACTTGATCTGTCAAATGTAACATCTCCGTTACAGACCGCCGATGGCCATCGCCTGCAGTTCAACAGCACCGGCGGAGCGATCGCCCTCGGCCATCCTCTCGCCGCCAGCGGCGCGAGGTTGCTGTGTCACCTTGCGTGGAAGATACAACGGGGTGACTCTCAAACGGCCGTCGGCTCCCTCTGCATCGGCGGCGGCATGGGTATCGCGGCGCTGCTGAAAAGTCCCGTCGGTGTTTAGACCGATTCGTCACGACGCAATCTACAATTGATCAACGTCCGTTTCATTCAGAAAGTTGCGCAACGACCTTGAGATTATTCCGTCTCAATTTCGTCGATGATGCGGACGATTGCCAGTCTGCCGTCCAGTAGGCCGCGTTGCTGCAGCTGAAACTCCACTGACAAAGCATCTGCCTCACGAACAACGCTGTTGTTGGTTGCCTGATCGATCATCGAAAATGCAAACAAAATTCCAAGCGACTGATGCTCAAAAACTTTCTCAATAGCGGATCGGGAAACATCACGGAAGCCCTGTCCTTCGAGATACTCGAATAGCTGACCATACGTCGTCGTTGGATTCAACGCATCGCTCCCTATGACGCCATTGGCAGTTTGCCGGATTTGAATTGGCTCAGTTTCGAAGGCTCGATCAGTGCCTGGCTTTCAAGTCGCATTGCAATGGACAACAAATCCGCAGAACGCACGGTTTGTCCGTCATCCGGAATGGACAACGTTACGATTGTTCCTGACGTGCGGTGATGGAATACTAGGGAATTGTTGAGCTTGACGGATTGGTCAAACCCGATCGTCTTCAGAAACTGTGTGAGTCCATCGAAGTTGATTTCATTTTGGTTTGCGTTTGACATCAGGAAACCCTCCGTGGTTTCGAAGTTGATCGACTATCTCAAGTTGACAGTGGATGCTACCAATTTGTTGCAAATCAACGAAGACGAGTTTGCCCTCCGCGGCTCGCGGATTTGGCCCGGAGGTCGTATTTTTCGGTGTTTCCGTTCAAAACGACCCAAACGCTGTCCCCAGCGCCAGTACGGCGGTGGTCGCAAACAGTGGGCAGACGACTGAGACAACGCCGACATCTTTATAGCCCTGACGATGCGTCACGCCGCAGATGAGGAGCAGTGTGATGACTGCACCGTTGTGGGGGAGACTGTCGAGGCCGCCGCAGGACATGGAGGCGACGCGGTGGAGGAGTTCGGGGTTGATGCCGACGGCGACGCCTCGGTCGTAGTAGGTTTGGCCCAGGGCTTTGAGGGCGATGCTGAGGCCGCCGGAGGCCGAACCGGTGATGGCGGCGAGCGAGTTGACGGCAATGGCTTCCGAGATCAGCGGGTTGCCGGGAGCGATGCCGGTGACGAACTTCTGGACGATGGCGAATCCTGCGAGTGACTTGATGGTGTTGCCGTAGCCATATTCGGAGGCGGTGTTGAAGACCGGCAACAGCGACGAGCGGGCTCCTTCCGCCAATGACTTTTTGAGTTGCTCAACGCTGCGAAAATGCAGAACGATCGTGATGGCGATTGCGGCAAGCATCGACAGAATTGTTGACCACGTTCCGAGGACTTTGGAGAGCTCCGTGTGGCCAAACTGTTCTTCGGCAAGATACGTAGTATTCCATGTTGGAATCAGGTGTCTAAAAAACACCAGGTTCAGTACGACCACACAAATGATGGGGGTGAATGAGGTCCAGGCGGACGGTAGTGCGCGCAGAATCTGCGAGCCCCCGTCGCTACGGGCTGTTGATGTAGTGAGCGGCAAGGCGCTAGCCGCCGGTGTTTGTTCGGAATCTTCTGGAGAACACCCGCGGCTAGCGCCTTGCGGCTCACGATTGATTTCAAATCCTTCACCGCGCTGGCTGGCTTTTTTGGCCTGTCGGTTTAGCCACAGCATTCCGAGCACCAGCATGATGACGCTGCCGATGATGCCCAGTCCGGGGGCCGCGAATGGCGTGGTGCGAAAGAACTGCATGGGAATCAGGTTTTGAATCTGCACCGTGCCGGGCATCGCCGTCATCGTGAATGTGAATGAGCCGAGCGCGATCGCGGCGGGAATCAGTCGGCGGGGAATATTGGCCTGCTGAAAGAGCGACTTGGCCAAAGGAAACACGGCGAAAACGACAACAAACAAAGACACGCCGCCGTATGTCAGCACTCCGCAACTCAGCACGATTGCGAGGATCGTGCGTTTGCCGCCGACCGAGCGAACAATCACGTCGGCAATCTTCGAAGCCGCGCCGGAATCTTCCATCAGCTTTCCAAAGATCGCGCCGAGCAGAAACAGCGGAAAGAACAGCGTGATAAACTGTCCCACGCTGACCATAAAGATCTGCGTGTATGTCGCCAGCACCGGCAGTCCGCCATCGAGCATCACCGCCAGCATCGCGCACAGCGGCGCGAGTACCAGCACGCTGACATTGCGGTAGGCCAGATACATCAGCAACAGCAGTGACAGGACGATTCCGACAAGGCCGATCATAGGGTGTTCCAGAGATATTCACAAAAGTGGGCCTGGATCATGCTGGAAGTAGATCTTTTCATCACCGTAATGAGACGCGACGAATTCACTGGTGGTTCGCAACTGGCCAATATGCACTGGGCGCGATGTCGGGGTCTGTGCGGCGAGTACCTGATAGAGGACTGTGCCTGAAGGGATTTCTCTGAGTCGAATACGGAAATCGGTACTTGCTTCCCGACTCATCTGCGATTCCGGTGTGGGCAGAAAGATGAGTTCATACGGTACAACCGGCTTTTCTTCTGTAGTTCCGTCGGCACGCATGGCCGCGAAGTGATCGAGGGGAAGATAGTACCACTTAAGCTTGGCCGGGTTCATCGACTTTGCGGCACGTGAGAACATATACGCGAGAAACTTGAATTCCAGGCCATGGACGGTCATCGAGTGCCGGTTTGACCCGGACCTCAGGAACACATTCATATCTTCGGCCTGTCCGTTGATCGAAGGGATGCAGACAATATTTTGTGACCGCTGGCCATCCACCAAAAACTTGACGGCAAATCCCGGAGTGAATTCCGAAGAGGGCAGCGTCAGTGAAACCCTCAGCAGCCCGATTGCGCCGCTCGACAGCGTTCCTGTAAACGGGCCACAGCCGTTGGGTTCGAATTTTATCTGACACACGGTGCCATGTGTATGAATGAGACGCGGTCGGCCATCGGGTAATTCATCTCCGTCGTGAAGCAGTGTCTTGCGGAGAAACTGCTTTCCAAAAAGACCTCCGGTGAAGGCTTTCCACATGAATCCCAGCCAGGAGTCTTCGGGCAATTCGTCGTCTGCAAACTTGTTGCTGACGATATTGCTCCAAAGCAGCGTTTGCTTTTCTGATGCGGGCAACGTGAGATAGTCAGGTGGCAGTGGTTTCATAGCAATCTCAGGCAGTTTTCATGTTGATCCGGGAAGACGGTGTGATTGCGAATTTTCGTTGTCCTGTGTCTGGCGGGTTATACTTCACGCAGTCAAAAATGATGCTGTTGATTTTCTCGCGATTGTCCCCTCTCCCCCGCAATTGATTTTCCAGCTTGACACGTTTTCCACGGGGGGAGAGGGCTAGGGTGAGGGGGAAGAATCAACTGTTTTCTGGTTCATCAGATGAACTCCAGGACAGCCCCCTCATCCGGCCTGTCGGCCACCTTCTCCCCCTTGCAGGCTGTCGTCATAGGGCAGAGCTTCTGGTTGAGCCCCGTCGAAATTTTTTGAAATTTGTCGTGAGACGATGAGAGATTTCGTCTCGATCAGATTCGGA
>JBBQSE010000490.1:0-6635 GCA_038214195.1 Planctomycetales bacterium
AGGCACCATCGGTAGCCGTCCGCAAAGCTGCCTCGAAAATCTACGGCCTGACACGGTTCCGGAATTGTCCATGAAACGGATTCTACCAACAGATGACGATCTGAACCATCACCGATCCACGGATCACTGTCAACTCGAACGCGACCTGTGGATACCGGATGTTGCAGAGCGCTGACAGTGAGGCTGCGGTTTCGCAGGATCAGACGAAGTTGATTCGTGTGGGCCAGATCCGTCACAATACGTTCCGGCACAAGTCGATTGTCTTCAAACCATTCCGCCAGTCGTGGAGCCTGTATCGTTTTAGCTCGATACACAGACAGTTGCGAATTTTCCCCATCGTTGCGTAACGCGAAACCCATTCCGTGCTCATGCCACGTTGCATCGAACAGTACGAGTACACTGCGTTTCTTCAGCACAGCAAGTCCGTCGAGCGGCGGCACTGTGTTTGTCGGCAGGTCGTGATCGAATTCCAGTGGTGCGTCGGTGATTGGAGATTCCGATGGTGCGATCGATGTGCCCGAAGGAACAATTCCAAATCGATGCACGACAGACAACGGCATCGGTGACATTGGCGTCAGAAATCGCAAAACCGTCGCCAGATGAGCCGTGCGGATTTGTTCCGCCGAACGACTCGTCAAGACCGGCAGGCAGGCGTCGGAGTCTACGGCCATCGACCGCAGCACGTTACAGACCTGAATGATGACGGTGTCGGGCGAACCATGCTCCATCCTCAGTGCCAGGCTGGCGTCGGTGCCGTAGCTTTCTTCCATAAAGATGGCATCGACACCATCGGGAATACTTGTGGCCGATGCCTGCTCGATATCTCCCAGCACTTCGATGCGATCGGAACCGCTTTCATGGGCCAGCGTGCGTTTTTGGTTTCGCTGCTGGGCGGAATCCGTGCCGGGGCGGAAGATGACGACATCCAAGCCTCGACCAAGGCAGTCAACCGCGATGCTGTGGACACATTGAGTGACATCTGTCGAATGCACGCGAACTCGCCATGTCGCGGCAGGTTTTCGAGGTCTGAGGCGAACATGGTGTCGATCAGGATTCAGCCCGATTCGCCCCAGCAGACGATCGCTGGCCAGTTCGGCTCCCAGTCGAGACAGCAGACGAGTTGTGACGACCGTTTGCAGGAATCGACCGTCCGCTTCCAGGAGCAGTCGTTGCTTGTCAATGAGAAATGGCAAATGAAATATGGCCTGGTCCGTGAAGGATGATAGATCGTCGATCAGAAACACTTCGGGTAAGCGAACCAGGTTTCGCAGCCGTTCGAGGTCGTTCGTTTCGTGTCCGTAGAACGAGCGTTCGAGTGATTCCGGAGTGGCAATGAGAACATGAGGCAGCGTGGCCTCTGATCGCAGCCAGGATTCGACCGTGGCGTCCTGCAAGACATCGCATGAAACATAGTAATGCAGCGACAGGGATTGCAGAAAACGAACGACTCGTTGTTTCGCCAGGGGTTCTCGCTGGGGGTCAGATACCAGAACAACGACATACTGGCCGCGAACGAATGCCGCATGGACGGCACAAGCAATCAGGGATGTTGTACGACCGCTGCCGTGCGGGCCGCAGACAAGCAGATCCGCGCAATCTTCTTCGCCGGTGCGAGTGTACGTTCCAGCGACGGACTTCAGGACGGACTCATGCAGTTCGTCAAATTGACGCAGAACGGCGACCTGATCTTCCGTCGGTCGCAACAGGCCGCCGAATAGACTGTCCCAATGATGGTCGGCAGTCGGCGGTGCAATGTCTTCCGGTCCGATGACGGGGCGATCGGTCTTAGAGTCGATCACATGCGGTGCCCCTTGCAGCACTTGACCGACCCACGCGGGAAGTGTGGAACTGGTTGACGCTTGAGCAGCGCTGGAACGACCGTCGTGTGCGAGTCCTGCGGTGCCTGGTTTCGTTGGTTGTTCAAAAGCGAGTTCCTCTGCGGCGTCATCCGCCGCTCGTGTGGTTCGCCAAAACAGTAGCAGCAGGATCTGCGACGCTGCGAGAATGAGCGGCACGGTCAGTAACGGTAATTTGTCTCCCAGTGCCGGAACGTATTTTTCGACCATGTCCTGCAGCCATGTCGATTGCTTCAGGATGGCAACATCCCGAAGTGTATAAAGCAGAAGAGCGACAGAATTTCCCCAGAACATGGCCTGACTAATGACCGATCGCCAGGGAAATCGTCGCGCTGAACCATCACCATCGCTGCCCGTTTCCTCATGTCGAATCAGGTATACGATGCCGATGAGCGGCACAAATGCCAAGGCTCGGAGGAATTGTCGGACGGTGGGATTAACGCCGGGGATTTCTGCCAGCCACCACGGACCGCAGCCCGCGATCAAGATGACGATGGCCAGTATCCACAGATCAACAGCACCACGCCACGATCGGCCTCCACGACTCCGTTTGGTGCGAATCTGCAGAGCGGCAATACGGGCAATCGTTGCGGTAGCGACAAGGAATCCGCAAACAGCGGCACACACGCAAGCAGCGACCATAAGCAGCAGTTTTGAATTCTGCAGAATCGATTGCCAGTGCGACGGATCGACGGCGTACCACGCGACGAAACCAATCAATGAACTGGCTGTTGCCGTGATGCAGCCAATCGCCGTGCGAAGGCGAAATCTCTGCCATGAAGGGTGCGATGACCATTTTCCCAGCGTTTCATCTCGAAAGGACTCCGGGGTCATGGATTATGACCTCCGTTTGAGATTTCCGTGGCCTCTGCCGTGTTGGTTGAACCCACGTTAAATGGGCGGACAAGCAAATTCGTTTCGTCGGCATCAATTGAAACTGGAACCTGATGAAACAGTATACCGGCAAACGGAAAATCGGTCCAAACGTCGGCAGCGAAAGATTCCATTCGCAGAGGCTGCAAATCCCTGATTCCTTCCTGCAGAAACGGAACAATGGATTCTCGCAGGATCAGACACTGCGTATGACGGTCGGAGTGGTCGGGGCTAAGCGTGGCATCCATTCGACAACTCATCGTCTCAGGGAATGACTGACGACAGATACTCAGGAGCGACGTTTGCCACGAATTTCCGGACGCAGCTTCCTGCGGTCGACTGTTGGTCACGGCCTGCATCTGAAACCATTGCGTGAGTTCTGATTCAAGTCGCTCACGAAACGCATCAACAAGCGGCAAAAGGCGGTCCTGCGGATAGTAGCCTCGGAGTGCCAGGTCTGCGTCTTTTGCAAACGGTCGCCACGATTCATTCAGGAATTGATCACACAGGCGAGCGACGAATTCTTTCAATTCTTCCTGCTGTTCCTGTTCGTTATGGTTCTGTATGAACACCTGCTGCAGTTGTAGGCAGGAACGAAAAAGTCGCCGCTGAATCGAGCCCAGAGCTGACGTCGTCTGGTTGCTTTCTTCGCTGGATATCTGCATGTCGGACGCCGCACATTCGCGAGTGCCCGATTGTGGCGTCATCCGCTGCATTGCCTGCGCGACGCGTCGCATCAAATAGCGGCTGCGGGCGTCCAGCAATTCGAGTACACGAATTCGTCGCAGCGCCTCTGCGGTGCGGACAGATTCTACGGCGTCCCGGTGCCTCTGTTTGACCTGTTCGTCAAGGGTTTCAAGTTCTTTTCTAAGTTCTGCCTCCGCACGTCTCCCCGCCCGAGTTTCCAGATCCAGAAATAGAAACGCGCCGGTGAAGCTTCCGAGTAGTCCAAAGAATGCCAGCAACCACGCTGGTCCCGTACCACCGAAGACACCATCAGCCATCGCCAGACAGAAATAGAGGACGCATGCGGCGACGGCTGCTGCAATGCAGACGCGACGAAACTGACTGACGAACCCGTGCTGGCTGAGTACGTAGTGCTGCGAACATTCATCAAACGTCTGAATGTCGGTTGCAATCTTTGAATCCGTTTGAGAAAGATCTGACCATTGCTGGCGGCGAAGATAATTCACCTGTTCAAGGGGAGACGAGACGATCGAACGCCGGTCGTTCAGAATTCGCCCCGCCGCGACTGGATTACCTGCAATCTGCTGCCAGTGCCGTTGTGCCTGCTGAGATTCCGCGACCTGATGTTCCAGAACCAGCCTGGTTTGTTCCAGCGATTCTACGCTTCCTGCGTTTTTCAGATTTGCATCCCATCGCGAACGATCCTGCATGGCCGATACTGTGGGCAGAATGTTTTGGTCAATCCATGAAACGCGGGGCCAGTGCGGCGATGATGGCAGGTCCGATATCGCATCGCCGCGTTTGACATTTTCAGCGGCCGTGTTGTCCTGATCGATATTTGCCGCGAGCTGATGCTGAAACGCCTCCGTCCCCCGCGCCAGCGATCGATCAAGAGTGGTCGTGTTGAGATCGGGGACAAGAAAATAATTCCTCCAGACATAAAATGCTGCAGATCCCTGATTCCAGTCCACTGGTGGCCCGTTGAGCAACAGCGAAAGCAACAGCCCGGAAACAGAGATCGGCCAGACATGTACTGCGTCAAAGACATGCCCCTGATCTGAACTGGCTTCGAGTTCGGGCATCATCACATAGCACGATTGCCGAATGGCGTGGTTTGAGGTCGCCATCGTGCTCTTGAGCAGCAGTGCATCGGCGGCAGACGGGCTGTTCGGAAACACGACAATCAGGACTGCGTGCAGCTTGGAATTTCGCAGTTGTCTGCGGTTCGTGATCGTCGTCGTAAGTTCTTCAAAACGGCGAAGACTTTCTGCGAATGGCGACTCCGCAGAGCCGGAGCTTTTCTTACTTGCGGGCTTGCGTGGTGAAGCATCGGTCGATTGAGTCGGAATGCTCAGCCAGCAGACGGTTGTGTCAGGCAGACCACGGACCAGCCAGTCTTTGATATCCGAATCGGCGGTTGCCTTGCCGCCAGCCTCCGGAGCAAAGAACTTTTGCGAAACAACAGCCACCCCATGGCGATGCTTAAGGTGCCATTCCATCAGTTCCTGGAGCGTTTGTGTTCGGAGAAACTCCAGTGGCAAATCTCCGAATTGTCGCAACCGACCGAGTGACTCGTCGTCTGCAATCAGCAGTATTTTGTCGGGCATGACGCTTCACTCAGTCTACACATTTTGGGCATCAGGACAGCATTTCGCCCGCGCGTTCAAGGACTGCATTCCACCAGTGTCTAGCCGAATCTTCAGGTTTGCACGCTCGACTCTTGTTACCCAGCCATTCGACATACTGTTCGAGTAGCTTTCGTCTCTGTGAGTTCTTGGCCGCCACATTGACTTCCGCAAGGACTTCTGTCCAGAAAATGTCGCTCTCTTTGAGAATTCTTCCCAACCATTTTTGATCGACTGAGGCGGCCTTCAGTTTTTCTACGACATTGGCCAGCCCAGCGTCCGACGTGACTGAGTTCCCGACGTCCCAGCCACTCAATTCTTGAGTTTGATGATCCTGCACTGGTTTGTTATCGATAAGCCACAGCGGCAGTCGCGAAAACTGGAACCTATTGCCTTTCTGCATTTCGAACAAAGGCACCTGCCAACCAAATTTGTTCAGGTCGGCAGCCAGGTTGGCGAGTTCGGATCCTGCGGCTGGTTCTCCCGGAAACAATGCGTAGAGCAAAGCATCGACGACTCTCTTTTCTTCCACTCTTTGTCGAGTCTCAGAACGATGCCATGGTCGCCATCTCAACGATGAGAGCGCGGGGTTACGAACATAAGAGGGGTCGACATAACCAATTCCACCGTTGCGAACTCCGGCACTCACGTCAAAGATCGTGCTGCCATCGGGATCTTCGGTCGTTTCCAGCAGAGTCCGCAATGTCGGATCGCTGTTGTAGTAGTCGAGCGAACTAATCTCGTCAAGCTTGTCCACGCCCTCCGTGGAGTACGCCAAAGCCAAAAACGGATTCACCGGCGACGTCGCGCGAATATCGGGCGAAGTGGGTTCGCAAAACGCAGTGACAGAAAACCCGCTGGGCAGAAGCAATGCCAACGCGCTGTCAACGTGCTCTTTGCTTTGGTCCGTCGGGATAAACAACTGGGCGCGATAGTTTCTGCTGGCCGTGCCGCGACGCAAGATCCAGTAAGGATGGCAATGCCTGACGAGTTCCGCTCCCAGTTGAATGATGAAGGATTCGTCATCGATGCGTTTGTAATCCCATTCGTGAATTGAGTCGCGATCTCGCTCCAGAGTCACGCCGAATTGCTCACGGAACCGCTCCTCCAGTTCATTTCGTTGATCGAAATTCATAGGCCGTGCCAGCCGCCGCAACCATGCGTCACGCAGATCGAGAATCACTTTTCGCAATGAAAAATGATCCATCAAAAAGCTGTCATTCAGGGCGACAGAATCGGCGATGGTCTTTTCGAGCTTGGCTTCAATGTCTTTCTGGTATGCAAACGTTTCAGTACTTGTACGCGGTCGCGAGTCTAATACGCAACTCAGACACAAGCGATGAAATGAATCCTGAATGGACAGATTCCTGTCGAGCAACCCCAAAATCTGTTCTCGTCGCAACGGTGCCTTGAGCACGCGACGGAAGAAACGAACCGAGCTGTATCGTTCGTCCAGTGCGTCTTCCGGGGAATCGGGATTGCAGAACAACGCGCTGAAGGAATCGTCACGGCCCGGAACCGTATGCCGCGCCTGTTTCGTCAGTTTGAAAACCGTCGTATCGACACCTTCCAGCAGTGTCTTCACGTGATCCTG
>JBBQSE010000491.1:0-6554 GCA_038214195.1 Planctomycetales bacterium
TCCTGGTAGCTTTGCCCACGATGCTGACTTACCCTCGGTGATCTCTGGCTGCTTTGCTTCCCTCACGCCCCGCCTCAGTTGAGTTTGAACATGCGTTTTGATCGATCTGCGTTCGCGTTTCTCCTGCTCTTGTTATCGATATCTGAGACATTACAGGCGCAGGAGGAGACTGAAGCGAAAGTCGCTGTCAATTCCAATCGCCCGATTCAGGCTCTGCTGGTCACAGGCGGATGTTGTCATGATTACGATCGGCAGAAACTGATTCTCACGCGTGGCATCAGCGCCCGAGCTAACGTCCGCTGGACTGTGGTGCATCAGGGCGGGACGACGACCGACACAAAAATTCCGCTCTATGACGATCCCAACTGGGCGGATGGGTTTGACATCGTCGTGCATAATGAGTGCTTTGCCGGGGTCACGGATAAGGAATTCGTCGATCGCATTCTGAAGCCGCATCGGGAAGGACTGCCAGCGATCCTGATTCACTGCGCGATGCATTGTTATCGGACTGGCGACGATCGCTGGTTTGAATTCTGCGGCGTTCAGTCGCCAGGCCACGGGCCGCATTATTCGTACACGATCAACAATAAACAGCCGGATCACCCGATCATGGCAGGTTTCGGCGAACGGTTCGTCACACCGAAGGGAGAGCTGTATCACTCAGCAAAGGTATTCGACACGGCGACTCCACTGGGCATCGCCAATCGCCAGGGTGACGATCAGCCGCAAGTCTGCATCTGGACCAACGACTATCACGGCACTCGAGTCTTCGCCACGACAGTCGGCCACTACAACGAGACCATGGTCGAACCCGTTTACATGGACATGATGACTCGCGGTTTATTGTGGGCGGTCGGTCGCGATCCGGAGAAAGACTTCACTCCAATCACACCACAGATCGACGAAGAAATGCGGGCGCTCGTCAACGTGACGATCGAAAAGAATTCTCCAATTCTGACTCAGGGCTGCTGCGGCGAGGGCAACCTGGTGTTCAATCAAAAGGCCACTGCCAGCAGCGAAGAAACCGGCAAGAAGAACTTCGCAAAGAACGCCGTCGATGGGCGACTCGACACGCGTTGGTGCGCCAGCGGACCGAATTCGGGCGAATCCATCACGATCGACATGGAAAAGCCACAATCGATTCGCAACGTGCGGTTGCACTGGGAATCGAAGAACACGGCTTACCAGTACACGATTGAATCGTCCACCGACGGCAATGACTGGACAATGCAGGCGGACCAGTCCAAAAACAAGGAACCTCGCGGTCTGTCTGTTGACGCGATTAAAGCTGACGACGCACGCTTCCTTAAGATCACATTCAACGGTTCCAATGGCGGCGGCTGGGGAAGCATCTGGGAAATTGAAGCGTATCCCGGGGACTTGCCTCCGTTACCGGATGGCGTGGCTGCTGGTGGTGGAGGCGGTGCGTCGATTGATGACGTGAAGGCTCCGGAAGGCTTCGAAGTCGGTCTGTTCGCAGGTCCACCGCAAGTGACGTATCCGGTCTGTATCACAACGTCTGTCGCCGGCGAAGTGTTCGTGGGAGTCGATGAACAGGGGTCGCTCGGCAAAGAACCCGGTCGCGGCAAGGTTGTCCGCTGTCTTGATATCGATGGCGATGGCAAGGCTGATCAGTTCAACGATTTCGCAAAGATGGACCATCCTCGTGGACTGATTTATGACCACGGCTCGTTGTGGGTGCTGCACCCGCCGTTTTTGTCAGTCTACCGCGACGTCAACGGCGACGGCACGTCTGATGAAAGCGAAGTGCTGATCGAAGGCATCAGCACCGAGGAAGTCAACAAGCGCGGTGCCGACCACACAACCAACGGAATCCGCATGGGGATTGATGGCTGGATTTACATTGCCGTCGGTGACTTCGGATTCAACAAGGCCGTCGCGAAAGACGGTACGACGCTGAGCAAACGCGGCGGCGGCGTGGTTCGCATTCGTCCGGACGGCACCGAGATGGAAATCTTCTCATGGGGCCAGCGGAATATCGTGGACATCGCCATCGATCCCATGATGAACATCTTCACGCGAGACAACACGAACGATGGCGGCGGCTGGGACATCAGGCTGTCTCACATCATGCAGACGGCGCATTACGGATACCCCTCGTTCTACATGAATTTCACCGAAGAAATCATGCCGCCGCTGGCGGACTACGGTGGTGGTTCCGGCTGCGGGGCGTTGTACTTTCAGGACGACCGCTGGCCCGCTCCGTACAACGACATGCTGCTCACATGCGACTGGGGGCGCAGCGAGGTCTTTAGCCATCTCCTGCCAAAACACGGCGCGACATATGATGCGCAGCAGGACACGTTTTTGAAAATCCCGCGTCCGACCGATGCCGATGCCGACGCCAGCGGCCGCCTGTTCGTGACCAGCTGGAAGAACGGTAACTTCGCGTTCGAACGTCCGGACGTTGGTTTCGTGGCGATGATCACGCCGAGTAATTTCGTGGCACATCCGGCGGCGGATTTGGGAAGTCTCAACGATGCCGAACTGGTGCAGATGCTGCGTAGTCCGTCGGACGCCGTGCGACTGGCGAGTGGCAGGGCGTTAGCCCTCCGAGATTCACGTGCCGGTACTGCTCGGAGGGCTGACACCCTGCCGCTCGCCGACGAACTGCTCGCGCTCGCGAAAGATCATTCGGCGTTGCTGCATTCGCGCGTCGCGGCTGTCTGGACGCTGCGGCAGATTTCGTGGGACGGATTCAAGGCCGCCTTTGGTTCGCTGCTGATTGACCGGGATCTGCGAGAACACGTCATCCGGGCGGCGGCCGATCGCCGATCGCAAATCGACAAGGGGCTGATTGCTCCCATTTTCTCCAAGCTCGACGACAGCAATCCGCGAGTCCGCGCCGCGGCAATCGTCGCGATGGGTCGCATGGATGAAGTGCGTGCTGCGAATGAATTATTGCAACTCAGCGATCTGTCGTCGGCGAGCGGGGCGGCGTCAGCCCCCCGAGTTTCTCGCGATATTTCTCGGAGGGCTGACGCCCTGCCGCTCGCCGAGGAAGGAAACAAAGACGCCTGGCGAAACCCTGACCCAGACCGTGTCATCCCGCATCTGGCTGTTAAAGCCCTCGTCGATCTCGACGCGATCGATGCCTGCCTGGATGCGATCAACGGTCCGCATCGCGCGGGAGCGCTGGCAGCACTCAAACGCATGCACGATCCCAAAACCGTCGATGGTCTGTTCAAAGTTCTCAGCACCAGTCGTGACGAAGCCTTGCGCCGCGAGGTGTGGACGACGCTGATTCGACTGTATTACCGTGAAGGTGAATTCACAGTTGATAGTCCGAAATGGTGGGGAACTCGACCGGACACGACTGGACCATACTACGATCGCCAGAGGTGGAGTGAATCCGATCGCATCGCGGCAGCAATCAAGGTGGCGATGACTGAAGGTGACGAATCGCTGAAGGCGCACCTTACTGAGCAGCTTCAAAAACACGTTGTCAATCTCGACGGTATCAGCGCGGTTGACGTGGCAATGAGGGAAGAGGAGAAAGCGATCGTCCTCCCGAAAGCCGACCCCAACGATCCGAACGCCATTGCGAATCTGGCATTCGACGTCGTCGCTCAACGAGCTGCTGCGGCTCCCGGTGATGCAGCGAACGGCGTGCTGCTGTTCAAGCAACAGTCGTGCATCAACTGCCACACGTTCGCCAACGGTCAGCAGCCAAAAGGGCCACACCTGGTGGACATCGGCAAGCGATACAAACGTGCCGAACTGATCGAATCGATCGTGCTGCCGAGCAAGAAGATTGCCCAGGGCTTCGACACGTGGACTTTCCTGATGGCCGACGGAAAAGTTTACACCGGCTTTGTCGTGCTTGAGAGCGCCGAAACCGTCACGCTGCGTGACGCGACCGGCATCTCTCGTGAACTGCATCAGCAAGACATTGAAGACCGCGTCAAGCAGGAGATTTCAATGATGCCACTTGGCATCGTCGGCAATCTTAGCCCCGAACAACTGGCGGATCTGATCGCGTATCTGGAATCGCTGCATTAGCAATTCCATGTAAGGATCGCTCGACGAATAATTGTTCTGTTCGAGCGGTCCTTTACTTCGCGCGGTCCGGAATGAAGCTGTCAATTCTCGTTCCAGGGCTCCAGCCCTGGAACGCACTGCACTGGAGGCTCCTGCCTCCAGCGACAAGCTCGCGATGCTGGAGCCAGGGAACAAGGGAATGCGTGCATCATTCATCCGTGGCCGCGACGACGCGGAACACGTCATTTTTCTTGCACACGACCGGAGGGCGACCGGTTGCGGATGAGAATTCCAGGTGACAGTCGAGCAAGACGCCGACCGTGGCATCCTCGGGAATTGCGATTTCAGCTGTGACGATGTTGCCGTCGCGTTGAATGTCAATCGCCTCGAACGGACCGATCTGGACCCACTGAGGAACGCCATCAGGAATTCCCCGGCGAGCGTTCTCGGGGATCAATGTGATGCGAATGGAATGCTTCCCTCCCCGTGCCGCGTTGCCAGGCAGGACTGTTCCGATTTCCTTTCCCTGACCACTTTCGCCTGACGCATTGTCCTCGATCGCACCGACCTGATTGAAACGCGGACCTCGGATGTTTGTGTGTTCGGGAACCCCGGCATAACCGCCAATCACATATGGAAATTTGCCCGGCGTGACGTGGTAATGATAGCCTCGCTGTTCGTCGGAATGACCGTTGCAGACATCCAGAGCGTTCGCTCCGACCAGTTCTCGGGCCATGACGCCCTCGGACTCGTACGGCCCGTAGATCGGAAAACCATCGAAGGCGAATCCAATCACCGGCGAATGTTGTTTTCCGTCATCCTTAAACGGAGACTTCACGCACACGGGATATTTGTGATAGTGATACATGCCGGTCTGTTGAGGATGCCCACAGCAGGAATCCAGCCAGACTTCTGAATACCCGGCCACAGCGTTCATGCCGCCCTGTTCAAACGGGTTAAAAAAAACGACGCCATTCAGGGCGACGCCAATCGGCCCCATCGGAACTCGCGTAATCTGGTCAGCCAGTTTCGGTGTGAGCGGCAGGCGGAACTGAAACTGCTGCACGAGAATTTTGTTCGGGTTGCCGGAGTTCGGAAAAATGGCGGTGGGATGATTCGGATAGCCCTGACTGTCAATGATCAGGGCGCTGTCGTCATGACTGATCCTGACGTTGTCGATACCATCCTTGTTGGAATCTTTCCTGTGGTACGAAAACAGGTCCACATACCGATCAGCGTCTTTGAAGTAGTAAGTCGGCTGTTCACTGCGGCCAATGTACCAATAGCCACCGATATGAGTCAGCGTCGCGAGATCGGGCTCCTGGCAGGAAGCAATACGGCCAACAAACGCCAGGAACACAAGCGCTACAAGCGACGAAGTTATTGTCAATTGATGAGAGATCATTCGCATCTGCATTCTGGTAATCCTGTTCTAGCAACAAACAACATTTAGACTCAGCAACCGGCTTTCTGTTGTCACATGATATCCATGGAACCTGAAGGCAGCGTGAAGAATGGGGAGAAGTCAACCCTCAAAAAAGAATTTCCACAGATCGAAGCAGCATTCTTGTAAGCGTCACATTCGTTGATCTGTAGTATTTCCCCACGGTGTGCGACGTGCCTACAATCAGGATGTGGTCTCGAAACAAGTTCTCATCGACGTCCAACCGATCCGTTGCGACGACGTCGGGATTTCTCTAAAAGAAAATTGACAGAGCTGACTCCTATGACTGTTGGATACGCCCGGGCCAACGTGGCCGACATGGTGCTTCGTGTTTTTGAACGCTCGGTACATCCCGAGTTGTTTGACACGGTCAGCGAGACGACCGTGAAGCTGAAAGACGCGGTTGCCACGTTGCGATTGGGAAGGCACGGACACTTGCTGGAATATCGCACAAAAAACACGACGGTGACGGAGATCGCGACATCGAAATTCGCCCCGCTGCCTACGCAGTTGTGCATGATTGACCGGCGGCTGATCGGCTATCGCACCCACATGATCGAAACTCCCAACGTGCGCTATCACTGCAGTTATCAGCTGGAATCCGCGACGGCCGACATTTACCTCACGCTGCATCGGGAATTGGAAACGGACGCTCAGACTTCGACGCTTGCTGTCGCGTTGCCGGGCTCAAGCACCAGCAGTCCGGAATGCCTGAGTCTGCTGAAATGCGATTTGCTGCCCGAAGGACTGGTCGTCCATGCGTTTCACACATTTCCGGACAATGGAGCCGTCCTCCGAATCCAGACGCTGTTCGAACGCCGATAATCCCGCCGGTATTCCTCAACTTCTGAATTCGCTATTCTGCACTTCTGCAGTCAGTGACGAGCCGATACAGATTCGGCGGTTTGTTGGTCTGTCTGCTGACGCGGTATGACCCGCTTGTTCACCCTATTTCGGAAATCAGTGCGACCTATGTCACAAAATTCGACGATTATCTACACGCTCACTGACGAAGCGCCAGCCCTGGCAACTCATTCACTGCTTCCCATTGTGCGAGCCTTCACAAGGTCTTCGGGCCTGACGATCGAATTGAAGGATATTTCACTGG
>JBBQSE010000492.1:0-6542 GCA_038214195.1 Planctomycetales bacterium
GGGGCGCGGGCAAAACGAGCCATCTTTCTGTTCATGAAAGGCGGGCCGTCACATGTGGATACGTTTGATCCGAAACCTCAACTGACTCGAGACAGCGGAAATCCGCCGCCATTTGCACTGCCCCGTGTGACATTTGCCCAGCAGGGCAATTTGCTGAAATCCCCGTGGAAATTTCATCGCTACGGTGAAAGTGGATTGCCAGTCAGCGAATTGTTTCCACATGTCGCGCAGCACGTGGACGATCTCTGCATCCTGCGATCCGTCCACGGCACCAATCCGGCTCACGGCGGCGCGTTGCTCAAACTGCACACCGGCAGCGATCAGTTTGTGCGGCCAAGCATGGGCGCATGGGTGACCTATGGGCTTGGCACGGAAAACCAGAACCTGCCCGCGTTCGTTACCATCTGCCCCACGCTTGCGCACGGCGGCGTCAACAACTGGGGTTCGGCCTTTCTGCCGGCGTATTGCCAGGGGACACCTATCGGCAACGCCAGCATTGGAGCTGTGAAATCCTCCGTGAAGCACATTCAGAATCCGAGGACTGATTTTGTGACGCAGCGAAAACAGCTCGATCTGCTGCGGATGATGAATCAGCAGCATCTGGAACAGTCCGACGCTGATCAGGCGCTGGAAGGCCGGCTGAATTCGTTTGAACTGGCGTTTCGGATGCAGTCTACAATGCCCGAGGTCCAGGACCTGTCACAGGAATCAGCGGCCACACACAAGTTGTACGGCGTCGATGATCCGGTGACTGAAGACTTTGGTCGGCAGTGCCTGATGGCTCGTCGTTTTCTGGAACGCGATGTTCGCTTTGTGCAGGTGACTCACAGCGACAGTGAAGTTCAGTGGGATCAGCACAGCAACTTGTATCTGGGGCATACCAAGAATGCGTCGGAGGTTGACAAGCCAATTGCCGGTCTACTCACTGACCTCAAGTCACGCGGTCTGCTGGAAGATACGCTCGTGCTGTGGGGCGGTGAATTCGGGCGGACTCCGACGGCCCAGGGCACTGACGGGCGGGACCACAATCCGCATGGATTCACGATGTGGATGGCAGGCGGCGGCGTCAAGTCAGGGATGGCCTATGGAGCGACGGATGACTACGGCTATTTCGCAGTCGAAAACAAGATGCACGTCCATGATCTGCACGCCACCATTCTGCACCTGATGGGACTGGACCACGAGCGACTCACGTTCCGCTATGCTGGCCGTGACTTCCGCCTGACGGATGTCGCGGGAGTAGTGGCGAAAGATATCCTTGTGTGACGCGGTTTATACCGCGCGCGGTCAGAAATGAGTCTGTCAATCCTCGTTCCACGACTCCAGCCCTGGAACGCAACGCACTGGTGGAGGCTCCTGCCTCCAGCGAGAATCCCTCGAGGCAGGAGCCTCCGGAGCAGCGTGTTCCGAGGCTGGAGCCTCGGAACCAAGACATCAATTCAGACCGCGTGAAGGATAACGCCAGGTCAGCCCCCTCATCCGGCCTGTCGGCCACCTTCTCCCCCTTGCCAGGGGGCAATGGCGTGGACTTAACGACGATTCACTTAGCCGCAAGGCGCTAGCCGCGGGTTTTTGCCAGTGTTTTTCGCCCAGACACCGGCGGCTAGCGCCTTGCCGCTCACTAAGTCCACGCCATTGCTGCCAAGGGGAGAAGGGACATGCAAAACGTTGCCTTTGAAAATACGTCAGTCTGGACAGCGTGAAGGTGCGATCTGTTGAATCACGCGCTCTTCTTCACTTCACGAAACGCCACCAGACGATGGGATGATTCATCCCACAGATGATGCGACATCGCGCTGAAACTCGACAACAGAGTCACCGCATGGACATCCTTAAACATCGGATGCGAGTCATGACATCGCTCAAGATTGTAATTTGGGATCCTGGGTCCGAGATGGTGAATGTGGTGGAACCCAATGTTGCCGGAGAACCACTGCAGAATCTTCGGCAGTTTGTAGAACGAACTGCCCTGCAACGCCGCGTCGATAAAGTCCCAGTTCTTATCCCGTTCCCAGTAGACACCCTCAAACTGATGCTGAATGTAGAACAGCCAGAAACCTGCTGAGCCCCCGACTGTAATCACGATCAGCTGAATCACAAGATACGGCACCACTCCGAAAATGAACATCATGGTGGAGACCATCGCCAGCACCGCGAGGTTCATTTGCCAGATCGAAAGCCGCTCCCGCCGTTTCGTAGTCCGCGACGGTATCCGCTGACTGACAATGAACATGTAAGCGGGCGCAATCACAAACAGAAAGAACGGATTCCGTACGACTCGGTAGAGAATTCGATTCCAGGCCGATGCCTGCTGATATTCTGTCACGGTCATCGTCCAGATGTCGCCCAGTCCTCGTCGGTCCAGATTGCCCGCCGAGGCGTGATGGGCCGCGTGCTCTCGCCGCCATTGCTCGTAGGGAGTGAAAACAAGCATGCCAAAAAAGAAACCTACGATCGTGTTGGCTCGAGGCGAACTGAAGTAGGAGCCGTGACCGCAATCATGAAAAATGATAAAGATCCTGACGAGAAAGGCACCAGTCAAAACGGCGATCGGAACGACCAGCCACCAGGAGACCTGCAGGGCGAGATACATCAGAGCCCACAACAACAGATAAGGCCCCAGACTGTTTGCGACTTGCCTGATCGCCTTTGAGTTACTTGGAATCTGATACTTATTGATCAGCGGTTTCAGTTCCGCGATCCGACTTGCTCGGTCATCATCGGAAACGGCAGCGTCTGGCGTCATAAACAAATTCCGTATCCGCTAACAGCAACTCCGCACCAATTCACAATCCGGTTTTACGGAACCAGCTTGCCGCAACAGAGATCGATGAAAGTCGCCGACCCCGCATTGCTTCAGATGACGTATAAAATCACACGCCGTGGCGGAATGCCCGAGTTACGGATATGGGAATGCCATTGTCGGCAGTCGGAGCATCTTTCAGTGTTGTGCCCGACAGTTTACCCCTTCGGACGCGGTGCGCCAATCGCAGTCATTCGCTGAGGAATCAGAAGAGGGATGGACTGTTCAAAGCCAGGCATCGCCCCGAGGCTTCGGGTTGCATTTTCCAACGACGAAACCCGGTCAATTGCCAGCAGATCGTCTACTCTGCGGTTGGTATCAGTCGCAAATAGTCGATGGCGGCCATGTAGTTTTTCACCGCATCTGCATTTGCGCCCGTGATTTCCAGACTTAGTCGATGGGTACCTTTGGTGAGGGAGATTTTGGGGTAGGTCAGCACTCCGGTGGTGAGGACCTCAGGATTATTGTAAAGATCGACTCCGGCATCCAGCACGGTGTCGTCGAGCGAGATCTTCACGATGGCGTAATCGCGGGCTCTGGTGAGGACGAGTTCGATGTCGTATGTTCCGTCCAGTTCGACAGGGATTTCCAGAGCCAGTTTGTCGCCGGGTTTGCCGCCAGTCCACCACAGTTGATCGTTGCCGCTCCAGCGATCCGCTTTGAAGCCACCCATGTTTTGGCTAACGGCGTTGCCACCAGTCTTTTCCACGATCTTCATGGCTTCGCCTTCAATGGCACCAGGGACTTTGCCGGTCTTTTCCTCGATCGGCGACGCAGGCCCAGCGAGTACGACCTGACTGGGGCTGCCGAGGTAGGCGATCAGATCTCGAACGTCGTCTTTGGTCATCGGATCGAGCTGCCGTTCTGGCATCATCGAGATGCTCGACAATGCGCGTTCTTCGATCTCAGATATTGGCACGACGACTTTGTCGTTGATTGTCTGAATCGTCAATGCGCTGTCAGTTTCCAGTTTGAGCAATCCACTGACGGAACGCCCGTCTTTCAAGGCAACGACCGTCATCTGATAGTCGCGGCCGACGACAGCACTTGGGTCGAGGATATTTTCGAGGATGTAGTCGAGGTTGGCTCGATTTGAACCAGTGATGTCGGGACCGATCTGGCCGCCCGTGCCAAACAGACGATGGCAGTTCTGGCAGGTTTTGGAGTAGACTCTGCGACCGTTGCCAGGATTTGCCTTCGCCAAAGTTTTAGGCGTCAATTCCTTCTTCCATGCGGCAACGAGTTCTCGGCGATCTGCAGATGTTTCTCGAATCTCGCCCCAGTGAGCTTTCAGCAGATCCTCCAGTTCTGTATTTTTGAATGACAAGATCTGGCGCACATGGTACGCGTGCAGATCGCTGCTGGGGACTTCTCCGCTGCCGATTTTTGTCAGCAGCATTTTTGTCCATGTCGGCCTTGATACCAGAGTGCTGATCACGTCGGGCCGCACGTCGTTGCCCAGTTTCTTGTAGTGATCCAGCAGGATGGCCGGCGTCCTGTCGGTACCAAGTGTGGACAAAGCTTTCACAGCGGCTGACTGCAGATCGACGTTGCCGAGAACCGACTCACCGAGCAGAACATCGGCGGAGTCTTTGTCCTGTCCTTTGACAAGAACACTGAGTGCCTGTTGACGGCGGGCAATCTGCTGCTTGGGATCGGCCAGCAGCGCACGCATCGCTCCAAAGACACGCTGGTCGCCAAAGAGCACGGCCACCTGGTTGGCTCGGTCGATGATGTCCTGCTGATCGCTTTTCAGCAGAGCGTCGTACGCGGGCTTCCATGACTCGGGCATTGGAATCGCGACACGGCCTTCGAATGAGGCCATCATCTGGTCCAGAATCAGTTGCTGCAATTCGACGTCTTTCGTCTCGGCCAGCGCGGCGACAACAGCGGGCAGCGTTTCGTTCGTCGCGGCGGCTCGGCGGAGAATGTACGATCGCAGCAGCGGGATTTTTGACTGCAAAGCCAGCTCAATGGCCCGCTTTGGATTTTCGGGGACCAGCGGTTCGGTGCCGTACCACAGCATTAGCGGGATATTGTGATCACTGACGTCTTTTTCGTGTGCTGCCAGAGCCGTCGCGATGCCCCAACGAGATTCGTTGGGCAGGCGCTGCAGGGCGGACGTAAGATAGAGTCGTACGACTGCGGATGGATCAGTTGCGGCGAGTTCCTCCAAACGTTTGAGAACGGATTCGGTTGCGGCTTTGTCTTCAAGCTCGAACTGAATCGCCCATGCTCGGATATACTCGTCTTTATCGGCGAGCAGTTTCAGTATTGTTGGTTCATCAAGTGCGCCGAGCGCATGCAAAGTCCACAAACAACGCAGACGGATATGGAGTACAGTATCACTGTGTAATGCGGGGGCCAGAAGTTCGTTCTTGCCCGCGTCTGAGCAGCCTTTCTCCATCAACAGCCGGCGAGCTGTCCTGGAAAACCACTCGTTGTGCTTGTAGTTCTGAGAAATCAGTTCCCTCTCAGAGAAGCCGACGAGTGAATCTGCCCTTCTGACAACGAAGGAGTACTCAAGATTGTCGATGCCTGCCAGCATATTTTCAAGCTCATACCAGCTTCCGTTTTTCGTCCGCCTGTCGATGTCTAAAAAGATGCGAAGTTTCTTTTCGGGTGTCCCTTCGCGTTCCTTTGCATATTGCGAAATCCATTCCATAGCATCACTTAGTGTTCTTTCAATACCGTCAGGTGTGGTAATGAATCGAATGTCTTCGCCAGAAGATAGATGCTTTTCGCCTGGGTATCCAACTCGAATCACGACACGCTTGTTGGCGGATGCTGCCTGCGCCAAATTCCGGTCATAAGAGATGCGGTAAATGCGCCCGTTGCTGCGGTCCCAGATCTCGGGATTTGTTCGATGGCACGCGTTCTTGTCGTACCAGTCGATCAGGTAGACGCTGCCATCGGGACCATAGCGCAGATTGATGCCACGGAAGTAATGATCGTTCGCCAGCAGCAGATCCTTGCCGTGATGGCCGACGTAGCCGGATGATGTGCCTTCACGTTCCAGAATATCGCAGTTGACTCGGTTTCCATGCACGTTGTTGAAGTAGATCTTGTTGCGATATTCGTCCGGCCAGTTGTCACCGAGATAAATCATGGCACCGGCGTGAGCATGTCCGCCACCAGCATCAGCTGTGGCACCGGAGGCTTTTGGTTCGTGGCCCCACCAGGCGGAATCGGCGAGATTGCCAGCGTAGTGCTGATGATCGGCAATTGTTTTGATATCGTCGTACGTGTACGGATTAAAATGCTGGCCGCCCTGCCGATGGTAGCGGGCACCCTGGATGACGTGCCACAGATGCGGAATCACGCAGGCTGTGATAAACGCCTGACCTTTGTCGTTGAAATCAACTCCCCACGGATTGCTGGTGCCATTCATGAACGCTTCGAAAATGTCCTTCTGCGGATGATAACGCCAGACGGAAGCATTCAGCGGCAGACGCTGGTCATCGGCGTCTCCTGGTTTTCCGACTTTGGAATGTGTAAATACTCCGTGGCAACCGTAGAGCCAGCCGTCCGGCCCCCAAATGAAGGAGTTGAGCGTTTCATGTGTGTCCTGCCAGCCAAATCCATCGCGAAGCACCGTCGCGCCGGCGGGGACGTCTTTTTGAAATTGCAGCTTTGACTGCCCGCTTTCCGCTTTCCGCTCTCCGCTTTCCCCATCCGGCACGTCATCGCCATCGCGATCGGGAATGAACATCAAATACGGTGCCGCGCCGACGTAGAC
>JBBQSE010000493.1:0-6512 GCA_038214195.1 Planctomycetales bacterium
ACCGGCGGCTAGCGCCTTGCCGCTCAAAGAACAATCGCCCTGCAAGTTGGATATGACCGACACCTCACTCGTGAGCCGCAAGGCGCTAGCCGCGGGTGATGCGATAACACCGGCGGCTAGCGCCTTGCCGCTCACAGGGATGACGGATCGGATCGTCGCCATGATCGGAGAGCTTTCGCAATGAGTTCTCGGCCATATGGCGAATACAAAGACAGCGGAGTCGAATGGTTGGGAGACGTACCCGATCATTGGGAAGTCCGACGCCTCGGCTCGATGTTCATACAGGCCATTGACGAAGGCGAAACAGATCTGCCGATACTGTCTGTTTCAATCCACCACGGTGTTTCGGACCGTGAATTCGATGAAGAAGAACTTGATCGAAAAGTCACTCGCAGTGAAAACCGTTCGAAGTATCGGAAAGTCCAGTCCGGAGATCTTGTTTATAACATGATGCGAGCGTGGCAGGGCGGATTCGGGGCAGTCACCGTCGATGGAATGGTCAGTCCCGCATATGTTGTTGCGCGACCAATCAACGAATTCTCAACCCAATTCGTCGAACTTCTTTTGCGAACACCTCAAGCGATCGAGCAAATGCGAAGATATTCGCAAGGCGTAACGGACTTCCGTTTGCGTCTCTACTGGAATGAGTTCAAGGCGATTAGGATTGCGATTCCTCCGCCCGACGAGCAAACCGCCATCGCATCCTTCCTCGATGTAGAAACGTCGAAGATCAACGCCCTCGTGTCGGAGCAGCGTCGTTTGATTGAGTTGCTTAAGGAAAAGCGTCAGGCGGTCATCAGTCACGCGGTCACCAAAGGCCTGAACCCCAACGCCCCCATGCGCCCCTCCGGCATCCAATGGCTCGGCGATGTGCCGGAACATTGGAGTGTTGGAAAGTGTGGGTTCTACCTTACCATCCTTTCAGGGTTTGCATTCCCATCAGCCGGTTTCTCCGACGATGAGTCTAACCCGAAACTCTTGCGTGGCATAAACGTCGGTGTTTCTCGGCTAAAGTGGGACGAGACAGTTTATTGGCAACGCTTCGTTGACGACGGATTGGTCAGTTACGAAATGAAAGCCGGTGACCTTGTTATCGGAATGGATCGTCCTTTGATTGGTGAGGGTATGAGAGTGGCCAAGGTGAAAGTACGGGACTTGCCGTGCCTGTTGCTCCAGCGAGTTGCTTCATTAAAGACGGGAAACCGACTCAACGGCGATTATTTATTGGCATTGATTTCGTCCGAAATGTTTGTGGCCCACTTTTCACCAGATACAACTGGTGTCAGTGTGCCTCACATCAGCCCAGAACAGATCAACAACTTCATCATTCCAGTGCCCCCAGTCCTTGAGCAAGAGACGATTGTCGCGTTAATCGAAGCCGAAAGAACAAAGCTCGACGCCCTCATCGCGGAAGCCGAATGAGCCATCGAACTTCTCAAGGAACGCCGCACCGCCCTCATCTCCGCCGCCGTCACCGGCAAGATCGACGTTCGGGGTTTCACCAATAAGGAAGCCGTGGCATGAGTAACGACCCGGCGAAGATTGCTGCCCTGGAAGAATGGATTCGCGACAAAGAAGGTGAGAACCTTGAGTTCAAAAGTGCGCGGGGCGGTTTCCATTTCGAGGATTTGACCAACTACTGTGTGGCCCTGGCGAATGAAGGTGGCGGGCGAATCATTCTTGGCGTCACGGACAAACGCCCACGGCAGATCGTTGGCTCGACAGCGTTCGAACAGCCTGAGCGCACGAGAAAGGGACTGTGCGACCGAATCCCGCTCGGAATCGACTTCGAGGAGATTCATCATCCCGATTGTCCTGCCGACAGTCGGGTATTGGTATTCAGCGTGCCATCACGTCCCGTCGGCATGTCAATTCAATACCACGGCCACCGCTGGGTTCGGAAGGAAGACAGTCTTGTCGAAATGAGCGATGACCGACTTCGTCAGATTTACGCTGAGAGCGGGCATGATTTTTCCGCAGATATTTGTCAAGCCGCCGATTTCTCGAACCTTTCGCCGGACGCAATTCGTGTCTTTCGTGAGCGATGGATCGCTAAGGCATCGAAAGCTGAAGACAAAGAGCAAGCGGTCCGTATCGAATCGTTGAGTGATCAGCAACTGCTGGAAGATGTGGCTGCGCTGGTACAAGGGCAAGTGACGTGCGCCGCATTGATTCTGTTTGGCACGCAGCAGGCATTGATACATTTTCTCGCGGCATCGGAAATTGTATTTGAATATCGATCGTCAGACGCATCCGGGCCAGCTCAGGACCGCAAAGAGTTCCGGAAGGGGTTCTTTGGCTGTTACGACGAACTGTGGCATCTGATCAACCTGCGGAACGACAAACAGGATTTTCAAGAGGGACTGTTCGTTACTCCTATTTCCACGTTCAATGAACGACCAGTTCGAGAATCCATCCTTAATGCCGTGAGTCACCGAAACTATCAATTGGGTGGCAGCATCTTCATTCGACAATTTCCACGGCGACTGGAAATCGACAGTCCTGGCGGATTGCCAGTCGGTATCACCCTGGAAAATATCCTTGACCGCCAGAACCCTCGTAATCGCCGAGTGGCAGAGATCCTGACTCGCTGTGGGCTGGTCGAACGTTCTGGCCAGGGGATGAACCTCATCTACGAAGATCTGATCAAACAAAGTAAACCAGCACCGGATTTCTCACGCACTGATCAGTACCAGGTTGGTCTGACTCTGCACGGAACAGTTGAAGATCCGGCATTTGTGCGTTTCGTCGAAAAAGTGTCGAAAGAGACTACGGCGTTTTTCAGTACGCATGACTGGTTGCTGATGTCGGCAGCAAGTCGCGGCGAAAAACTGCCGAAAGGTTCAGAAAATCGCATCAGTCGATTGATCGATCTTGGGATCATCGAACGCGGCAAGGGTCGCATCTACATGCTGTCTCGCAAGTTCTATGAGTTTGCTGGAAAAGCAGGTGAATACACACGGCGTAAAGGTCTTGATCGCGAACAGAATCTGGCACTGCTGAAGCAGCACCTCGATCGCAGGAAGGACATCGGTTGCAAACTGGATGAGCTTTGTCAGGTGCTTCCGTCGCTTCCTTCGACTCATGTGCAGTCGCTCCTGCAAACACTAAAACGGCGCGGGCTGGCCCACAACGTAGGTGAACGCAGGGCGGGTGTCTGGTTTCCGGGATCAAACGCCCAAAGCAGCGAACCGGATGACGCATAACGACGCATAATGACGCAAAGCGAACCGAGAAAAAGCCAGTAAAATCAAGGAAAACGCTCAATTGCTGGCGTTTGAATAACGCAATACACAATCAAAAGGAAACGCATACTGGGAGCTTCAGAAGGAGTTTCAACAGGCACAAACGTCGAATAATGCTGCGGAGGACAGTGGTTTTATGTATCGCCGCAGATACACAAAGCCATTTGACTATCACCAAACGCAACTGGTGACACATAAACTGGATAAGTGGTTTGATGATCGGGAAAACGTAATGAGCATCCACAAAGAAATCAGTTTCGAAATCGAAATCTGCGAGCACCTCGGCGCGAACGGCTGGCTGTATGCCAACAAAGACGCCGCCGGATTCGTGCGTGGTTTGTGTTTGTACCCTGAAGACGTGCTGGCATGGGTCAAGACGACTCAACCGGATGCGTGGGACATTTTGACGAAGAATCACGGGGCCACTGCGGCGGATACGCTGCTGAATCGGCTGCGGAATGCCATCGATCAGCTTGGCACGCTGCATGTTCTGCGGCATGGCTTTGATGTGCTGGGGCTGCGCAAAGAAGTGAAGATGGCTCAGTTCAAACCGGCGCTGGCCATGAACCCCAATATCATGACACGCTACGCCGCGAACCGGCTGCGAGTCGTCCGGCAGGTTCGCTATTCCATGCACAACGAAAACAGCATTGACCTGGTGCTGTTCCTGAATGGGATTCCTGTGGCCACCGTGGAACTGAAGACCGACTTCACTCAGAGCATCGACGACGCCGTCAATCAGTATCGCTTCGACCGTAACCCCGCACCCAAAGGCCAGTCAGCGGAACCGCTGCTGTCTTTCCCGAACGGAGCGCTGGTTCACTTTGCGGTCAGCAATCGTGAAGTCTGCATGACGACACGGCTGGAAGGCACTAACACTCGTTTCCTGCCATTCAACAAAGGCGACGATGGTGCCGCCGGGAATCCGCTGAATCCGAATGGTCACCAAACTGCCTACCTGTGGGAAGAAGTCTGGCAGCGTGAAAGTTGGCTGGAAATTCTCGGTCGCTATCTGGTGGCAGAACGCGACGACAAGAAACAACTGAAACGAATCCTCTTCCCCAGATATCACCAGCTTGATGTCACTCGCAAACTCTTGGCCGCGATTCTGGAAGAAGGAGCCGGGCAAAAATATCTGATCCAGCATTCGGCAGGTTCCGGCAAAACGAATTCCATCGCCTGGCTGGCGCACTTCTTGGCGGATCTTCACTATCCCAGTGAGCCGCATGGCGCTAGCCGCGGGTTTACGGCTGATGATGAACAGAAACCGGCGGCTAGCGCCTTGCCGCTCAGGAAACATGGAAAAGTGTTCGACACCGTGCTGGTGATCTCTGACCGCAACGTGATTGACGGGCAGTTGCAGGATGCGATCTTCGGCTTCGAACGCACCACGGGCGTTGTGGCCACAATCAAGGGCGAAGGCGGTAGCAAAAGTGCTGAACTGGCGGAAGCACTATCCGGCGACAAAAAGATCGTCGTCTGCACGATCCAGACGTTCCCGTTCGCTCTGAAAGCCGTGCGCGAACTGATGGCGACTCAGGGCAAGTGCTTTGCCGTGATCGTCGATGAGGCCCATTCATCGCAATCCGGGGAAGCCGCATCGAAGCTCAAGGCAGTGCTCTCACCTGAAGAGCAGAAGGAACTTGAAGACGGGGGCGAGATCAGCAGCGAAGACATTTTGGTGGCACAAATGGTGAATCGTGCCAGTGATCAGGGCATCACGTATTTGGCGTACACTGCGACGCCAAAGGCGAAGACGCTGGAACTGTTTGGACGCCGTTCTGAGGCGGGAGGCCCGCCAGCCGATTCGAGCTGCCGCTCGGAAGCCGAGACGTCGTCCACAGATCAAAACGGCGACAACCTGCCCCGACCCTTTCACGTCTATTCCATGCGACAGGCGATTGAAGAAGGTTTCATCCTGGACGTGCTGCAAAATTACACGTCGTACAATCTGGCGTTCAAGCTGGCGACATCATTTGAGCCGCAAGGCGCTAGCCGCGGGTTGCCCAGAGGGAATGCTGATACACCGGCGGCTAGCGCCTTGCCGCTCACGATGGACGATCAGCAGGTTGAACGCAGTGCAGCAATGAAAAGCCTGATGGGCTGGGTCCGCCTGCGTCCGTACAATATCGCTCAGAAGGTTCAGATCGTTGTCGAGCACTACCGGCTGACAGTGGCTCCGCTGCTGAACGGTAAGGGCAAAGCGATGGTGGTGGTCAGCTGCCGATTGGAAGCCGTGCGCTGGCAACTGGCGATTGACAAGTACATTAAGGAAAAGGGCTATCCGCTGCGGACACTGGTGGCGTTTTCCGGCGAAGTACACGACAAAGAATCCGGCCCTGAGCCGTTCAAGGAAACCAGCAAGGAACTGAATCCAAATCTGAAAGGCCGAGATATCAGGAAAGCCTTCAACGGCGACGAATTCCAGATTCTGCTCGTCGCGAACAAATTCCAGACGGGTTTCGACCAGCCGCTTCTGTGCGGAATGTACGTTGACAAACGACTGGCCGGAATTCAGGCCGTGCAAACACTGTCACGTCTGAACCGCTGTCATCCGGGAAAAGTCAAAACGTTCGTGCTGGATTTCGTGAACGATCCGGAAGAAGTCCTGAGCGCGTTCAAGACTTATTACACGACGGCCACGCTTTCCGCCGCGACCGATCCGAACATCGTGCTGACTCTGAGGTCCAAACTGGACGGCATGGGCTTCTACGATGACTTTGAAGTGAATCGCGTGATCGATGTCGAACTCAACCCCAACGCCAAACAGAGCCAGCTACAGGCCGCTGTGGTGCCTGTGTCGCAACGCCTGCTGACTCAATTCAAGGATGCCAAAGCGGCTCGCAAGGCTGCGATTGAAGCTAAGGACGAGAATGCAGCGAAGGCAGCCAAAGACAAGATGGATGCCCTGATGCTGTTCCGCTCAGACATGGTTACCTATGAACGAGCCTACACGTTTCTGTCGCAGATCTTCGACTATGGCAACACGGACTTCGAAAAACGATCGATCTTCTACAAGCACCTGCTGCGTCTGCTGAAGTTCGGCCTGGAGCGTGACACTGTCGATCTGTCTCAGGTCGTGCTGACTCACCACACGCTGAAGGACAAGGGCAAGCAGGCCATGAAACTGGCCGATGGCGAATACCCAAAGCTGCCACCCATCACCGAAGCTGGCAGCGGCGCGGTGCAAGAAAAAGAAAAGGCATACTTGCGCGATATCATTGAGAAGCTAAACGCACTCTTTGGCGGCGACACGACCGACGGGGA
>JBBQSE010000494.1:0-6481 GCA_038214195.1 Planctomycetales bacterium
GCGTAAGACGCAGGATTGCTGGCGGTGGCCGGATCGACGGGTTTGGTGAAGACCAGTTGAAAACCAACGGGCATGGCTCGCATCTCCTTGATCTCGAAAGGGACTTTGCCCGTCCAAACAAGACGTTGTAATCCGTACGACGCCGTGCCGAGACTGCTCCAGCCGCGATTGGTCAGGCCCACAAACATGCTGCCGTCGGTTCCCTGTGCCATCCGCAACACGGCCGACGCAAAGCCGCTGCGGAACGGAAAGCACGCTCCCTGATATTCGCCATCGACTTTTTCCAGAAATACGCGGTTGACGCCCGCCTGAGTGAACTCGCCGACGAATAATTGCCCGGCGAAGGGGCCGAATTTTCCGTCGCTGGCGTCCAGCATGACGTCGGTGGTGGACTGTCCCATTTTCTTATAGGGGAACCATACAGCGGGCGGCTTCAGTTGAGGAAACTGCCGGATGGCATCAGGAAACGGAACACCATCCGGCACACTGGTCACGCCGTGAATCGTGGATCCCTTTTCATTCATCGATGCCAGGGCTTCGGCGTGGTGAAAAAAGGCTCCTTCGCGCATATGGTGTAGTGTGTTGGTGCCGACCCAGTTGCCTTGTTGATCGGTGTAAAACATGTCACCGGCGGCATTTGTACCAAGACCGCTCGGCGACCGCATTCCCGCACAGACGGGAATCAACGCGCCGGTCTGTGCGTCCACCTTCATCCCCCAGCCGCGCCAGCGTCCCTGACGATAGTTGAGCGTGGGTTCATGAATCGTGCGTTTCAGCTCGTCGCCTTTCAGGCCGAGCCCAATGTTCAGTGTGAGCCAGAGGTTTCCGTCGCCGTCCAGTTTCGGGCCGTAGGCATATTCGTGATAGTGGCCGGTGACTCCCCAGCCTTTGGCCACTGTCAGATATTCGTCGGCAACGTCATCGCCATCCGTGTCGCGAAGCTGCGTTAGCTCCGTCCGCTGAACCGTGTACAGCGACTTGTTGTGCCAGAGCAGTCCCAATGGTTCATGCAGGGCCGATGCAAATCTATCATACGTGACGCTGGACGGCGGATCATCGTAGACGCCATCCAGGATCCAGACTTCTCCCTTGCGAATGGCGACGGCGATTCGATGATCATCCAGCACGGCGATGCCACTGACTTCCAGCGCCAGGCCGTAGGGTGCCGGTTTCCATGTTTTAGATCTGGAATCCGTTGAAGCCTGCGAGGTGCTGACGGAGATGAGTTTGTAGAAGTCGGCTTCGGCAGGAGAAGATGGCGTTTGCGCGATGGCGGTGGGAGCCACACAGCAGAATAGGAGTAGAGCGAGATAAGGCGAGGATTTTTTCATCGAATGCGTCTCACGGGAGGATCGTGACGGATTTGTGTACAAGCGTCTTGTTGCCGCAATGCGGAGCCTGTCCCTTCTCCCCCGAGATCGGGGGAGAAGGTGGCCGATAGGCCGGATGAGGGGAGTGACTGTGGGTTGATGAGCTTTAAGGAATGAATCATGCCTTTGCAAACCCCCTCACCCTGGCCCTCTCCCCCCCGTGGATGACTGGCGAAAATGGTTTCGGTCTTTGCCGGGGGAGAGGGGACAATGACAGGAGGCATCTACCAGTCATACAGCACCTCAATCTCTGCGTCGGGTTTTGACTCGTTGAATTGGATTGGAATGATCCATTCTGTCTGGTTGTCGGCCGCTCGCGTTTCACCGGGAACGCGACTTTTCGTCACTGTCACGACCAGGCCTGCGTCGTTGCTGAAGGATTGCGGAGACGTCTGCTTGAGATGCTTACCAGCCATCGCTCGAAACCAAAGTGCTTTAGAATCTCCGACCTTTGACTGTACGATGATGGAGCGAAGCAGGCCACCAGATTCAGCGGGCGCGATTCGATCGGAAACTGAGTACCCATCGAAACGGTAGAGAAACGTCGGCGTGCCGAATTTGTCAAGACGGTAACCTTCGAACACAGCATTCGCAGCTTCAGCATCTTCAGGCCACGGCGCTGACTTGTCTCGCAACGTTGCGATCGCGATACCGGGCGGAAAATTGATCAGGTGATCGCCCAATGGATCGGCGGGCGGGGCGAAACGGACAAACCACGTTCCTTCGGCATCCAGAAAGCGGCCTCGCCACGCCTGGGCCAGACCGATATGTTCGGCATCAAATCCGAAATTGACTTTCAGAGGAAATCCGACGGCGATTGCGTGCATCCCGGTGACTGGCATGAATGTTCGCAGCACGATGGGACGTTCGACGGGCGTCAGTTCGTAATTCTGATCGTGCGACTGCTGAATTTTTTCCGGCAACGGCTGTTTGTCCAGTTCACTCAGATAGGCGTGCATGGCGGCGATCTGGCGTTCGACATCGCCGTTGAGAACATCCCGATTCTGACTCTTGCCATTCGGGAAGAACGTCGGCATGCGAGTGCGGTTTTTCAGTGAACCCGGATCCTTGAGGAAATCATGCAGCCACTCGGGATGAATGCGACCCGTCACGCCCTGCAGATCAACGCCGACTGTCCCTGGCAGAGCTTCGCCCTTGAATGCATGACACTGCACGCAGCCCGTGTCCATCAACTGCCGACCGGCGTCTACCAATGTTTTCCGATCGGCCTGGGCAAAAACCTGAGCGGCAGTGCGCGGCTTCGCTGAATCAAAATCGACGCTGGTAAACAGCGCGGGAAGTGGCTTCGTGACGTCTGCCGGGAACACGGGCATCCGGATCGTCATGAAAGAACGAATCGCGCCTTTGCCTGTGAGAACACTTTTGATCCAGGCCGCGGTCAGGTGTTTTCCGACACCGGTTAACGCTGGTGGTAATCGACCTTCGTCACCGATATCCACGTGACCGACTGTTTCAAAGTACGGCTTGCGGAATCGGCCGACTCCACCGAGCTGGGTTCGTTCATGGCAGGCGTAGCAGTTTTGCTGCAGCAGGCGGAAAGTGAGTTCGTCACCGGTCGCCTTCTCTGCGGCGTGGCTCAACGCCGAAGTGAGGGCTGTTTGCTGAGCCTGATCGAGTCTCCATGCGGGCTGACTTTTAGCGCGCGTTGTGGCTTCAGGCGTCAGTCCGCTGTTTGACAAGATGCATGTCTGCGGTGACTCCGAATTCAATGCCGCCAGCGGCTTCGTGGAATTGTCCGCTGTCAGTCCTTTGATCTGATGGCAGTTGACGCAGCGAAGATCGGTGAAGTACTGGCGACCTTGTGCGATGAGCGTTTCATTCGATCCCGGCACTCCCACGATCTCCTGCGATTGATCGGCACCACGCAGCAGCCACGCAGCGATGTCCGCTGCCTCAACGGCCTGCAGGCTGAAGTTCGGCATCCGCCCCGTCGGCCGCACGTGTTCGGGATTCAACAGAAACCACGTGAGCGACTGATGCGTGTACTTCTTCGGCAGCTCCGGCAGCGGCACAGACTGGACTTTGCGGGCCGCCGACGACAGGCCCATCTCTTTGAGTTCGTCGTCATCGAGTTGTTCAAGCAACTGATCGAGCGGGGACGGCTTAACACCAACGACTTCGTAGTCGAAATCCGGTTCATGGCAGGTGATGCAACCGATCTGGTGATAGAGACGGCGTCCTTCTTCGAGATTGCCGCGATTCCAGAATTCCATCGGAACGGGATTGAGTGCGTTGGCCGGAATTTCAGCAAATGGCTGCTCCAGGGACGACAGGAAAGCTGTGATCGCATCGGCAGCGGACGCTTGTTCCTCCACGGTCAGTCCCGCAAGCACATCCGGCATTGTAGTGCCGGGTTTGGTCTTCGTCGGCGACAAAAGAAACGAGCGAATCCATTCCGCCTTGATTTGACTGCCCGTTCCGTCGAGGATCGGCCCGCGTTTGGGACTCAGCAACGCGTCATCGGTGCGATGGCACGCGGCGCAGCTGAGTTCAGTGATCAGCAATCTTCCCGCCGTGACTGCGTCAATCTCTGCATGACGGGCGAAGCGATCGAAGCCGGAAACAAACGGCGGGGCGGATATCAAATCGTCAGCGAATGAAGTAGCCGCGATCGGAAGCAACAGAGCCAGCAGAAACGCGGCACTGAATTTCCACCGCTGTTGCCATCCGGACGGAGTCCGTTGGGGATCGTGTGACAAGTGAACGGGCATCAGGAAGGGATCTCCTGCAGGTTGGCGTGTATTCGAAGGAGACTTATCTTCTCCATCACACGAGAACATGCAAGCGGAAGACAAGCCCAGCCTGATGCGGGAAGTGCGAAGGCGCAAGCAGCGAACTACGCCGCGTGTTGTCTGAATTCCTCGCCGTTGGGCTCGGGTGTAACGAATGCGAGGAATTCCGCACCTCACTCACGGCAGTGGAATTGGCCAGCTCCAGCCGGACGAGAAACCGCCATCGACGTACAGTGTTTGCCCTGTCATGAACGCGGACGCCTTTGATGCCAGAAACACGGCCGTGCCGATCATGTCTTCCGGTTGCCCGAGTCGTCCAAGTGGCGCGTTGGCTTCGTTCCAGGCCAGCATCGCTGGATCTGACCAAAGTTTCTTTGTCAGGTCGGTGAGAATAAACCCCGGTGCCAGACTATTGACGCGAATTCCGTGGCGACCCCATTCCAAAGCCAGTCCGCGCGTCATCCCCTGCATTCCGAACTTACTCATTGCATACGGCAGCACGCCCTTGAGCGGCATCCAGGTATTGAGCGATTCGATATTGATCTGCGTTCCCGATTTGCGTTCGATCATGTGCCGACCGACATCGATCGACATCAGGAACGCGCCCCGCAGATTCGTGTCGAGCACAGAATCATAGTCCTCAACCGAAAATTGTTCCGCGCGTTGACGACGATTCACGCCCGCGACGTTGATGAGCGAATCGATGTGACCGAAATGCTGCAGAGTCGCCTCGACAGTTGACTTAATCTGTTCAGGATCGCTCACGTCGCAGGACAGACCGCTGACATCCATTCCCTGCTCTGACATTTCACTCACCGCCGCATCGATGGACTCCTGACTGCGGCTGCAAATCAGCACTTTCGCTCCCCGCGCCGCAAAACCCTCAGCAATGGCGCGACCAATTCCCCGACTGCCTCCGGTGATGAGGACATGCTGTCCGGCGACTGAAAAAAGCGGATCTGACACAAAAAGACTCCCGACATGGAAAATGAAGATGGCGTGAAAAACTCCCTCCAGTCTGCGAACATGGCGACGGGCAGGGATGCCCATCGTACACAACCTGGCCAGCGACATGAATTCTCCGGGACTTTGATTCCATGCAACCAACCTTTCATCAGTACATCGCCGCCCTGGGTTACTTCGTCATGATCTTTCTGACGTGGCTGATGAGCGCTCACAGAAGACGATTTCCCTGGCGCGTGGTCCTGGGAGGCACTTTGCTGCAGGTCGTGTTCGCATGGCTTACGCTCAGGACAACATGGGGCCGAATTTTTTTCGAGAAGGCAGGGGTGTGCTTTAACACACTGATGGATTTTGTGGATGAAGGCAACCTCACGGTCTTTGGCGAGAGTTTTCGAGATCACTACTTCGCCTTTAAGGTGCTGCCGACGATCATCTTTTTCTCCGCTCTGATGTCCGTGCTGTATCACCTCGGTGTCATGCAGTTCGTTGTCCGCATTTTGGGATACGTCATGCAGGTGACGCTCCGGACGTCCGGTGCCGAAAGCCTGTCCGCCGCCGCCAATATCTTTGTCGGACAGACCGAAGCGCCACTGGTGATCAGACCTTACGTCGCCGGGATGACTCGATCCGAACTCATGGCCATCATGGTCGGAGGATTTGCGACCGTGGCCGGCGGAGTGATGGCTCTGTACGTCGGCTGGGGAATCGACGCGGGGCACTTGATGACAGCCTCCGTCATCTCGGCGCCGGCAGGTCTGCTGGTTGCCAAAATTCTGCAACCGGAAGTGGACACACCCGAGACACTCGGTCTTTCGAAACACGCCTTGCCGCGCACCACGTCCAATATGATTGAAGCAGCCACGACCGGAGCATCCGATGGACTCAAGCTGGCACTCAACGTCGGCGCGATGCTCATCGCGTTTATCGGGCTGATCGCCATGGTGGACTATGGTTTGACTCACGGATCCGCATGGATTTTCGAATCACTCGGACACAAAGACTGGCAGCCGCTGACGATGGCCCGCATTCTGGGCGTCGTCTTCTCGCCGCTGGCATGGCTGATGGGGGTCGAATGGAAAGAATGCCAGACCGTCGGCTATCTGCTGGGACTGAAAATGGTCGCCACTGAACTCGTCGCCTACCGTCAGTTGGATGTGTTGAACGGCGATGAAGTCACCGGCATCGCGGCGACGCTTTCGCAGCGATCAATTGTCATTTCGACCTACGCCCTGTGTGGCTTCGCCAACTTCGCGTCGATTGGGATTCAGATCGGCGGTATTGGGGCCATGGCTCCGGAACGGCGGCTGGATCTCACTCAGCTCGGCATGCGCGCCATGCTCGGCGGTACTCTCGCCTGCTGCATGACGGCCTGCATTGCCGGGATTCTGATCGGCT
>JBBQSE010000495.1:0-6468 GCA_038214195.1 Planctomycetales bacterium
CTGTTGTGCCTCCTGCCCTGTTGTGCCCCCTGTTGTGCCGGTTGCCTATGAATAGTGCTGACTGTCGCGGATTTGGTATGCTCTACCCGATATGAAATGCTCGCGCGGGAATGATCGTACGCTGTTTGTTCTCATTCGACCTTTCTAACAACCTGATGTTTATTTCACATGGAGGGAAGATCGTGGGACAAGCAAAGGCTTCCACAGCCGGTAGACACGATCCATTTTGGTACGAGAATTTTGTTGGCTTGATGGAAGTCGTCCAGTTGCTCGATCCCGATAGCAGTGTTGCTTCCGTGACATTTCAATCCGAAGGAGTCAAAGGGTGGGACGACGTGATCGTTCAATTCAAGAACGGGCGACGTCGATGCTATCAGGTGAAACACACCCGGAAAGACGATCGGCTGACATTTGGCGATCTGGTCCAGCCTGATCAGAAATCCACGTCGTTGCTCGGGACGTTGTTTGCGAGTTGGAAATCGGCTGGACTGAACGATGGCTTGACTGAATGTGTGCTTTACACGAACCGCGAGGCCGGAAATCGTGAATCCACTTCAAATGTCGGCGTGCGGCGGCCGCCGCTGCTCAATTTCATGAACTCGTTGAACGGCGAGCTTACTCACATTCAGTCATTAGACGACTACAAACCCAATCCCAAATGGGAGGGTGCCTGGAGCGAATGGCGGTCGCAACTGGTCAGTGGCACTGATCAGGAACAGGTTCAGTTCCTGAGAGCACTTGAGATTCGCGTCGATCAAGATGATCTGGACGGTCTCTCGGACCGTGTATGTGCGAAGTTGGCAGCGATATTCGGCGTCAGTCGGCAGCGAATCAAACCGGTTTTTGCATCGCTCCATGAGGCATTGAAGAAGTGGACGACGGGGTATGCCGCAGTCACAGTCGAAGATTTGTGCGCAGAATTGACATTGGAGGCTGAGCCGAAGCAGTTGGCATCGGCACCACCGCCCCCGACACCTTTCTTCCCAAGCCGTATCCCGGTGGCAACTGATCTCGAATCGCATTTGAATAGCGAAGATGCCGAACCAGTCTTGTTTGTCACTGCCGAGCCAGGAGCGGGTAAAACAAGCCTGCTCAGTTGGCTGTCGAATCGTCGAACGGACAGTCCGTTTACAGGCATCGTTGGGATTCGGTTCTTTTGTTTTGAGCCGATTCGGCCAGAGTCGCCGTTTATCGCGCCAGACGACTCGCGAGTGCAGGCTCAGGACTTGTGGTTCAGTCTGTTGACACAACTTCGAGACGGATTTCGCCGTGGGCGGCGTCTGCATGAGCTTCAGATTCCTATCCGCAATGAATTCCTGACATGGCAAGAAGCTCGCGAGCATGTCCTGCGAATCGCGTCGCACCTGGGGAAAGAGTGCGGTAAGCGTTTCGTGATCTTGATCGATGGAATCGACCACGCGGCTCGTGCGGCTCAAACAACTCCGGCGAAGGCTGCGGAGTTCTTTGCATCGTTACCTGGACCAGACGAACTGAAGCAGAAATCGATCCGCCTTCTCCTGGCTGGTCAGCCATCGGAACTTTATTCCGTGCATTACCCAGCTTGGTTGCAGGGTGAGCACCCACTTGTCCGGCAAATCGAACTGCCTAAGCTGCAAATTGACGATCTTCGAACTCTTTACCGAGAACGTCCCAGCAAATTGCCTTTCCAACTTGAGGATGAAGTTACACGACTGATCGAGACATTTGCGAAGGGAAACACGCTGGCGTCTGTGTTCGCAGTTGCCGAAGCTTGGGAGGCGGAGTCGCTCGAAGCTCTTTTACAGCGGCTGAAGGACCGCCGTCTGGCTGACGGCTTGGCCGAGTACTATCAGTCGATTTGGAAACATACACTTGTTTCGGCTGGCGACTTCGCACGGGATGTCGATTGCTGTTTGGTTGGAGCGATTTCGCTGGCACGACGAGGAGTCTCGCATGAGTTTCTTGCAACGACTTTTCACGAGTGGAACCTTCCGGCAGCATGGTGGCAGGTCCGCCTCGAGTCTTTGGGGCCATTGCTCACGGAAGGGGCCGACGGGTTTCGAGTGCGTCACAATGACGTCCGAATCTTTTTGTCGGGACGATTTGCGGCCTTTCCTCCAACACGACGGCAGCGAGTCATTTCACAACTAGTCGACTACTATTTGAAACCTGATGCCGATCGAACCACCGCACACATTCAGTTGTTCGATCTTTTGAAACTCGCTCAACGGCAGACCGAGGCGTCGCGAATCTTCACAGTCGATTGGGTCCGTGAAGCTGCGGCAGTAGGTATTGATTACCACCAACTTCGGGCTGAATCCGAGTTAGCGATTCGCGGACTTTCGCAACTTCGCGACTGGAAACTTGTCGTCAGCGTGGCTTGCGCTTATCAAACGCTCGAGCGATTCAACGATGTACTTGAAGAAGGGACAAGCGACCTGCCAGCTATTGAATCACCATTGCCGCCATTCTTACCGTCGGAGGCCATGACGCGACCAACATCTCAATGGAGCATTGAGGATTTCTGCATACTTATGTCAGACGCCATTGAGCTGGTTCGCGCCAATGAAAAGCAACGCGCCATCGGTCTCCTGGAACGCTGGCTGAGCGGACTATCGCTGAGCGAACTTGTGTCAATGCTTCCTAGGGAACCGAATAACATCCGACGACTGCCGCAGTTTGACCCTGACCAACTCGATCATGGATTGCGATTCGCATTTGAAAGGTTGGGATGGCTGTGTAAAAAGCTGAACCGATCAATTTCAATAGGTCAGTTGGATTCCACGTATCTGGAACAAGCAGAGTTCGCGTTCGAAAAGGGCTATGTCGAGTCGGCTGTCGAGGACACATCTTTGACGTCTCTGGATGAACTCTTTGCTGTTCATAAACCGCGATTTGTTGCGCACTGGGAGTCAGCAATCAGCCAGCTTGCAACACAGAATCGTTGGCCCTTGGTCCGAGAGATGCTCGCTGACGTCGCCGATATACGATCTGAGTTGAGCATTGTCTTTCAGGCGAGTTCCACTTGGTGGGCATTGAAAAGCGGTGCGTCCAAAGAGAATCCAATTTGGCTGTTGCCACTAAGTGATGCATCGTTTCGTTTGGACATCGGGCATCACGGCACTTCCCAGCATCGCATTGAGCCAGTCCTGAACATATCGCGTGCAATGGGATGGCACCGTCTCGACCACGACCCGGGTGACATCGCCGATATAGTCTTTCGCGTTTTGGACTCATACAGCCAACGCGATGAAGTTCGCATGCCAACTTTGCTCGTACTGCGGGCCACTGCGATGCTGGGGCGAATCGACCGAGTCTTGACGGAACAAGGGAACGCTGCGGTCAGTACTCTTCTCCGTCCAAATGCGGTTGGAGCGATCTGCGCGGCGCTTTGGGGCGATGTTATCAGGAAGAATCATCATTTCCAGCATCGCAATTCGGCCGGTCAATTGGCACTTGAGCTTGTTGAGTTCGCAATTCTATTGGGCGGTGAATTCGAGGCTGTCGTCTATGAAACAGCACTCCCGTTTGCCCTGGAGTTTCCATTCTATCATAGCCGAATTGGACTTTGGCGAATTGTCAGTCACTGCGGAAATCACGAGTTGCTTCGGCAATGGGTTCGCCATTGGATCGCGGCCGACGGTGTGGCTTGGCGGGAATCGCATAGTGAGTGTCGCGAGTCCGTGCAGATTATGGCGCAATTGGCCAAGGGGGTTGGCTTGGATGACCTCGCGCGAACTGCAACCGATCGCACGCGATGGCGAATTATTGGATACCGGGGCCATAAGGAATACGAACTCGGTCGCACATTGGATTGGTTTCGGGAAGTTTCACGAATCGAACCGGCTTCATGGCGAGACCATGGCTGGCGATATTGGACTCTTTGCGACGAGTGTGCTTCTCAAGGCGGTGATAACCGGGCTGATTGGGAAGTTCGGGAAGCGATTTGCTCTGCGGCTCTCAAGTGTGGTGCCGACGATTGGTGGACGTTGATCGCCGCAATGCACGAGCAGCATCATTCAGAAAGCTGGCACGAACACACGAGATCGCAATTTATTGGTGGAGCAATTCAGGCACTACGTCACGGCTGGACTCCTTCAGAAACGGATTTGCCAGTGCTTTGGAGCATCGGTGTCGCGTTGAGCTTCTGGACTGATGGAGGAGATAACTCGGCGCTTCGGTCATTTCGAAACGAAATGTTGGGCAAATCCGCTCAGGCAGATCGTAGCCCACTGGCCGAGACTCTGAATCGGACATCGCGCAGTGCGTCATTGGAAATTGCCACGTCATCAACACGCGACGACGAGGCAGTTGTTCCTCCGGAACCGCGGGCCGAAACTGATCGGGGGATCGAAGGCATCGTGGAGCGCCTGCAGCAGGGCGACAGTATTCTTCCGTCAGAAGCGGCGTTCGTCATTGAGCAACTTTCACAGTACGACTTCCAGTCTGAACGAGACCTTCGCCCCAAGGTGCTTCAATCAATTGGTAAGAGCAACGACTACGGCTCCGATTGGGCTATGTTTGATCGAGATGTGCCAAAGTCACTCGATCGAATCGCGCGTGCGGTCACGGATGATGAATTCTGGAATCTGGTCGGCAGCTTGATCCGAGGTTTGGACGACAAGGACTCAATGTGGGTCTATGGCATTCACCGCAACTTGCTTCGCGTGGCGCTCGCGCGGGCAAAGTTCCGTGGACTTGATGAATTGAAGGATGGTCTCAATCAGCAACTGGAGATGCATGCTCGCTGGGCGTTTGGACTCGGACCGGCGGAAGCCGCTCCATGGGCAAGTCTTCCACCCGCTGATTCTACGAAGAGTTGGCGTGATGCGGCCGTGAAGTTGCTCGGAACCCTTTTCAAGTCACGGAGCAGCGAAGTGTTGCTGGCGGCGATTGAAGGAATGCACTCGTTGGTTGCCGCCGACGAATCACTGATCCCCAAACTGTTCGAGGAACTCACCGATGAATGGCTACGACATTGGCTCCTAAACGCGGCAGAAAGTTGGGCCTCCCTCCACTCTGATTCACTCGCTTTGGTGCATCCCCAGATTGACGCGATACTTCAAAATGGAACAATGTCGGAGCGTCTGCAAGCGTGGATCGTCTCGTGCAAACTTGCAGACTCACGCCACGCTCCTCGACCGCACTTTCCATTGCCCGCAACGCTGCCGAATACCGGTGAATCTGATGACTTGCCGGGCTTGTTGCATGTACCAACGACACGGTATGGAAACGTTCGACTAATCAGTGGATACTCGGCAGCCGAGAGTCTGCTGAGAAATCTCGATTCATGCGGCTGTGACTTTTGGGCATTACGATCGCATGTCGCAAAAGCGCTGCAAGAGGTTCGTACGGACAACGCGGCGGCGAAGCGGAAAGGGCCACATCGTTACGCTGCGACCTTTTGTACTGAATTGAATGCGGAAACAGCAGTTAGTAACGCGATCCTTTCCGTGCTCTCATCGGAGAACTGTGAGCAAGAAGCAATCCCATTTCTGGCGCAAGGGTTTCTTGGAAACGAAGAGGCATGGCTTCAACGAAGTCCGCCACGCAGCTCAACACGAGTTGAAGAATGGCCTCCAGGCGACACCTACAGTTCCGGCAATCGGCTTTCGCCTTCAGAACTCAATTCCCGAATGCAGCAAATCGCACTGGAGTTTGATGTCGCCTCTGGATGGTAAACGCTTGCAGCTCGCGTGTTTCATTGCAATCACGAGGAAGACTTTGTGCTTCGACTTTGGTGGGAACAAAGGCCTGATCGACTTTCCATCCGGGCCACGCATGTGCCAACCTGCCCCAGCGGTCGGTCCTTTCTCTGGTGGCTCGGCGACTTCACTGAACCAGAAACGGACGGCAACAGATTCGTCTCAGCCTTCTTTGCGGGCGGACGTCAACGACTCCATCACTGCCATTTCGAGATTCAACCGGCACTTGCTTGGCGCGATCTTTTGAGATGGGAGCATGATCATTCAGACCCGACGATTTGGACTTTCAACGGCAAGATTGTCGCGCGCTATGAACGCTTCCACGGGCCGCTCCGAGAGAACACCCATTCCCCGAAATATCGGCAACCTGTTATTGACCGTTGGGTTGTCTCTAAAGAAGCGTTTCAACAAGTCGAGGAAGCTGTCGGTGGCGGCATTCGCATGAGATGCGATTTTGAGTCTTTCCGGTTCGAGCACTGAGGAATTTCTGATAGCAAACGGCCCTCGTCTAATTCTCGACTACATCCAGACGAAGAAAATCACAGATGAACTGACTCAGGAGCAGCAATATCAGGACGGCAATGACTTCGCGCCGATGACTCGAATCGTAAGGGTGTAACCGGCGTTCCGCCAGTTCTGTGATGCGTGAGATGAGATTGGTATAAGCGACAAGCGGCCTCCCTGCCATGATTCGGGTGTTGAACTATCCGATTCACAAAGGCAAGGAGGCCGCAGATATGAAAATCGTCGAATCCGCTCAGAAATGCAATCCCAAAGAGATCGC
>JBBQSE010000496.1:0-6465 GCA_038214195.1 Planctomycetales bacterium
ACCCGAATCGATCACACCATCCATGGCGATCCACTCCCAGCTTATTCCAGATTCACGTCACACAATGCACCCAGTCTGACTTGGAAATCTACTCCCCGCTATCCCAGTTCTCCGGTAATTCCTTTCCTGCCCCTCGCCTAATCAGGATGTTACGCAATTTCCAGAGTTTCGTCCTCCAGAATCAATGGCCGCAAAGAATTTCTGACAGAATCTCTGATTCAGCGAACGTAGCCCGGACCAAGTCGCAGAGCGACGCAGTTCCGGCATTTGGGTGGACGGGATCAAGTTGCAAGTCCGCATTGCCGGGGCAACGCTGCGCTCGGTCCGGGCTCCCCGGGACTTTGCCACCAAGGGAATTGTAAAGGCTGAAACTGCGTGCCCGGATCGCCACTGCGAGAATAAGTACTGATGAGCAGGGGATTCTGAAGATGTCATCGTGGCGCTGGCTCCTTGTTTCGATCTTTGGGAGTCAGCGTAAAGGCGAGCCAATTTTTAAACTCCAAGGCGATTTGGGAAAACGCGGGACTTTCATCTGGCGGCGAGAGGCCGACAATATGTCGGAGTACCCCGTCTTGTGAAACTACGGCCGACGAAGCAAACGCGGAAACCATGATTTCTGGCCGAAAAGCGTTTCTCGCACGTTCAGGAAACGGAACGATTTCCGCGAACACGTCACGGTCCGTTCCAATCTGCATCCAGTTTGTTCTTGAGGCAACAAGATACCATCCCCGTTCAAAGATGATCGAGACGATATCGCCTGTCATCAGCGCGGCACCTGTGGCGATGTCGCCCCAAATCAACTCTGCCGATGGAGTTTCGTTACCGGTGAACATCGCAGGATGTTGACGAACAAATTGAACTGGATTTGGAGTGTCCACAAACGCCTCGCATATTCACGCATCTTCGATGAGAGACTCAAGTAACAACAGCGGCCAGCCATTATTGACGTTATCTCGTAATTGTACCTGTCGCCAGCACGGTGCCACATGCAGTTGTCGTCCCACATGACTGTACCTTCTCAACCAGGTTTTTGGGCAAGTGCATCAGCACCGCACCTGGAAAGATTTTCAACATCTACCTGCTCCCGCGATTCTGATTCGGTTTAGGTATCATGCGTGTTGGCTCGCCCAGCCGGGAGTCTTACTCATTCGCCACGGCTTTGTTGTTTTTTATAGTACTCGTATTGCACACGCGCCATCACGATTCGCTTGTCTTCCGACAGCACCAAATCCAGCTTGTTCCGAGTAAACTCCTCGATGCGAAGAATCTGAGATGCTGCATCCACAAGGTATTCAATCCCGATACCCTGAAGATTCCTCGCCACGCAGTCAATTACAGTATCCATCGCAGTTGTGCAGAGCTCCAGGCGAGCTCTAAAGACGCCGCCAAATTTGCGTTGTGATCCATACGGCGGCAAACAGCCGTTTGTGAGCGGTGGCTGCTGCATCATCTCCAAGTAGAGAGATGCTAAAAATGCGGGTCTCCGTCCCGATTGCCCAGCAATCGAATAGTTTTGCCACTCACCGTGAACTTGGTGAGGTTCCATGACGATGACCGCAGCGTCGATATTCAACCCCTCGCCGTTTAGCGTAAAGGCAATCACGATGCTTTCAGCCGTTCGCAGAAACGGGCAGTGCGACATCGAACGGGATGAACTCGGGATCACCGGCGTCAACTGTTGAAACCCGGACGAGATCATCAAAGGACCGAGATGTCGTTGGATTGACTCAATGAACGATGTATGAATAAGTGAATCTTCAAAGTTCATCACTACAGGGCTCCCCAGCCACCACGGGATTACACTAACGCCGTTCCAGGGAACGCATGCCGGACCAAGTCGCGGAGCTACGCAGTTTCGGCATTAGTGTGCACGTAATCAAGTGACAAATCCACATTGCCGGAACTGCGCTGCGCTTGGTCCGGCCTACGTTGGAGTCGGCCGCTGCGGGCCTGTTAAAGGCCGAAACTGTCAATTGTGAGCTTGAGTGGCATGGATGACCAAGTTTCGTCTGCTGAATTCAATATGAATTGCGTGGGCAATGGAAACTGCCGCAGGTGTGTCGCTGTGAAGGCACAGGGAATCGCATTTTAGGGCGACGCATGTGCCGTCGATCGCTGTGACTTGCCCGGATTTGATCATGGAGGCCGCTCGTACGGCGATTTCCTGCGGATCGTGCAGCACGGCGTGGGGATGCTGGCGGGGAACGAGTGTTCCATCGGCGGCGTAGTTGCGGTCTGCGAAGACTTCGTTGATGGCTGGCAGGCCGAGTGACTCGGCGGCGTGAATGAGTTGGCTGCCCGACAAGCCGATGAGCAGGCACTTTGGATCGATCGCGTGGACAGCACGAGCGATCGCATCGGCAGTTTCTCGTGACGTTGCGGCGAGGTTGTAGAGAGCTCCGTGCGGTTTGACGTGATGCAGCCTGCCGCCGTATTCGGTGGCGATTCTTGCGACGACGTTGACCTGCTGCACGATCAGCTCATGGATTTCCTGCGGAGACATCGGCACGACAACGCGGCCAAAGTTGATTCGATCGGCGTAACCGGGGTGAGCGCCGATCGCAATCCCGCGATCAATGGCCCACTCGACGACTTTTCGAATGCGATCAACATCCCCCGCATGGCCGCCACAGGCGACGTTGATTGACGAGACATACTGCATCATCTGTTGATCCAGTGCTTCGCCTTCGGGGCCTTCGATCTCGCCGAGATCACAGTTCAGGTCGATGGATAAGGGCATGTGTGACTATGACTTCGTCTGCAGCCTTTGGGCAAGTCTCTTCAGCGCGGGACTCACGTCGTACTTGTCGAGATGCACGTTGAGCAGACTGAAGGAATCCTGATTCGCAAACGCCGCCTTGAACGCTTTTTCGAGATCGCCCTCGGTATGAACTTCGAAGCCCCAGCCGGAACCCAGAAGTTCGGGCATGCGATGGTAGTTCCAGTTATGAATATCGTTGAACGGGCCTTCCTGAATGAAGCGTTCGGTCGAATAGCCCTTATTATTCAGCACAACGACAATCGGATTGAAGCCCATACGAACCGTGGTGGACAATTCCATACAGGTCATCTGAAATGCGCCGTCGCCGACAAGGACCAGCGGACGCAGGTTGCGGTCGGCGACCTGGACCCCGACACTCGCCGGGATCGCAAATCCCATCGACGTGTAATAAGCCGTGCTGAGAAACTCCGTATGCTGGGATATGGATAGGTCTGCCGCGGCAAACAGCGAATCTCCGGTGTCTGAAACAACGACCAGTTTCTCATCCAGGATTGAGTTGATCTTCTGGAACAGTCGTTTCATCGTGATTGGCGTTGTCCCGGCTGATTTCCATGGAAGGACTTCCGGATGAGTCACTTGCGGAGTCGGACGTTTGCCGACAGCTTTCGCTTTCGCCAGCGCATTCATGAAGTCGGAGAACACGACGTCATGATAGTGGTGGTGTCGAATTCGCAGTTTTTCACTGGTGGCATAGATGCACTTTGCCGGATCCAGATGAGCCGTGAAACCGCCAAGATTAACGTCGCTCATGAAGGCACCCAACAGCAGGATGCAATCGCTGCTTTCCACATAGCGACGAATTTCTTCACGTCCCATGGCACCTTCATAAACTCCCAAATACAAGGGGTGCCGTTCGCCAATGACCGACTTGCCCAACAGTGTAGCGCAGATCGGGATATTTTGTCGTTCGGCCAGTTTCAGGACCTGTTCACGCAGGCCAAACCGGTGTATTTCAATACCGGCGATGATCACAGGTTTTGTCGCGGCATTCAGGTGCTTCATTGATTCTTCGACGGCTTCGCTCAGAGCCAGCTTGTCACTTTTCGGATGATGATGCACGGCAGCGTAGTGATGCTCCGGACGTGCAAGGACTTTGTCGCGGGGGATTTCCAGGAAGACCGGCCGCTTGTAGCGCAGGCAGGCGTCGATACAGCGATCAATTTCACGGAAGGCGGTGAGCTCGTCCTCAAGAGAAGCCGACGCGACTGTGATTTTTTCAAAGACTTCACGCTGAGTGTTAAAGTCCTTGACCCGATGGTGCAGCAGAGGGTCTGCCACTCGTTCGTCCATGCCGGGCGAGCCACTGATGACGATCACTGGGCTTTTTTCCGCATACGCTCCGGCCACGGAATTCGCCAGGCTCAGGCCGCCCACGCAGTAAGTGACACACGCCGCGCCGATTCCGTTGATTCGCGCGTAACCATCAGCTGCATAGCCGGCACAGGCTTCGTTGGTCGTCCCGACAACGCGAATCGGACTTTCCTCCAGCATCCCGTAGAACTGCAGCACAAAGTCGCCGGGGATGCCGAAGATGTCGCGAACCCCTACTTCCTGAAGTCGCTGGATCAGGTAGCCGCCGATTGTCCCTGCGTGCTTGCTTGCTGAGCCGGATTTCTTTTTCTTCATCATGATTCGCTCACTATTTTGCTGTGCAATGGAATTCATGAGCGGCAAGGCGCTAGCCGCCGGTGTTGGATCGCAAGACACTTCGAAAACCGGCGGCTAGCGCCTTGCCGCTCACAATTCTCGATCAAATCAACAGCCCACTCGCACCGTTGGTGAAGATGACGGTCCAGATGTGGTCTTATGTTGCACGCAGGAACAATTGAGGACAATTGTTCTGCACTGTTATGGGTTTACAAGTTCCGCATTGCCTCCGTCGGGTGCATCGATTAATTCAAGTCGCAAGGTATCTGTTCTCTTTGCGAGTGATATCGTGACAGTCACGGTGTGCATCCCGGCGTCCAAAACCGCAGCGAATTTAGCAGACGGCGGCATGGGGATGCCATCAATGCGGACTTCCAGGCCCGTCGCGGAGTTTAGTTGGAATGCGATCTTGCCTGGCGTCGTGACGTTGATGTGACAACGGACGAAACCAAAATCTTCCTCACGAATCTTCATCGACGGCACAGCGACAAGCGGCAGATCCCCAATGACGGTTGTGTAGCGCGGACTCCAGTCAAATGCAGGATCATTTCCGGCGACTTCACTTAAACTCGTCCGATAAATTTTCGTGTAGGCTTCGGGAGTAGGCACCACCGTTTCCCAGCTGCGAACCAGGCGAGTTTTGGGCAGCGTGTATTCGGGCGTCCGTCCGAGTTCAGACAGGAATCGCACAAGCGACGCGATCTCACCGTCAGTCAAGGCGTCCACCAGACCTTCGGGCATCAGTGAGACTCCCTGTGCCTGATCTTCAATTTGATCGACGGGGACCTCCACAATTTTGTTTTCGGCCGTCCGGAGCGTCAAGACCTTGTCTGATTTTTGAATCTGGACTCCCGCAACAACCTTTCCGTCCACGGTGGCCACGACAGTCGTGTGGTAGTTTTCCTTCACCTTCGCGTTTGGATTGAGTAACGATTCCAGCAGGTAATCGGGCTGCGCGCTTGCTCCGAGACTGATCATGTCCGGACCAACGCGACCGCCCGCTCCGCCGATCGCGTGACATTTCAGGCAACCCAGCTGTTCGGTTCGATAGATTCGTTCGCCGTCCGAGGCCTGAGCCGTTGTTGCGACCGTGTTGAGGATCGCCGCTCGCTCATCTTCCGTCAGCGTCTTGCGACTCGTGATCTTTCCTGCGGCGCGAAGTGCGCTCTCCAGATCTGCATCGGTGCGGCCGGATTCACGTTGGACTCGGAGAATATCACGAGCCACATCGGACCGAAGATTTTTGCCCGCCAACACAGCGGTGAGTAATTTGGAGCCTTCTTTTTCGCTCAGCAACGCTCGCGCCAGGCTCACGGCGGAACCGCCTTCCGGCAGTGAGGCAATGATTTCGACAACCAGCGGTGCAGCTTTTGCGGGACGCGCGGTGGCCAGCCGTTCTACGGCCAGGCTGCGGGCCTCGGGCGATGCGTCCTTTGAACTTCCGACAGATTCCAGAAGTGCCAAGAGGGTATCGTCGTTGCTGGAAGCAATGCCGGTGAAGGCTGCAGCAAGATCCGCGAGATCGCTCGACTTGTCTGCGGTCAACGCCTCCAGTCGCGGTTTTAACTCGGCGATCTTCCACTGGCCAATGGCCTGCAGCGCGGCGTGACGCATGACTGGATCGTCAGATGTTGTCAGCGGAGCAAGTTCAGCGGCGCTGATGTTCGGAATCAGTTTCCTCGTGAGCGAGATCGTCAGCAGTGTTTGCATCGTCGCCGCATCCTGGTGCTGGACCGCCATCGAAGTCAGGCGTCCCATTTGATTTGCATCCGCGCTGTAGCAGATGAGCAGTGCGAGTCGCGCCCGTTTTTCCGCAGTGACGTTTTCGGCGTAGAGATCCTTCATCAGCAAATCGACCGGGGCTCCGCTGCCCAGCGCGGAGAAGCCATAGGCGATCTGATCGGCGTCGTTATTGAAATTCATCTCGCCGCGTTCAAAAGCCGGTCGCCACTTCGGAGCCAGCTCCTTAGCGGCGAGCCACATCGCGTAGTCAATGAACGAGTCCACTGGCTGCTTGAGCGGCAACAATGCGGTTT
>JBBQSE010000497.1:0-6427 GCA_038214195.1 Planctomycetales bacterium
AATTGCCGCTGATTGACAGCAAGCGAATGTGTTGCGGGCGGCGTGCGAAAAACCTTTGACGACTGCAGGTTGCCCAAAAATGTGTTTGAGGCGTGTTTGAGGCTGTAGTCGAGTCAGCGTCTACGCGACCATTGCTTCTTCCGACTGCGTTGCTGAATAGCTCGACAACGCTTCGATCATCCGAGTTGCTGTCTTCTGGATTCGCTCCAGTGAGGCAATCAGAGTGGCTTCATTGCCAGCGTACAACTGAATATAGTCGGAACTGCGTGTGGAGCAGTCGAGTCCGAAGGAACGGCAGACGACGTAAGCGACCGCCTCAGCTTCAGTCTCACAGACGGTTTTCGTGAGTTGTATGCGATGCTCTACATCGTGCATCCATTCGTGAGCCAATTCATGGGCCAATACCGCGAAGCGTTCTGCGGCGGGAAGACCATCAGCGATGCCGATTTCACCTTTGCGTGATACGCCCTTTACGCCGAGGTCAAGGACTTCAACTTTCAGATTGATGCCATTCGAGCGGATCAGTTCTTCCAGCGAACCGAGCAGCTGTCCTGGATCACCGGCAATGTCAGTCAGTTCTGGCAGGTCGTCGCCATCGGTCTGGCTGATGTCGAAGACATGGACAATCCGGAAGCCGCGAACGGTCTTCTGAGGCCCATCGTCTTTTGTGGATGCTGAACTGGTTTCAGCCTTTGAGTCATCCTGTTTGCGATAGACAAGCGGAGCCATAATGCCGATTCCTTTCTCTCCCTGACGCACATGCCGTCCCAGTTTCAGCCAGCGGCGAAAACCGGCGACGAATGTTGCATCCGGCATTTGCAGGGCAATCAGCATGCAGTTGCTCAGCGAGTAGTTGTGAAAGTGACTCATGGCGTCCAGATATTTGAGCAGCGTTTCGCTGTGTCCGGCTTTGAGTTCTTCCTGTAGAGCGGCAATGGCCTGATCGGCCAACTGTTGAGCGTCTTCTTTCTTCATGTTCGTTCTCCAAAATGCAGTTGCTGCGTCCGACACCTGCAGCGAATTGATGAGACAACGGGCCTGTCGGCGGCCCGAGTTTCGAGCCGTCCACGGCAGGTCAAGGTGGAGTCTTTCGCGCAGCGAAAGCAGCAGCGACGCCAACGGCGCGAGCGGACCTTGAACGCCGTGGTACAATCAGAAGGGCCGAGCGGTAACCCCATCCATACAATCAGTGACAGATTGAGGCTGCGGCCGGATCAGTCCGATTCAAGCCGCGGGTTGGCCTTGTGCGGATCAAACGGAATCAGACGTTGTCGCAGTTCATCGTTGAGCTCATCGAAACGTGAGGTAAGGCATTTCAATCGTCCTCCTTCTGACACATCGGGCACAGACCGAGATGCGTGTACCATTGCATCACTGATCGAGTCTTGTCGGCGGCAGCCACTTCTGCGGATGCCGCTTCCAGAGACTGAACTTCGATCACATCTTTCCATGACGTCGGAATCTCGCTGATCCCGTCGCCTTCCTCCGTGTCACAATCAGAGCACGCGAGTCGAATGAGTTTCTTCATTGAACAGACCTTTGCATTTCGGTTGAGACAAAACCACATTGAAAAACCGATGCACGCCACCGGCTTCGAGTCTCCGCGATACCGGACACCGGAAGCCTTGTGACTTGAGTTCTGCTCAATACACGACAATGAAAAAGACCAGCGCGTCAGCACTGCAATCGCGACGCTCACATGCATTCAATTGCCACAAACGAGGCTGGGAATCAAATTGTCCAGTGTCTCGGCGATTTGGTGCCCAAAACAAACTGCCTGCTACACCGAGATTCGTTCCACGATGTTGCGCGTCACCTTTCGCTGGCGGCGGTCGTAGAGTCGCGTCGTTCGCGGGTCACTGTGACCGGCCAATTGCTGGACATCTTCAAGTGGGACACCTTGCGTTAAAAGATCTGTTATCACTGTCACGCGAAAGGAGTGCGCGGACAAACGCGACGGCAGGTGAATTCGTCGGCACCGGCGTTTGATCATGCGAGCGATGTCGCCGGTAGTCATTGGGCGATCGGTCAGCATCTTTGTTCGTCGGACTGCCGATCGGAAGAGCGGAGCCTTTTTGTCCATGGGTTCGATCGCTGCGATGTACTCCTGCAGAAAGATTTGCAGATCATGCCGACACGGGATCTCTCGGGACTTCCCACGCTTCTCGTGAAACCGCAGACAGAATTGATTGCCGACGTCGTAGAAATCGCCAACTTTCAAGCCTGCGATCGCACCGACTCGAACGGCGGTGTAGATCAGGATTCCAATGATGGCTCGGTCGCGAATTCCCACGATGTCTGACGTGTCGATGGATTTCAACAGTCTGCGAGCCGGACCGACACCAATCTCCGGCGTTTTGCCTTCGATCACTTGAAGGCATTCCCCACGAACAGAGGCCGCTGGATTCAGAATCACGGCATGTCGTGTAACCAGCGTGTCAAAGAAATGCCGCAGTGCTGCCAAATGCAGCTTCTTTGTGGCCGCAGCAACCGGCAGTTGGTCCAGGTACTCGCCGACATCACGCGGTGTGACAGAAACCAGTGGCCGTTGTCGAAGCTCGCAAAACGCGAGGAAGCGTTTGACGACCCGTTGGTAGTTTTTCCGTGTTGAGGTATTTCTCAATTGACCGTAGACAAACTCTTCATACGCGAATCGAGCAGCGGGTCCGGCACTTTCGATCATCGCAGGAACATCCGCCGTGGGACTCAGCGATTGACTGTTTGGCGGAGCATTCGTTCGGTCGATCGGGTAATCCATTTTCCTCCATGAAGTATCGGCAATAGAACGAGCGTTCGATTGCCATGTTGCAACATCGGTTATTCGTCATGCAAGTTTTCGGGTCGCCTGAATTTAGTGCCCGACAATGTCCTTTGTCTCTCACAAACCAAACAATGTGGCAAGCAGTGAATCGCGAGCTTCAATCGACATGAAGTTGCTGGCCGACCGATCGAAACGCGTGCGAAATTAATTTCATATCATGCGGCTGCAGGATTTTTGCTGGTAACGAAAACCGCAGCAGACCGCCGGAATAGGCGCTGAGCGAGATGCCATGCTGTCGAAACACGAATTGCAGGGATTCTGGTTCGTGCATGGTGAGCGAAGGATTGATGGATTGAGCAAGGACAATTGCAGAGCCGATCGAATCGTCAACGTGGATTGGCTTCCACAACGTGTCATCCATGATCACTATCAACTGATGTGCGTTTCGTCTTCGAATCTCCAATGCGTCATTGACACGATCACCTCCTGTCGCTGCACCTGAGGCAGTTGCCGTTGAGGCCGATGCCTGAGCCGCCAGTGTCGCATTCGCCGTGAGCATCGGAACGACGTTGACGGTTTCCAAATACCGATTGACGCGATTTGATCTGAGCTGTTCCGTCAGATGCATCAGTGGATCACTGAATGCATCCACTGCCCCGGACTCAGCGACGAAACGAAACTGTTCCGCCGTCAACGCATTTCCGGCGACTGCGATTCCCATCGGCATCTGAGCACCGAGCCACTTGTGGCAACCGGCAATCAGAACATCGCAGCTCTCCATGACTTCGGCCAATGGAACGTGGCAGAACGCCTGAGCCCCATCGACCATGACAAACCGCAGTTCATGACGCTGTTTGAGCCGTTGCACCAGCGACGAAACGGGCAAACGAATTCCCAAGCTGCTGACGGCGGGAATGAAGAGTCCATCGCAGCTATTCCGTTCGAAGGCAGTGGCCATGGAATCAACAACATCCGCCGCTGTTGCACAATCCTTCAGAACGTCATTTGCAATGTCGACCTGCACGATCCGACCGCCATGACGCGTTGCTTCATCAGAAACAATTGATTGCCATGCTGGCCAGTTCAGATCGGTTGTCAGAACGCGGCGGCACTGTCGAAACATCGTTCTGGCAGCAATGCGAACGAGTCGCGATGTCTGATTCGCCAGAAAGATTCGTTCAGCGTCCGCTACACCGAACGCAGTGGCCAGATGTCTTTTCAATTGCTCAATCCCGAGCCATGAATTCAAAGCAGTAAACTGCTCACGAGACTCTTCGTCCCAGGCCGTCACGCCATCTCGCAGAAAACCGATCGAACACAGGGACGGATCATAAGCGGCAAGTCGAGCGAACTCGCACTGGACTTGCATCGCTGCGGGACAAGCCTGTCCCAGCCGAGCTGTATCCATGTAAAAACGCATACGGGAAGAGTCCGTCTGAATCCGTTATTCAGTCGGGCTCGATCGTAGTGCTACAAACGAAACTGATCCAGTAGATCTTTGTAAGCGGTGGAATAAACGCCAAGTTTTTCCCAGATCCGTTCGGCGTTGCGAATCTCATTCAGATCGAAAGTCAAAATAAACCGCTGAGTTCGCAAGTTGTCATCTGCGAGTTGCTGAGTTCCCACGGCGAGTTGTCCGTATATGCCCAGATCACGCACAAGTTCTGGCTCATTCTTCAGGTCAGAAATGCGAACGAGTTTCATCCAGATGCCGTGAACTGATTGCTCGTGTATCCACTGCCGCAGTTCGTCGTCCGGAAACTCCTGATCTTTTGGCCACAAGTGATCCGCGATCACAACGATACGCTCAATGGTGATCACCTGATCGTCTATCAACTGAAAGTTGAACTGCATGCTGCCGGTACCAGCCGCATCCTGCCAGTACTTGGGATTGTGAACGACCGCCACCGAGCGATACGTGAAGACAGTGGGATCTCGCAGAATCCGTTCATACGCAATTCGCCATGTCTCGGTTTCCGAAAACACAATCCTCCCCTGCCCCATCTCGACGCAGCGGCGAGTCATGTCATCGAGAACTTGTAGTGCAAGTTCTCGATAGACTTTGCTGCTTCGCTGGCTGATTCTCAGTAACTGTTGCGACATCTGCTGATACCGTTCAAAGATCTCGGCGTCGTGCGACAGGTAGAACGGAGTTTCGAGCAGCCCCATTGAGGAACCATCAAAAAGGCTCCGGCGGCGCAGCAGCAATCCAATCACCACGCACAACAGCGTACCCAGCCAGACCGTCGTCACCGCAGTATTCCCAACGACTGCGACCAAAACCGTGCCAGTGATTCCGACGACCGTGGCAATCGCGGGTTTTCTTTCAAAACGGCTCATTTGTTGAGGATTTTCCATCCCCTGACGGTACGACAGTTTCCCCGAAACAGCAAGTGGGGAATACATTTGGTCGCCGTGTTGCGCCAGTGGGCAAATCCTGGCAATATTGTCGAGCTCAGTGAAACAGAAGCAGGCGCTGCCGGGAGGCAACCTTGCCGAGGGATAACTGAGTCGAAGCGTCAGAGTCATCTACGCGGAGGGACGGTACCGGCTGGCTGGAAACAGACTCCGGTACCGTCCTTGTTTTGCTTATGAAACCAAGGTTTTGCCTCGCAGTCTGGCGTTTCTCTCGACCGCACTCCCAGAAAGAACGAGGCAGGATTGCAATTCCTCATGACTCTGCCACTCCTGTCTGTCGCAATTTTTGCCGCCTCGGTCGATGTGACCGACGCAGTTTCGGCGTCGGCATTTTCGCTGCTCCGGTGTGCGCCACCGACGCGCGCCAGGGCACAAACCGAACTGCGTTGGTGGAGTGAACGGGGAGACTGACATACGGACGAAAGTTGCTTCAACTAAAATCGGGGTTTGAGAATCTAAAAACCAAACAATTCTGTAAGCATTGAAGACCGTCCAGACAAGAAATGTGGTTGGACAGCCGAGTTCAAAGACTCGAAAGTTTGGTTCTATAATGCTCAGTGTTAGTGACGAGACATACGCTGGACCAGGAATTCTCCTGACAGGTTTTCGTACTCCCTGCGTTAAACTGGTAGGGAATGAAACCATTGACTGCAAACCTGCCAACTCGACACCGCCTGCTGATCCGGCTTGACGATCCTGAAGATCGTGAGGCGTGGGATGAGTTTGTGTCGATTTACTGGCCGCTGATTTACCGAATCTGTCGCCAGCGCGGACTGCAACATGCCGACGCGGAAAATGTCGCTCAGGATGTGCTGCGGAAGGTTGAATCGCTGAAGGTTGAATTGCCCGAGACGGCTCGACGAGGTGGATTCAGGCGATGGCTGGCGGCGGTGGCCCGCAATGCGGCAATTGATGCAATTCGAAGATCACGCCCAGATGCGGCTCGGGGTGGCACGAGCGTTCAGGAAACATTGCGAGAAATTCAAGATCGGGGCGATGCCTCGGAGGATGAACTTCGGCGCGAACTGGAGCGGCAGGCGTTTCGCTGGGCCGCGAGGCGAGTACGTGACGAATTCTCGGAGACGACCTGGGCGGCTTTCTGGGAAACTATGGCTCATCCGAAAAGTTCTGCAACACAACAGCGGAAGTAGATGCCTCGCATGAGGCTTGGGCGTTTTGCCATGCTTTGGAGTTTTCTTCGGGCAAGATTTGTTAATTCTTCTTTGGTCTTGGCTTGATGCCGTGTCA
>JBBQSE010000498.1:0-6398 GCA_038214195.1 Planctomycetales bacterium
TAATTGGTGTCAAGCAATCCTCTCCGAGTAGTGAACGCCGTTGCCCGCAAAAGAAATACCAGATACTGTAAGTTGGTGACGAAGAAGGTTCACGATCAGAGAGGAAGCTGCCGTGGCACGATCACTGGATATGATACTTGTAATTGATGTGGAATCGACATGCTGGGAAAGTTCGCCGCCGCCCGGACAGTCCAGTGAAATCATCGAGATCGGACTCTGCCCAGTCGATCTGAAGACGCTCACTCGACTTGAAAAACGCAGCATCCTCATCAAGCCCGCCCAGTCTGAGATCAGCGACTTCTGCACCGAATTGACGACTCTGACTCCCGACATGTTTACTCATACTGGAAGTCTGGCCGATGCGGTAAAGACACTGAAGAACGAATTCCACTCGAAGGATCGCCTGTGGGCAAGCTGGGGCGACTACGACCGTCGCCAGTTTGAGCGTGTTTGTGCCGATCAGGGCGTCGGCTACCCGTTCGGCCCAAGTCATTTGAATGTGAAATCCCTGTTTGCCACAGCGACAGGGATCGGCCATGAATTGGGCCTCGACGCAGCGTACAAACATCTCGGTCTGGCGATGGAAGGCACTCATCATCGTGGTGACGACGACGCATGGAATATCGCTGGAATTGTGTGTCGTTTGTTGAAGGCGATGCGAAACCAGTAAAGGGCGGCGGTTTGCTCTACTTGCTGTAAACAGCCTTGCGAACAACAGTTGTCTTCACGAAATCGTTTTGCTCATCCACAGAAACATCTTCACCGCTCCCTTGTAGGACAGATGCGATCATTGTTGAGTTGACGACCCGTCTGAAATCAGGATTCGGGTTGATGATTCTTGCTGTATGGAGAACGCCAACAAGCCCGTCGCCAAGTTGTTTCATACTGTTGTTGATTAGCAATATCTGAAAGGACGTATTGTCGAAGTCGTAAATTGGCGTCGTGTAACCAGCCAGCCTGTTCTGTCCGTCAGGGAACATCGGGTTGAACTGATCCAGAAAATCAGCAGGGGTCATACCGAGATCGTAAGCACACTTCGAATAATCCGACAACTCCACACGACTTTCAATCTGGGACGGTTCATACCCCAGCATCAGAACCGATTCATCAGGGCCACCGTCACGGTGAGGTTTGGTTGTCACCTGCTGGTCAAATCTGGTGAGTGACTGGTACACGAGATTTCGTTCTCGGTGCCTACGTTCGAGTCGGTCGAACTCGTTTTTCAAATCAATCATCAGTTGCCGCTGCGATTCAGAACCGTAATCCGGGCCGAGGTTAATCAATGCAAATCCCGGCTGGTTGAATTCCGTGCGGAAAATACGGTGGTACACAGAATTTGCAAGATCACTCGGTGAGTGGTTGTTTTCAATCATCACATCCTCCTGTTTGCTTGGTATCCGATTCCGACACAGCAATGGAGGCAAGGTTCAGGCTTCAGGTCTGATTCCAGTGAACCTTTTCTTACAGCAAGTGTCCGTGACCGCAACTCTAACCAATTCGGAGGTGTACCATGCGACAAACAAACCACGAACAATCCGACGAACAGCCATTTTTTTGAGACGATGAGCAAACGTCGGAACGGCTACCCTTCTGAAACGCAGGTTAAGCGTGGCGAACGGGTTGTCCACGGCGACAAGTTGCTGGAGGAAAAGCTCGGTAGAAACGATCTCTGCCCTTGCGGTTCTGGCCAACGCTTCAAAAAGTGCTGTCTCATGAAAGGCTGCTTTTGACGGCGTGAACCGGGATCACTTTTTTTAGGGACTAAACACCTAAAGCCCGTTCGGTTCACCATGACCGAACGGGCTTTTTGTATTGGTCGGATTGTATTGGGAAGAATACGATAAACTCTCTATCAACCCAATCACGAACGAAGATGTTATGGCTCGCCGTCGTCGAATTCGCACCGACTTTGACCTGCCCATGAAAAACGAGTACGGCCAGTTTGTTCGGTCGCTCATTTCCCAACCCCAAACACAAGGAGCATGACGATGGGTACTTCCCACGGTGATTTCACCAAATATCCCCGCACGCCCCATCTGTTTGGGTCGAAGGGGACGGATGACAACAAGCATCTCGGAGAATGGGAGTCTCAGAAATTCGTGTCGGATGAGTCGTTGATCGTTGAGGAAAAGATCGACGGCACAAACGTTTGCATTCGCTAGCACTGTGGCTGGCACAATCGCTTGCGGTTTTATTCGCTAATTCCAGAATCGCCACCAAGGACGAAAAGTCGTCGGTTCAGCAGGAACGACATCGCGAACTTTCATCACACGATCATGCAATTGCGACATTTCGAACCGAATCCACTCGCCTCGATTTTTCAGAGAGTGTTCCGCCATCGTGTAGAAGGGGCCCCGCCGGCGCCCATCAACTTCGATGTATGAGCCTGGTTCGTCTTCGTGGGGATTCTTCTGCTCCCATTCAAGCACGGCTCGGTCGCAGTCCGGGTCACCCAATTCAAGCAGTGCAGCACGTGCCTCGGCGGTCTTCTCCTGATCATCGGACTCGGCAAGCACACGACGCAGCTCTCGAACGGCCCACGGCTTTCCGATTAATGCAAGAACTGCCGCGACAGTACTGCGATTGATGGGAATGTCTGAGGTTAAAGCTTTTCGAATCAACGTCAATCCGTGTTGAGGAGCGTGTTCAAGAGCCAGCAAGACCGCTTCGCCGATGTCGGTTCCGCCCGCCTGTGGAAGTGAAGCAAGTACGTCGCCTTTTCGGTATCCATGACGAATGAGGATCTTCTGACACATAGTCCAAAGGTGTGGCTCAGGTGTCGCCCCTGACGGATTCAATCGCAAAAACAAAGCATAGATGCCGGGGCACCATCGGTCATCATTCTGTTCGGAGACAATCTGCAGGGCAGCCGAAGTCAACGCACTCGGCTTGCTGAGAAACGCTTTTCGGATCGGTTCGTCGGCAGCATTCAATTCAGCAAGGCCGAAAAGTGCATCTGCGGCAGCATAGTCGGTCTCCTGACTTAGCTCTTCGCATCGCAAACGAATGCAGGCGTCAGCTCGCATGCGAACGATTTCGGCAATGTCCATTTGCAGGCCGGGCGATTCCTGAAGAAAAGGCCAGTCGCCGATAAGAGAAGCAAGCCACGATCGATTGCCTGGCGAATTCCACGCCTCGCAGAACGCATTGATAGCCGGGATGCTCGCGGTGACATGACTGGCGATTCGATACGGATGAGACTCGCGGCCCGGTAGCGGTTCCAATACTCCTGCTGCAAGCAATCGGCTCACCGCGATGTTCAGTGGGCGGAGTGATTTGTGAAGTTGCCGCAGTCTCTTTTCGACAGGTGCTGGAGAACGCAACGACTTCAGATAGTTGGAGTAGAAATACGTGTCGAAATAGTCTGCCGAATCATCAAAGAAATCCACGTCGATCGCCTCACCAGTCACTTTATGAGTGAGGCAACATCCGATGCCATGAAAGTAATATTCCCATTCCGGCATCCCAGGAACGCTGCCCAATTGTGGCACGTCGTCGGGATGTCCTAATGCCCCCATTGCCGCGATGCGATTGCCGTCGCCACGCAATCGCGTCTCAACAATCTCCCTGACCCACGCTTGTCGGGTCTGGTGACGAACGAGCCCAAACAGAGTCCATGTCTCCCACGGCGACAGCGTTTCGTGGGGCTCGGCAAGCTGTTCAACGAACGCACGAAGGTCAACAGGAGGTCCGTTCCAGACTTGGTCACAGGCATTCAGAATGTTTCGGAGTTGACTATTCATTGCAGCGCAGTGGCGTTCTGATAGAAGTGCGAATTGACGAAATGGTAGCAAAATGCTACCCTGTTGCAATGAGCCAGCCTGTGAAACTATCTGATGAATTAGTGACTGACGCCCGCGCAACTGCGGCGTTGTCGCAGCGATCGATTGCCGGGCAAATTGAATTCTGGGCGCAGTTAGGCCGCGCGATAGAACCCCTGCTACGAGGCGATCGCGCGATCGCACTGCGTCTCTCTGGGGAACGTTCACTCTCTGCGGCGATTGCCGACGTCGATACGAATGCAGGTCGCCAGCAAGTGCATGAATACTTGGCACAACGACCATTTCCTCATTTCGAACCGGTCCCTGATCGGCCCGGCGTGTTATGCCGCATTGCAGAGAACGGCGACCGAACCATTGGTCGTTTCGTGAATCGCGAATTTGTGGCCGAGTAAGAAAATGCACTTATCGCATTTCGACCAGAGACCGATCATTGTTGCTCTCGCTGGTTCTAACGGTGCCGGGAAGACGACATTCTACCACAGTCATCTTGTGGAAACCGGCCTTCGATTCATCAATGCCGATGACCTGGCAGTCGAGCTTCAGATCGACGCCTACGCCGCAGCCGAACTGGCAGCACAACTCAGACTCGCGCTCATTGCGAAACGCGAGAGTTTCGTTTTTGAAACAGTCCTGTCCGATCCTGTTGGCGATAAGGTACAGCAACTACAGGATTTCGCGGCTGATGGCTATCAGGTTGTCCTGATCTTCATTCAGATCGCCGACGCCGAAACCAGCATTCAACGAGTGTCCATGCGAGTTGCACAGGTGGGCCATGATGTACCTGATGAAAAGCTGCTATCGCGTTTTCCGCGCACTCTGGAGAACCTCGACTTAGCGATTGTGTCCCTTCCGCATGTGATCGTATTCGATAACTCGGATCTGTCGCATCCATTCAGACTCGCTGCAGTCTACGATAACGAAAAACGCACAAAATGATCGACGCTCTTCAGCAATTGCGACCGCACCTCAACACAGGAAAAAAGATCCGTATCGAACTTAATCTTCCCAGTCAACCAAAACTCAATGGATACTTGATGGAGCTATCCAACGAATTGGGATTGATGCACTGTTTTGATGACTTTGAACCAGATGGATATTCAGTGTTTCGTCTATCCAACGTTGTCAGCCTCCGTTCAGGGGATTACGAACATCATTGGGATCGAATGCTTGGCGAAGAGGGACTGTTAGCGGGCTTAGAAAAGACAATCAATGTCGAACTTGAAAGCTTGTTTACAGCCATTCGATCTATCGATCACCAGTATCAGATGATGAGTATCGAGTGCGAAAACGAAAAGGACGGCACCAAGGATTTCTACATCGGGCAACTTGTATCCATCAACAAATCCGAGATGACCTTCGATCACTTCGATGCCCTCGGCCAATGGGAGGAAAGCTGCGCTATGATCTTGCTTGAAGAAGTCACATTGATTCAATTCGAGACTCCGTACATCACGATCTTCAGAAAATATCTTAGCGGTAGTCCCTCTATCACTCGCAGAGGCAACGACGAATGACTAATCGAGTTCATCACTACCAACCCAACTTGATCTTTTCGGCTGGCACGCAGGTCGTGACGCTCAAGAATGTCGTCGGCCAGAACGGTCGCAAGTTACATCCTCGTGGAGCGGTGGGGGTTGTCGTGAAAGCACCGAGCGATCTCGACCATTCGTATCGCATTCGCTTCCCAGATGGCGTCGAGGAAGCCATCAAGTCCAGTGAATTGACGACGCGTGCCAAGTTCAAAGAAGGAGCCATCGGCGATACCAGCGTCACCGCTAAGGGAAGCGAGATGTTCGAGCGGGTGATTTTCCAGTGCATCATTGGGTCGCAGGCTTATGGTCTGGCGGATGACGCATCTGAAATCGACCGCCGTGGATTCTATCTGCCACCTGCCGACTTGCACTGGTCGCTGTACGGAGTCCCCGAGCAACTCGAATGTTACGAGACGCAGGAATCGTACTGGGAGATTCAGAAGTTCATCGTTCTTGCATTAAAAGCGAACCCGAACGTCTTGGAGTGTCTCTACTCACCGATTGTTGAAACCGCTACACCCTTAGCGGAGGAACTGTTATCGATGAAGGAAGCCTTTCTATCGAAGCTCGTCTTTCAAACTTATTCTGGCTACGTCGCATCGCAGTTCAAAAAAATGCAAACAGACATACGCAATCAAGGTCGAGTTAAATGGAAGCATGTGATGCACCTCATACGACTGTTGATCTCCGGGACGCATGTGCTCACCGAAGGCCGCGTATCGGTGGACGTTGGTGAGCATCGCGAACGGCTGCTGGTGTTAAAGTCGGGTAACATGCCGTTTGCTGAGGCTGACGCGTGGCGGAAGGATATTCAAAAGCAGTTCGAGTCGGCCTTCGAGCAGACTTCGTTACCAGACCGCCCCAATTACGAACTAGCAAACCAGTTTCTCATTCGAGCAAGACGCAAAGCGATTACCAGTGAGCTACCATGATTCAGTACGACAAGATGATGCAACACGTGCGGTCCCATCCGTATCCGCTTGTCTTTGCAACCATCAGCGGAGCTCACCTCTACGGATTCCCATCACCCGACTCGGACTTCGACCTTCGTGGGGTTCATTTGCTGCCACTGGCAACGGTGGTT
>JBBQSE010000499.1:0-6386 GCA_038214195.1 Planctomycetales bacterium
GGAGCAGGGATACGCATTCCTCCGCGAACCGATCGCTCAGCACGACTTTGCCGCCCGCGGGATTGATATTTCTGCCGATGAGATCTTCATTTCGGATGGCTCAAAATGCGACTCAGGCAACATCCTGGACATTTTGGGGGCTTCAAACCGCATTGCGATTTCAGATCCGGTGTACCCGGTTTACGTTGACACCAACGTGATGGCTGGCCACACAGGAGCAGCGGACGCCAGCGGGCGATTCGAAGGGCTCGTTTATCTGCCGGGCAATGAGGCCAACAATTTCGTACCCGAGCTGCCGTCCGAACCCGTCGATCTGATCTACCTGTGCTATCCGAACAATCCCACGGGAACCGTCGCCACCAAAGAAACGCTCAAACGCTGGGTTGATTACGCTCGAGCCAACAACGCGCTGATCCTGTTCGATGCGGCGTACGAAGCGTTCATTTCTGATCCGACAATTCCACACAGCATCTTTGAAATCGAAGGCGCGAAGGAAGTCGCGATTGAGTTCCGCAGTTTCAGCAAAAGCATCGGGTTCACTGGTGTTCGCTGCGGTCTGACCGTTGTTCCAAAGCAGCTGATGGGCACCACAGCGACTGGCGAAAAAGTATCATTGCATCAGCTCTGGAATCGTCGTCAGTCGACGAAGTTCAACGGCGCTTCGTATGTCGTCCAGAAAGGAGCTGCAGCAGCGTACACTCCGGAAGGACAGGCTCAGCTGCGCGGCCTTGTCGATTTCTACATGACCAACGCCCGGCTGCTTCGCGAAGGTCTGAGCAAAGTTGGGATCAAAGTCTTTGGCGGAGTCAACGCTCCATATGTCTGGCTGCGGACACCAAAAAATCTGTCCAGCTGGGATTTCTTTGACCTGCTACTCAGCCAGGCCCATGTCGTCGGCACCCCCGGCAGCGGCTTCGGTGCCGCTGGCGAAGGTTATTTCCGACTGAGCGCCTTCAACAGCCGACAGAATGTTGAAGAATCGCTGGAGCGGATTTTTAAAGTGATCGGTTGATTCAATCGCGACTGTCATTCATCGAGCGATCCTCTGCGACCGACAATATTCGCACCACACGAAATCCTGTGGAGTACGCTCCGCTGATGCCCCATGAGCGGAACGCAGTGCGGCAGATTTCAGGGGAGCCGCCCCATGGGCCGCCACGGCTGACTCTGGATTCACCGGATTCCGGCCCAGTGGGATCGATCACTGCGTGGCTTGGATAAGTGCCGTGCCAGTCCTGGCACCACTCCCAGACATTGCCGTGCATATCAAACAGCCCAAACGCATTCGCCAGCTTGAAACCGCCCTCACTCGCACCAAGTCTGTCTCCGTCGAGCACCCATGCGTAATGCTTGAGCATGGCATCATCATCTCCGAAGCAGTATCGACCTGGATTTCCGCTGCGACAGGCGAACGCCCATTCGGCTTCCGTGGGCAGTCGGTAAGTCACTCCTTCTTTTTGGCCGGGCCTGGCACCCGATTGTACGGCACTCCACTGGCCAGTCGCTCCTCCAATGTCGGCAGGCCCTCGGCCGACCAGATGGTGAAGCTCTTGAACTCGGCTCGAACGGGATTTTCGTTGGCGACCGCGCCGAGAGCAAAGCGCCCCGGAGGTGTCATTTTATCGAGTACAATGGGATCGCATATGGCCACGTCGTTCGCATAGATCTCGAATCGATTGCCGACGGCCACGACAAGAAGCTTGTTAAACTGTTCGCCTTGGTTGATCGCGGTATGTCTGATCGTTTTGGCGACCCGCGGCGGGCCGTCGTTCAGGATGGATACCTCCAAACTCTGCAAGCCGTTCAGATGGAAGCGGACTGTGACGTCGTTGGTCACGGAGGTGTAGTTGAGGAACCATTGGGTGCTCTCCGCCCGAACACGGCCAACTACCTGACAGGCAAAGTTCGCGTACGTCTTGTCTTCGAGCAAAGCGCCTGCCACAAGACCGGGATCGGCGCTGATGAAATACGTGCCCTTTTCACGCCCAAGCTCACTCCCAGCCGACTTGGCGATTGACCAAGTGGTCTCGAGGCTGGCAAAGTCGTCGCGGTACAGTTCCTTCGCGTGGCTCAAATCCGGCGCCGCGATCCGTCCGTGCCACAATGCCTCCGCGGGCCAGGCAAACGGCTTCTCTCTGTCGCCTGCATTCGCCTGTTCCTCGGCCATCCGCGGATCCTTGCCAGCCAGAACCGCGGGCTCGTACTCCACCGTCACTGTTTGCTGGTCTTCGCCGCTGGTAATCTCGAACTTGTTCGTGGACAGGCTCAGGCCTTCCCTTCCTTCGACCAGTTCGATCGTGTAGGCGCCGACCTTCAGCGGGATTTCCTTCTTCTGTCTGGGAAAGAATAACGCCACTTCTGTACCGCCGGACTTAACGGAGATTTGCACGTCCGGATCGTCCGACTTGACGATAAGCGTCCCGTGCGGGGTTTCGATGCGAAATACGATCTGCCCCACCCAGAAAACGATGGGGGCAATCATCAACAGAGCGACTGCAAATTTCCACGGGCCGCTTAACTGACGTCCCATGCGGGGCGCGGGAGCGGGTTCGGGCTGCGTCAGCGGTCGCAGTGCTGGTGCGGGGATTGCCGGTTGTCGCGGCGTTATGGAGCCAGGTCGGCATGGACTGCTCGGCAAATCGTGCAAATTTTGTTGGAGTAGTTCGGCGACTTCATCGGCCGTTTGAATTCGATCATTGGGTGATTTCGCCATCAATTTTTCGATGATCTCGATCAGCCAATCCGGTGTCTGCGGGCTGACTTCACGCAGCGAGCGAGCGGGCTTATCGACGACCTGACGCAGGACCGCAAGAGCCGAGTCCGCGCGGAAGGCTTCCTGCCCGGCACACATCGCGTACATCACACTACCAAGGCTGAACAAATCCGATCGGGCGTCAACTTCCTGTCCGTTGGCCTGTTCGGGCGACATGTACTGCGGCGTGCCAGCAACCACGCCGGAGAGCGTCAGTTGCGACTCCGCAGCAATTCGAGCCAGCCCGAAATCCGTAATCTTGACGTTCCACGGCGTTACGGATCGCGAGCTGTTGGTGTCTCGGGCATCTTTTTCCAACAGAATATTCGCCGGTTTCACGTCGCGATGAATCAGTCCCTGCCGATGAGCGGCCGCCAGACCTTCCGCGATCTGACAGGCGAGGCTGGTGGCTTCTTTTACTTCCAGTTTTCCATAATCGCGCAGATATTCCTGCAGCGTCGTGCCTTCCACCAACTCCATCACAAGGAATGGAATTTGATCAAATTCTTCAACGGCGTAGATCGTCACCACATGGTTGTGGCGAATGGCGGCGATCGCCCTGGCCTCGCGCAGAAATCGTTCGTGCGTAATTTCATCGTGAGTGATTGTGCCGGCCAGGACCTTGATCGCCACGTCGCGACTGAGTTTAGTATCGTGTGCTCGCCAAACATACCCCATGCCACCGCGTCCGACGACCGACAACAGTCGATATTGCCCCAGGACTCTATCTGCTGGCAGATCCGGCTGGGAGACAAAGTCCGTAGATCGTCGCCGCTCACCTCGCCGCGGCGCAGTCAACTCCGGGTTTGTGTTATCGGAGGCACTTTTCCCGCTGTCCGTTTCTGAGTTGAGGATGCGTGCTCGTTCGAGATCGTCGAGACACTGTGCCGCCAGCGACTGCAGCTCGTCCCTCCACTGCGGAAATCGGGATGCGAAATCATCCGGTGTCGGAGACACGCCAGCCGCCAGCCGCTGTTCGATTTCCAGTGGCACAAGCTCTCGCACAATCAATCGTTGTTGCGACGGGCTTAAATCGACAATGAACGACTCAATGCGCGTCTCTGGATCTTGCGCGAAGGCACGTTCGAATCGGTCGCAGACGTTGTCGAGCTGATGCAGCTCGGCAATCGGCAGTTGCTCCCATTCAACTTCGATATCGTCCAATTTGTGCTCCGATAGGCAATGCTTGATTAGATCAGCCGCAGAGCTCCCCGTTATTTTGAAACTGGACGCTAGCGCGTTGCGGCTGATAAGACAGCCATTCGCGGCTCGATGCTGAGCTTCTCACTCACCGTCTGATGCCCGTTCGTCATCCAACTGAGACATTTTTTCCCCAGAAATTTCTATCCCCCCTGCATCCTGCCATGTTCGGCGAATCACCAACAACTTGCGCTGCACGGTGCGCCGACTGCAGCCCAGCTTTTCGGCCACCTGCTCGGCAGTGTAGTTTTCCAGCATCAATAATGCGATTTTGCGGCAGGAATCATCCGGCAGAGACGCCAGTAGATTCTGGCAAGTCTCCGCGACTTCTGTGGCAAACTCCGGCGTGGGTTCATAATCTGGCAACGCATTCACTCCGCCGAGCACCTCAGCCTGTTGCTCCGGCGTTCGCCGCAGGAAGACAGAATCCTGCATTCGACGGCGTATGTCTCGCTTGTCTCGTGTTTCGTAGCGAATGCGTTTAGCGATTTTTCGCTCGGCGATCACCATGAGCAACCGCCAGATGTCGTCCCGATTGTCAAACTGATAGCGCTGCTCGCGAACACCCAGAAACAGGCTGTGAAAGGCGCTGACTGCGACGTCGTCATGGTCATAAGTGGCGCGAATATGCGTAGGAATCTGACCGCTGACCAATGCTTGCAGCCGCGAGCAGAAATGCTGATAGAGATCTCTGGCCGACTCCGCGTCCCCGGATTCCAGTTTCCGCAGCCAAATGGTGACTTGCGAGCTGCCAGCGTCGAAACACGCAGCGCCATCAGCCCCGGTTTTGTCCTCCGCAGTGTTGTCAGATTCGGACAAGAACAATCCTCTGGAAGAATTTCGGAACTGGGTCTTTTTTGCGCCGTCGAGAGTTTTCCATAGTCGCGAGGCGTTTTCAATTACGGAATCTACGTCATTCCAGTTTTTCCTGTCCCACTTCCGCAACGAACGGGCATTCCTGCTCCGGACGAACGCTTTTCATGCGTGTTTTTGCGACGCGTGGAATCGTTTGTCCATCACTAGTAAGACGATTACAGAGCACGGCATGGATGGACCAGCAATGTGTTCGTTGAAAGCCGGACGCTCGACGGCACCCAATCGCAACGGCAGATTTTCGAGTTACGCAGATTTTGTTTTTTTACTTGAGGGGCCTTAGGTATGTTGTTGAATTCCTGGCTGGCGTCACTGAAGCAGTTGTCAAATCGTTCGAATCGAAAGGGTGCGAACCGCAAATCTCGGCGACGGGTTGTGGAACCGGTGGCGGCAGAGTCATTAGAAACACGAGCGTTGTTGTCGGCGGGCAGTCTGGATGCCAGTTTTGGCAACGGTGGGATCGTGACCACGAACTTCATTGACGTTACCAATACGCCAGGCTGGAGCGATTCCGCCAGCAGCGTGGCATTGCAAGCGGACGGAAAAGTTGTCGTTGCGGGCACGACACAGCCAAACGGTGGTCCACTCGGTGCGATTTCTCGCTACAACGTCGATGGAAGCCTTGACACGACATTCTCAACCGACGGCAAGATCTCGGAGTCTCAATTCTATTCCATTCAAGATGTTGCGATTCAGGCGGATGGCAAGGTCGTCGTCGTTGGCATCACGAGTCCCGTCGTTGGTGCGAATGGGAACTTTGGGATTGGTCGCTTCAATTCCGATGGCAGTCCAGATGCCACATTTGGAACGAACGGGATCGTCACCACTTATCCGGGTGCTTACAACACGGCTTACGCGGTCGCGTTGTTGAGCGATGGCAAGATTCTGGTGACTGGTCAATCCGGGCAACCGGGGCCTGAGCAGCCCTACGGATTCACGCTCCAGCAGTTCAATTCAGACGGAACGATCGACACGTCGTTCGGCAATAGTGGACTAGTCCGCACGTTCTATTCCACCGCGGAAGTGTTTACTGGTTATGGAGGTACTGGAAATGTGGCCGCACGCGATGTTGTTGTGCAGCCTGATGGGAAAATTGTTGTCGCAGGTTATTCGTTTGAGGCCCACAACCGTTTTGCGGCAGTCAGGTACAATGCAGATGGTAGCCTGGATACGACGTTTGATACCGACGGGCGAGTCGTCACTGCTGTGGGCAGCAGCTACTCTGCGGGTAATAGTTATGCGACAAGCGTGGCTCTGCAGCAGGACGGCAAGGTCGTGATTGGCGGCTATTTCGCCAACAGCGCGAGCGGCAATGCTGACTTTGCACTGGTGCGTTACAACGTCGATGGCAGCCTCGATACTACGTTTGATGGCGACGGGAAGCTGATTCTCGACTTTGGTGGCACTCAGGACTACATCTACGATGTGAAGGTACAAAGCGACGGCACGATTGTCGTGACCGGTTCCGTAGGAAACTCACTCGCGGTGGCACGTTTCAATTCTGACGGCAGTCCGGATGCTTCGTTTGGTACCAATGGTCTCGTGACCACCGCAATCCAGG
>JBBQSE010000500.1:0-6335 GCA_038214195.1 Planctomycetales bacterium
GTTTGGTTTGTGTTGGGGTAACCCGGTTGTTACGGGGCCGGGGTTTTTTTCGTGCCCCCTTGCGCCCCCAAAACCAAACTTTCCCCAAATTTGCGCGCCCCCACCCCCGACACTTATTTTCGTCTCGCTGCTAAGCGGAAGCAGGCGAGTACAAGGATCGCACTATCGCCAGACGTGGTGACAATATCTCGCCGCTGTCCGTCGCGGATGCCCTTCTTGACATCAGTGACTTGTTTGGTGGCGTGTGAACGCAACTGACAGGGAATCTCGCGGTCATACTTTGAAGTCGGGATTTGCGTCAGCGTCCAATCAACATTCCGAGGAATTCTTTGGCAAATGACCAGGTGGAACCGAACGCGGAGCCATTCGGGATCATGGATTCGACAACCTGCCCCGTCGTCATTCCACCGGACTTGAGAGCCGAGCGAAAATCCGCCGGGAGCGGAACTGGTTGCAAGCCGTTAGTTTTTGCCAGACGCATGGCTCTTGGCAGATGCCATGCTGAAGTGAGCAGGCCGATTCGGGCGCTCGAATCACTAAAACGTTTTCCCAGTTCCCGCATTTCTTCGGACGTATTGCGGCCTCCCTGAATTTCAATCGCCTCGTCCGGCACACCCAACTTAAGCAGAATGTCGCGCGACGTCTCCGCAGGATCGACGTCCGTCGAATTCATTGACGCGATGCGCTGCCCCGTACAGATGAACCTGCTGGCGATTTTCTGATGATACAACTGCGCGGCCAGAATCAGTCGATCACCCGATGAGTTGCCCTGCTGCCGACCGTTCGCTCCCGGCCCGCCCCCGCCGCCAAGGACGATGACGATATCCAGTGGCGATTCCCGCATTGGATCGATACTCAGGTAATCAGACTCCAGTGCCGAAGCAAGCCGGTCCGCCACAAGACCATTGCCTGCCACTGAGAACAGCAGAAAGCACACTGTGGCCGCTATCGCACTTGATCGACCCACGTTGTTTTGGCGAGGCAGCAGCCACATATAAATGGTCAGCGTCAGCAGTAAAACCCACAGCATCCCGCTCGGCATCACCAGCGTTGTGCCAACTTTTTCAACGACGTTTCGATCCTGGGTAATTCCGAGCACAACCAGGCCGACGGCAATGAGGCTCGACAGCAGAAGCAGAATTCGAATAAACGACGGCTGGTGATGTTTCGTTAAGTTCATCGATATTTCTCTTGTGGGGCGTATGCGGCTTTGTTCGGAAGTATGCCGAATCGTGTGATCAGACGGTACTCTACCATCAAATTCAAGTTGTCGATGATCAAGCCAATTGAGACAAGTGTTCCACACGGGGTTCATTCCTGCGACTCCGTGATCCGGTTTGAGCAGTGTTGTGCTCCGCTGAACGGCCCCTCGTGAGACGCAAATCGATCAATGGTGGCCAGCCCTTTTGTCGCGGGAGGGATTCTGGAACGCTGCTCCCATTACAATCCACCATGCGTTGATAAGGAATCGTCCCGAAATGAGATTTCGAACTGTACGTCCGGCTTTTCAGCATGACATGCAGCAGACCGAGTCAGCCTGGAAAGGCTGACGTACATTATTTCGAGACGATCCTGTCACAGAATTACTTTGAGTGTCGCGGCGCTGACAGCGATGTACGGAAGGCGGATCTGCGATTAGACCAGTTTGACAGTGCTACAAAACAGGCCGATTCCGGTGACACGGCCATTGTCGCTGACCATCCGGAACTTAGCGAACTGCTGACCCGAGGGTTATTGTCCGATCCGGATCTGCACATGCCTCCGGCGGAGACTAAGAAGTATCTGACGACGTCACCGAGTGGATCGCCAGCCACGTTGAACGGTGTGACCAATGCGCCAATCATGTTGATGAAGTTTCCATCAACCCGGAATCGTTTATCTTCCGACGACAGACCGCGTCTGTTGACGGGCGCGGTGAGAGCGGATCAGCAGCGGAAACTTCCGTTGGTGTACTCAGGACCGCAGCGGGCGAGCACCTGGAGTTGCTGAACGTCATCGGCTCGGGTGGAATGGGGATCGTGTACCGAGCGTGGTGCCCCGCATCGAAGCGTCACGTTGCCGTAAAACAGCTGCATATTCCGCTGCCACTGGACGAGCAAGATTCCCACGCCGCAGGGATACGATTTCAACAGGAAATCCGCGCGTTAGGCCGAGTCCGTCGTCCGAACCTCGCGAAAATTCACACGTCGGGTGTCACTACGGAAGGACGGCTGTTCTATTCGATGGATCTGATTCACGGGGCGAATCTGTCGGAAATCTACGAAGCACTCGTCGCACGTTTGTCGCATCAGGACCAACGATGGTCATGGCACCATGCGGTACTCGAAGCGTGTGCTGCGGCCAATGGGTCGGACATTATTTCCGATTCGAATCCCGGTCGCCGCATGGATGAATACGCACACACCGTGGTCGGCATCGTAAGGCAGGTTTGTCTCGCTGTGCAGTGCCTGCACGACGCGGGAATCGTACACCGTGACATCAAGCCAGCGAACATCATGGTCAGTTCCTCTGGGGATCATGCCACGCTGATGGACCTGGGTCTTGCCAATGTGAGAGATCATCAAGAGACACGACTGACCAGGACAGGACTCATTGCCGGTACTCTCCCATACATCAGTCCGGAACAGTTTCTCGGAACACAACCTTCAGAATCGGGTGACATCTACAACCTTGGAGTTATCTTGTGGGAGTTGCTGGCGTTAGAACGGCTGTTTGCCCGCGATGGCAACGCGTCTGAAGCGCAACTCATGAATCGCACTCTGCTTGAGGAACCGCCGTCACTTTGCAATCAACAACTCCACATCTCGCCGGATCTGGATGCAGTCGTGCAGAAGTGTCTGGAGAAACAAGCGAAACGACGCTACCAAACAGTTGCCGAATTGATCGATGATCTTGACCGCTGTATCGAAGGACTGAAAGTCGCAGCAAGGAAAATTAGACGAAAAAATGAGTCGCTGACGTGGCTGTGGACATTGCGGGAACGGCACCGCGCTGGTTCCGGCGTGCGAAAGAGGCGATCAGGCCGCGCAACTGACACGGCATTCAGGAATTCCTCCGGCCTTCCGCCTCGTCCCTGCAGCCTCTTGCAATTGCTTTTCCCATACGGCACCCGGCGTTCATCAACCACCGGGCTTCTTGAACAAATGCCGCGATCCGAGGATCGACGAGCTTCGGCTTGACGGGCCTTCATCGCCTCTCGCCAACTACGCTCAACCCCGAATCTTACTCCGCGCAATCCGTACGCATTCGCGAAGTCAAAGCCTTATTAGTTATGCCTTTAGTTGCCAGGGATTCGACCTTCGTCGTCCACGCCTCCGCGAGAGTCGTAATCAGGCCATGCGTATTGGCACTCGTGCTCGTCTACGCGAAGGAAGGCCGTATCAGCCAAAGGTAGAGACATAAACAAGGATCGTGCGTGAGCATTCAATAGGGCCTCGCGGCAAACTGCGCCAAACAGTTCGGCAAGTTGAGTTGATATACGTTCTTCGGCCTCGTCGTCGTCATCCTTGAACGGTCCCACTTTGACAACCTTGCCATCAATGGCGGTGAAAGTAACCTTTGATTCGTTTTCAAAGATTTCCTCATAGGCTTCAACCCACTGCTCAACGTCACAGTCTAGGGTGTTTTCCTCGATGCAAGATTGCCATTCACCATCGTACACCGGATCGGCGTCGGGACGAGTATCAAAGACTAGAGAAACCCAAGCCGCCTGATCGAATTGAAAGCCCAAAACGATTTGCTGAATCACGTCGCCTGATACTCCCGGCCCGCTGTTGCTGGCGGGTACATATTCCTGAACACGATGTTCAATCCGGTTTACGATCGGTGTGACGAATTGTCGAAGGTCAATCTTCATGTTGATTCTCAAGGCATAACGAATTGCGATCTATGCGGCTGGCGATTAGCCGGACGTATAGATCGTGCGTTGAACTTTTCCGCTTCGTGGGGCCGCGTGTTGGAGTTGCTTAGTGCGGAATCAATGCGATTCGTGAGTCGAAATGCTGGAAATCATACACCCGAGGTATTGCCATGTCACGACCGGTGGGGTGGTGGCCGGAGTTTTCGGTTGAAAAGACGGCTGCGGATTGTTGGGATTTTCCATCGAGGGACGTGCCGTGATGATGCCAGAATGGTATCGATGACATGAGCCGCGCAGCATCAGGTGACTCGGCGAAAGCGGTGGGCTCGGGCGAGTCGCAGGTGAGGCTTACGTTCTCGCGAAGGCATGAGCCATCGTCGTACCAATCCGGTCTGTGGGGACTGTTCATGACGATGTGCCAGCCGGGGCGGTCGGTAAGCGACACGCATTGCAGGGGGATTTGACAGTTGGGACAGAGCCGTTCAGAATGTTCTTATCGCTGTGCCTGAGAGTTTCAGCTGCGGGTGGATTCCCGAATGCTGCTTGCGTTACACTGCACGGTGCGTTTGTGATTACCCGCATCCAGTTTCCCTCGTACAACTTCCTGGAAAGTGCAGTCATGCGAACTGCTTTTAACCTCTGTGTCCTGATGCTGTGTTCGGCAGCGATAGCCGACGAAATTTCTTTCAATCGTGACATCCAGCCGATCCTTTCGCAGAATTGCTTTGAGTGTCACGGCGCTGACAGCGCTGCACGGAAGGCGGGTCTGCGCTTAGACCAGTTTGACAGTGCCACAAAACAAGCCGAATCCGGTGAAACGGCCATCGTCGCTGGCCATCCGGAACACAGTGAACTGCTGGCCCGAGTGATGTCTTTCGATCCGGATCTGCACATGCCTCCGGCGGAGACTAAGAAGAATCTGACGACAAACCAGATCGAACTGCTGCGACGCTGGATTACTGACGGCGCACAGTATCAGGGACATTGGGCCTTTGAGAAACCTGCGCGTCCTCAGTTGCCGGATGTCAGCGACGCGCACGCAAAGCGGGTGATCAACCCCATCGATCGCTTTACCGCAGCACGCCTGGAGCGTGATGACCTGCAATTGTCTCCGGAAGCGGATCGCCGCACGCTGATTCGTCGCGTCTCACTCGATCTGACCGGACTGCCGCCGACGCCAGCCGAAGTTGATGCCTTTGTTGCGGACAAGTCGCCGGAAGCTTACGAACGACTTGTTGATCGCCTGTTGATGTCGCCACATTACGGCGAACGCATGACGATCTCGTGGCTCGATTACGCTCGCTACGCCGACAGCAATGGTTTCCAGAGTGACGGCAGTCGCGACATCTGGGCCTGGCGGGAATGGGTCATCAATGCTTACAACAAGAACATGCCGTTTGATCAATTTACCGTCGAGCAGCTGGCGGGCGACATGCTGCCGAATGCGACGTCCGAGCAGATCATCGCGACAGGCTTCAATCGCAACCATCGACTCAACGGAGAAGGCGGCCGAATCGAACAGGAATGGTTTGTTGAGACAGTCATCGACCGTGTCGAAACGACAGGACTCACCTGGCTCGGACTAACAGTTGGCTGCTGCCGCTGTCACGACCACAAATATGATCCGATTACGCAGAAGGAGTTCTATCAACTCTTTGCGTATTTCAACTCAGTTGAAGAATCGGGCGTCCTGTCGCCACAGGGAAAAAATGGCGAAAATACGCCACCGCTGTTGTCGCTAACGACTCCTGACATGGCCGAACAGAAAGTCACGCTGCAAAAGGCAATCGATGCGGCTGAGGAACAAAAACGGACGGCGCTGTCGCAGTTGCCCGATCTCATGGCAGCATGGGAGGTGCGAGTCAAATCGGAGACCGAACAACAGCGAAGCGTCTGGCAGCCCGCTGAACCCAGTTCGATCAAGTCGCTCGGCGGTGCGGACTTCGTTCGCCAGGAAGACGGTTCGTGGCTGGCGAAAGGCAAGAATCCGCCTAACGACGAGTACCGCATTGAGATCCCGCTGAATTCCGAGCGACTGTCCGGAATCCTCCTGGAAACTCTGCCGCACGACGAACTGCCGGCGAAGAGTCTGGGGCGTGGCTTCAACGGAAACTTTGTCCTCACCGGTGTCTCGGCAGAGCTTCATCTCGAAGGCCAGAAACCGATACCGGTCGAGCTGACGAAGGCCGAAGCCGACTACTCACAGCCGAACTACACCGCCGCCCAGATCGATCTGAAACCGCAGCCCGCAGCCAACCGCAATCGGGGACGGACAGGCTGGGCGATCGATGGCAATGATCCGGCAAAGAAAATTGCTCGTCGAATTCTCTTCGCGCCGAACCAGTCGGTGAGTATTCCGAAAGGTGCCGTGCTGGTCGTCCATATGACACACGATTCGCAATTCGCGGACCACAATGTCGGGCGAATCCGTTTCTCAATCAGCGACGCCGACATCGATCGCGTGGGACTCGACGAC
>JBBQSE010000501.1:0-6333 GCA_038214195.1 Planctomycetales bacterium
CAGAATCGACAACTCGCCCCAATGCACGTCTCCGGAAATAAAGACGACTCCATTGGCTTTGGTTTCGGCGATCAGGTTGACCATCTTCATGAGTTCCATCGGAAAGTTCGTCCATGATTCCCATCCATTGTATTCATGGCCGAACTGAATGCTGCTTCCGATGACTCGCAGGTCAGCAGGTTCCAGAAGCTGTTCTTTCAGCCACGCCCATTGTGCCGCGCCGAGAATTGTTTTGTCTGGATTCGTATCGGGAAGATAGTCGTTCTTCCATGACGGAAATGGATTGCGTAACGGCTGATCTCGAAATGTCCGCGTGTCCAGCAGAATGATCTGCAGCGTCTTGCCAGTCCCTGAATCTTCAAAGCGGTAGCTGGTATAGATGCCTTCATGCTCACGGCGTGGGCTGGGAGTTGGTTCATTCCAGAACTTGAGGAAGATCTCTTTCGACTCAGCCTTGAACGGAAATTCCTTGCCAGCGTCATTGTCGCCGTAGTCATGGTCATCCCATGTGGCGATCACAGGCATGGTGGCTCGCAGGTTTTGAAAGTCCTTCTTTGCGGCGAGTTTTGAGTATTTGGCTTCGAGCAATTTCATATCTCGCGTGTCGCCGTAGATGTTGTCGCCAAGGTAGACAAACAAGTCTGGCTCCCACTCGAGGACGGTGCGCAGAATCGGCAACGGATCGTCCTGAGTCGAACATGAGCCAAACGCGATGCGTGAGATCAGCGGGTTTACTGCGGGGACAGGGGCAGGTGGAAGCTTCGGTGTTGGTTCCTCAGCACTTGCCGAAAATGAGAACAACAACACCGAAAGCAGGCAGGAAAGTCGTCTCACGGTGGTTTTCCAGAGATTGAGGGAAGCATCAATCGGGCACAGAGAACAGGTGTGACGAGTGTAGGGAGATCTGTTCGGGCTCGACAAGTCATGTGGCTCGAATGGGAATGGCGGCAATCGGCAATTCAGTTCTTTTGAAATCGTAACGGAGAACCCATAGGATACGCGCACCATGCGAGCCGATAACCCCGTCAATTCACTTACGAACGTGGCTGTAGCCACAGGAACTCGAAGGATTTTTTCAAATGCTGAACGTCCCCAAGTCTGCCGCTCTGGATTTTGTATCTCTGGGAGCCATGGTCAATCGGCTCGATCCGGGCATCATTCCTTTTCGCAAAGCGAATAACTTCTCGGTGCATGTCAGCGGTGGTGAATTCAATTGCGCGGCGAATCTGGCGGACTGCTTTAAGCTCAAGACCGGCATTGCAACCGCGATGGTGGATTATCCGCTCGGCGACCTGATTCAGGAACGAGTCCGCGCGATGGGTGTGAAGCCCTTTTACAAAATGTTCGTCCACGATGGCGTCCGCGGGCCAAACATGGCGACTGTTTACAGCGATCAGGGACACGGCGTTCGTGGTCCGATCGTGTTTTACAACCGCAGCAATGAAGCGGCTGGTATGTTGAAGGCCGGCGACTTCAACTGGAAGGAAATCTTCGAAGGCGGCGTGAAGTGGTTTCACAGCGGCGGCATCTTTGCAGCTCTGTCACCGACGACGCCAGAAGTCATCATCGAAGGTATGAAGGCGGCTAAAGCTGCCGGTGCCGTGACTTCCTTCGACCTGAACTATCGAGCCAAGCTATGGCAGATCAGCGGTGGACTGGATAAGGCTCAGGAAACTTTGAATCGGATCGTCGAGCACGTCGATGTTCTCGTCGGTAACGAAGAAGACCTGCAGAAGGGACTCGGGCTGAAGGGTCAGGACGTTGAGGCTCACGGCAAACTCGATCCGTCTGCCTTCTTCGGCATGATGGAAGAAGTGACAAAGAAACTTCCAAACGTGAAGGCCGTCGCCACGACTCTTCGAGAAGTTCATGCCACGAACCGGCATTCATGGAGTGCCGTGTTGTGGCTGGACGGCAAGACGTATCAGGCGAAGACGATGGAACTCGATGTCATCGATCGCATCGGCGGCGGCGACGGTTTTGCATCGGGGCTGTTCTATGGTTTGCTTACAGGCAAAGACGCTCAGACCGCACTCAATCTCGGCTGGGCTCATGGCGCGTTGCTGACAACGTTTCCTGGCGACACGACGATGGCGACGATCAAAGAAGTCGAAGCTGTGGCGTCTGGTGGTTCGGCGCGGGTTCAGCGATAGCTACTGAAGGGAACCAGCCCGTCTTGCTTGCAAGCCGGACCTCAAAAAACTTGGTGGAAAGGTATTTGTCTCCGGCGTCTGACGCGTAGAATTTCTCTTCGACCGCATTCCGCGTTTGCCGCAGCAAGGATAAATCATGTCCGTTTCAACAACTGAATCAATTCCATCACCAGGTACTCGGATGTCGGTCGAGGAATTTGAATCACTTGGATTTTCCGAGGATTCAAGTCTGGTGTTGATCAATGGAATTATTTATGCCGAGTCCGGCGGTGAGGAAGAAGAGGTGACGAAGCGAAATCGGCATCATGCGAGAATCGAATTGCTCGTCGGTCACATACTTCATGCCTGGGTCGAACGAACAGGATTCTCGGGTAAGGTCTTTAGCGGAGAAGTCGGCTGTGTGCTTTCGGCCAACGGACTTTCCGTTGGTATCGATGTCGCGCTCTTCGACAATGAGACACTGAGTCAGGTCTCGGAAAATGCCGCATACCTCACGGGACCGCCGATACTGGCGGTTGAAATTCTGTCCCCAAGTGACCAGATCCAATCAATTGAAGCAAAGATTCAAGGTTACCTTAGGGCCGGTGTTAAACAGGTGTGGGTGATAAGTCCGGGAATGCAAAGCATTACGATCCATTCTCCAAATCGGGATCCTGTCATTCATACCCACCATTCAATTATTGACGGCGGCAGTGTTCTCCCTGGATTTTCCGCCGCAACAAAGAGTCTTCTCGACTAAACCTGTCGAGGGAAAACGATTCCGTATTATTTACATTCCTTTGAGTACTTAGTGGATCAATTGCGAAACATGTCAAAACACGATATCGGCCTCATCGGCCTGGCGGTCATGGGTCAGAACCTGGTCATGAACATGGCCAACAAGGGATTTTCCGTTGGCGTCTACAACCGCACGACTGAGACAACTCATGAATTTATCAACGGACTCGGCTGTCGCCCTCCAGGTGTCGTCGAAGCTGGTACTCAGGATCGCATCAAGGGCTACGACACGCTTGAAGACTTCGTCAACAGCCTTGCATCGCCTCGACGTGTCATGATCATGGTCAAGGCAGGGTCGCCGGTCGATGCAGTGATTGATCAGCTCAAGCCACTGCTGTCCAAAGGCGACATCATTATCGACGGTGGCAACGCAGATTACGTGGACACAAATCGTCGCAGCAAACAGTTGGCCGCCGAAGGTTTTCGATTCATCGGAACCGGAGTTTCCGGTGGCGAAGAGGGTGCCCTGAAAGGGCCGAGCATCATGCCCGGCGGACACAAGGAAGCCTGGCCGTTCGTCAAAGACATCTTCCAGAAGATCAGCGCGAAGGTCGGACCGAAAAACGATATTCCCTGCTGCGAATGGGTCGGTGAAGACGGGGCAGGGCACTACGTGAAGATGGTGCATAACGGCATCGAATATGGCGATATGCAGCTGATCTGCGAGGCCTACTATATCCTGAAATACGGCGTCGGACTTACCAACTCTGAACTCTACCAGGTGTTCAAGGAATGGAACGAAAGCGAACTGGAAAGCTACCTGATTGAAATCACACGTGACATCTTCACGGTGAAGGACAAAGAGACCGGCAAGGATCTCGTCGATTTGATTCTGGACACGGCAGGCCAAAAGGGTACCGGCAAGTGGATGTCTCAGCATGCTCTGGATCTGGGCGTGCCAACAACGCTAATCACGGAAGCCGTGTTTGCTCGCTGCCTGTCAGCCCAGAAAGATGCCCGAGTTCGAGCCGAAGCGGTTCTGTCTGGCCCGGATGCGAAATTCGAAGGTGATCGCAAACAGTTCATCGACGACGTCAAGCAGGCACTGTACGCATCGAAACTGTGCAGCTATGCCCAGGGTTACGTGCAACTCGACGCGGCCGCGAAGGAGTTCGGCTGGAAGCTGCAGAACGGGCCGATCGCCTATCTGTGGCGAGGCGGCTGCATCATTCGGTCTCGCTTCCTCGAAGACATCAAGAAAGCCTTCGACAAGAACCCGAGCCTCGAAAACCTGCTGCTGGACGATTTTTTCAAGACCGCCATTAGCACGGCCCAGCCTGCCTGGCGTCGAGTCGTCGCGACCGCAATTCAACTTGGCCTGCCGGTTCCCGGCTTCAGCGCCGCTTTGACGTATTACGACGGCTATCGCCGAGGCCGCCTGCCCGCGAACCTGCTCCAGGCCCAACGCGACTACTTCGGAGCTCACACGTACGAACGCACCGACAAGCCGCGCGGGGAAAAATTCCACACGGACTGGATTCGGGAGCGGAAACTGTCGTAATTCGCGATTTGAAATTTCGAATTGCAAATCTGAAATTGAACCGCACAGAATAATCGTTTACAGTGCTTCAAGGGACGTCGCGTGAAGCACGAAACAACAGAACGAATTATCGACAAACGCAATACTCTTGCTGCCGTGGTTTCGTTTCTGGGCCTCATTCAATTCCTGCTTGCCGTCCGCGTGGCGGCAGCCCGGTATCCAGGTGGTTTTTCGTTTGGCACTCGATTTCTGAGCGAAATGGGGGAAACGCACGGTCCGGCAGGAGTCCTTTTCAATCGCTCCATTATTTTACTGGGATCGTGCCTTGCATTCTTTTTTGTAAATGGCTTTCGAGACGACGAGACCACTGTGTTTCGATGGTCCGGCGTTCTCTCTGCGTGCGGACTGATCGGAATCGGATCAACGCCGCTGGACAAGTTCTTTTATGAACATCACCTATTCTTGATTCTGTGGCTGGTGCCCATGTTCCCGATGATCATTGCGGGAACCATTGGCAGTCGCATTTCCGGACTCCCTGGAATGCTCCTTGGTATCGTGCTTTTGTTTCTTACAGTTCGTTACATAACTTCCGCTGGCAGCAATCAGGCACCGTGGAATCAAAAACTTGTGATCGTTGTCGGCCTGGCGTGGATGGTGCTCGCAGGTTTTCACGTCCTTCGCAAAGGACTGCAGGAAATCAATCGCAGGTTAAGGGTCGGCGAAGACCCATTGACTGAAAGTTATCTTCAAAGACTGCAGGCAGATGGACTCCATCCATCCCACCACTGCCGCAATAGTGATCAGCACAGACGACACGGATTCGTGAATACAAAAAAGGAGACTTCAAACGGGAGAGAAGCCCGGCATTTTTGAAAATGCCGGGCTTCTTGAGCACATGGGTAACCACGGAATACACAGAATACGCGGAAGCGAACAATCCACAAGTAGGCGACTCCTTCCGCATATTCAGAGTATTTCGTAGTCAATCTGCGATTCATCGCAATACAACCAAAGGCGAATGTCCCCATGACACAGGCGAGCGATTTTGGCGCGACGGGCGACGGACAGACGGACGACACCGAAGCGCTGCAACATGCCATTGGCGAAGGTGTTGGAGAACTGCTGTTACCGCGTGGTGACTATCGCATTACTCGTTCGCTGATCGTGGATCTTGCAAAAGTGGGTCGCACTTCAATCCGCGGTGAAAGCGGCACAGCTCGACTGTTGATGCAGGGCGGCGGACCGGCGATCGTTCTCCAGGGGACGCATTCCACATCGGCTGATCCACTGAGTTTTCGCGAGTCCGAGTGGACTCATGAACGCATGCCGATGATCAGCAATCTCGAGATCGTCGGCCAGCATCCGGATGCCGACGGAATTCGTATCGAAGGCGTGATGCAGCCCACCATCACCGGAGTCCTGCTGCGGAAGTTGCGAAACTGTATTCATATCACAGGCCGAGCGCGCAATGTCCTGATCAGTCATTGCCACATCTATCACAATCTGGGCGTCGGAATTTTTCTGGACGGCGTTAATCTGCATCAGACGATCATCAGCGATTCGCACATCAGCTATTGCCGACTGGGCGGGATCCGCATCGAACGCAGCGAAGTCCGCAATCTGCAGATCACCGGCAATGATATCGAATACAATAATAACGGAGCCCACAAAGTCGAAGGAGCGGATGGAGTCCCCACGGCAGAAATCTGGCTGGATGCCTCTGAGGGCAGTATTCGCGAAGGCACAATCTGCAGCAACACGATTCAGGCCACGTACAGTCCGAACGGTGCAAACATTCGCATCATTGGCCAGCCAAAGGAGAAGAACGCCAAAGTTGGAATGCTGGCGATCACCGGAAACCTGATCGGCAGTCAATGGAACAACATCCACATGTCAACAGCTCAGGGTGTCACGATCTCCGGC
>JBBQSE010000502.1:0-6329 GCA_038214195.1 Planctomycetales bacterium
ATACGTCGGCGCTGCGGGATCAACTCCATTCGCCTTCAACTGTGTCTTGTAACCGGAAAATGTTCCAAAACTTCCGAGCAGGCCGATGTCGGGCGAACCGTGCTCTTCACACATCCATTGCATGTTCGCGGCGAATTCGGGGTCGCGGTCTTTCCAAAGCCCGGCCACGATTCCAAACATGCCGGATGACTCACCCCAGTAGGTATTTCCGACAGGAGGAAAATGGCGGAAGCCGCCGGTCCTTCGATCCGGGGGCGTGGAGATTTTCGCAAGCCATTCGATGACCTTGCGGATTCGTTGATCATGGACAGAGTCGTCGAAGCCGGCGTTTGACGCCATCAGAAAGGCACCAAGAATGTGATCGAAGGAGACCATGGCATAATGCGGCGCTTCCAGCCACCCGCCATCTTCATCGGACCAGGCGTAAAGCTCGCGTCGCAATTCTTTCAATCCGTTTGCCGCCCACTGCTTTGCCATAGGGTGCGACGGAACCAGTGAGGCGATGGCTGTTTGATAAAGTGCCACGGTCGTCGTCATGTTTGGATTCGCGGAAAATCCTCTGGCTGGCGACCAATAGTCTTCCCGGTTGACCGCGTAGCCCAGAAAAGCAATTCTCGCAAGCATGCGTTTTCGCATTTCCGGAGTGACGCTTTTGCATCCCAACGCCGCGTCAGTGAGATTGATCGTTGGCAACAGCAGCACGGCCTGCATGTGCGGCGCAACTCCCAGTGTCACACGACTGTTTTGGTCGAGCAAATCGTCATCCACGACCTGCCCCAGCCATTCATTGCTTCGCCTGACGATCGCGTTGCCCAGGTCCGAATCCTGGGATGCAAACCACGCCTGTAATGGGCTTTCGACGTTGTACTTGTCGATCGCCTGCGAGGTCCAGCGTTTGACCTCAGCGGGATCGCGTTTTAGCCGTCTCCGCCATTCGGGAAGATCCTGTTTTTGGATGAACAGACGTGGATAATTTTCGTGATCCCCCGGCCAGTCAAGCACGTAATCTTTGACCTCATCGAGCGGAAAGTCGCCATACTTGATGAGATACTCGTGCGGCAGCGGGGAGATTTTTCGATTTTCCGCTTTCAGGGGGGCGAGCGATTCTTCAGCGGGAGGCGTAGCCAGCATCCAGTTTCGCTCACCGCCACCGAGCGGAAATTTCAGCATGACGATTCCATTCTCAACCGTCGCGGCAAGCTCGGGAGCCAGTTGCGCCGCCTTGCCTTTCCAGTTCAAATCCTTCCACTGACTGGGACGAAGCGCTCCAACCATCAGCATGTCATTTGCTTTGCCCGGCGAAGGCGCACCGCCAGAATCGTAGACCGCAAACCAGTTTCCCTGCCGGTCATTTAACCACCAGCGAAGCCAGGGTTCCAGCGTGAAGGCGTGGCCAGCGGTGATGGTCCAAGTTTCGAGTTTCCCGATGTCGCCCATGCCACGTCGATACAGCAACTGCGTTGGCTGAAATTTGCCGCTTCCCATTGGCATTTCAATTTCGCCGCCCGCTGGCGCGTCATACATCTCGTTGACCAAAACCACTGGTTCATCGCGCAGGACTCGGAAGCGAAGCGACCATGTCCCGCGATCCACAAAGTTGACATGACAGGCCGCTTCTGCAAACACCGGCCCACTCGCAAGTAGTTCGACACGATAGTCCTTCACCTCGGCACCACCCGTGCGTTTCGCTCCAGCGGTCCAGATTCCGGAGCGAAGTCGGATTCCCCCAATTGGAGCTTCTCCGACTTTTAACGTCTTCCGGAGTGCGATACCGATGTGCAAATTGCCCAAACGCAACTGATCCGCTTCATCTTCCTCGATGAGATCCGAAGACTTCGGTGCGGTCGCATTTCCCAGCCGATACGTTTGGGTTGCATCTGGCGTCAGCGTGGTCTGGAACGCGATTCGGGTTTGGCCCGAAACATCAACCAGCTGGCTCGGAATTGCTTCTCCGTTCGGTCCGATCAGCTGCGCTCCCTTCCGGATGGAAGCCAGTTGTCCTGAATTCAGCGGGAATGTGACCAGTTCGTTTTTCCAGGTGCGTCCCAACTGCTCGCGGAGAACAAAGTCCTGAGCTGTCGCGGAGGAACGCATGACGCCGCACACGCCAACAAAAACTGCAAGCACCAGTCGTATGTGATCCCGCCAGCAGCGTTGAAACATCGGTTCATTCTCGAAACGACATGGAAGAATGGAAGACGCGGGTGCCAGCTTCAATACTGGACTCCATCATGATTTCATCAATGCCTTCAATCACGTAAGTCATGCCAGAAATCACTTTGGCAACGTCTCGCGCCTGACCATCAATCCAGATATCTGCGATTCCATCAGCAACATCTCCCTCTGTCGTGATCGATTCCGGTGTGGATGAGATTTTGCCGATCCAGCGGAGCGGCAGCAGAATGGTGTCGTTGATCATTGTTCCCGTGGCCTGCGTAACCAGTGAGCCCTGAGCTTGCGTGGGCGATATTGTCATTCTCTTTTTTGGATTCTCCGCCGCTTCCAGGATGTCGCGCGTCATTTCTGGTGAAGTGGAAAGAATCAGCCAGTCATCTTGCGTTACCAATCCGTGCAGCAGTGCCGATCCGTTCGAACTGATCGTGATATCGTATGGAAGTACTTTTGATTGCCAGTCCCCCGAAATGGCTTCTACGGTTCCCGGGATGCCGTCCAGCTGTGTCTGTCGAGTCAGCTTTAACTCGGGCAAATCCTTCCACGCTCCAAAAAACGCACGCTGCACCGTTGCCAGGTAGTCTTCCAATTCTGCGTCGGGCGACAACTTCGCCACGATCGCCATCGGCTTCATGGACAACTGATCGAAGGCGATCCTGTTGACGTCACCATCGTATTCGAACTGCGCAGTAAATGATTCCATCGTTGGCTCCGAACCCACAATCAATCCGACAGGAGCGACGAAGACGCTTGTTGATTCATCACGAATCAATCTGCGAAACTCCCGGAGTTGTATGTAGTAAAAGTCGTTGATCTGATTCAAGAGCACCGACCGTGGCGTGCCATCTTCATCACCATATTTCAACATCTGAGTTGAAAGCCGATCTTCGAAATCTGAAAGTGTGCCTTTCACGACTTCACCCAGCGACGATTCCGACGACAACACCCAGGCCGACGCGGAGGCGGGAACAAATGACAGAATCCCGGAATCCTGCAACGACGCGGTCTCCGCATGACCCGACTCGCGTGAATCGACGATCAGCTGCTGGTTCAGCAGCGCGCGGAATTCGCCGACGCAATCTGCATCGCCCATTGCAGATGTTAAATCGTTCAGATCGCCCAGCAGATCATCCGTGTCCATCTCCAAAACGGTCTTGCCAATGGGATGGTCCTTGTACTTATTCCACAATTCGCTGGCTTCGATACTGCGGGCTCGAACAGGCTTTGACTGATACCTTGTATACAGCAGCAGGTCCGCGTCCTCTGTCCATAGATCTCCGGACTTTGGATCCAGCGTCTTGCCTGAAACCGCGTTGATATCACCCAGTTGAACCAGCACCGCAGCGCCGATTCGCCGAACGCGGAGTTTCAGTGACTTGTCGGCGATTAGGCCGCTCGCGACCTTCAGGTTGGGGTCACCAAGGTCATCGGTCATATTCATGGAGAAGAGCACGCCGGCGATCAATTCGGCTGGAACAAAGTCCCCCAGACGCAGATCCACGCTCATCCCGTGTTCTTCAAATTCAATCTCAACACCCAGCTCTTCAGCGATTTCAGGCATCGCCGCAAGAACCTGCTGTTCGAAAATCTCGGCAAGGGACTCCTCCCGAAACCGAACCCACAGATCGATATCGGACAACCTGATGTTCTTCAAATGGTCAATGAGGATGGGATGAATTTCGTCCAGTGCCTCGTTCTCACCACTGGCAATCGCTCCGCTGCACAGCCCAAGACACATCGAAGCCGGAATGATCCTCGCAAGATTGTCGATACCCGTCTCACTGATCGCGAGGCAAATCTGGTCCGGTACATAATCGACAGCGGAATCCTCAAAGGAGCGGAGCATCGACTTCGCAGTCAAGCCACGCCCGGAATCAGGCATACTGCTGATGAGTTTCACCACGCGCGGCGCTGTCAGCAATCGACGAATTGTCGGAGCGATATCTGAGAAATAAATAAACGTCGTGCGGTCCGCAGAGATGTGCGAAGAAAAAACTGCCCCGCGTTCGACAGTTTCATCAGCCGCCGCTGACGACGGTATGATCAGGCACAGAAAGATGGCGAGTAGGAGCACTCCCGAGGACACGAATTGAGCAATAAAAGCCCATTGACGCTTAGTCATAAATTGCGACACCTGAAATGATTGCACCGACACGACCGAAGCACTCATTTAACGCTCTTCCCTGCACGCTCCATCACTGCCGCCCAGACTTCCGGCGACAGCTCTTCGGCTTCTTCCACCAGAAGTCGCGGGATGTCTTCCAGGATCGGATAACGCAGTCGCACTTCGGGATTCGTGCAGACGAGCGAATCGCCGTCCGGCACAAGGTCGCTGTGACACTTGGGACAGACGAGATAGCTTTTTGATTTTTCGAAATTGAATGTCATGGAAGTGTTGTCGCCTTGAATCAATGTCCCCTGCCTGAGGGTTTGAGATCTAAGGCGAGGATTCTAGGGCAACGGCGGGATTCGAACCAGAGATTCAGCATCGGTGACCGCCAGAATTGCGGAACAAGTGCGTCAGGCAGGATCCGACCGGGAGACAGATCGACCTGCAGTTTACGCGCTGCCGATTCGCTGAGCGCGGTAGATACTCGAGTTGCCGCTGAGGAACCAGGAGAGGAAGCAGGCAATCGCCGCATAGACCACGAAGCCGGAACTCAGCAGTGATTTGTTGGCGGGGGCGAAGAGTTCGATGGCCATGATCGTGCAGGCCAGCGGCGTGTTAGTGGCTCCGGCGAAGACGGCGACGAACCCGAGTCCAGCCATTAGGTCCACGGGCGCGCCAAGCAACTGGCCGAGAACATTTCCGAGCGCGGCTCCGACGAAGAACAACGGCGTGACTTCGCCGCCCTTGAATCCGCTGCCGACGGTCACTGCTGTGAAGATCAGTTTCCATAACCAGCTGAACATAGCCGCTCCACCGATCAGGAAGCAGGACTGGATCGTCACGGCGCTGGGTGTGCTTGGGTTGGCGTGTACGCCGAGTCCCAGATAATCTCGGTTCTGCACCGCGAGTGTCAGCAGGATCACGGCGACTCCGCCAACCGCCGGACGCAGCCATGCCACAGCGATCGTTCGCTTTGTGAACCATGAAACTCCGTGCGTGAGTTGCGCGAACAGGACGCTGACGAGGCCAAAGCACACCGCCGCGATCACGACTTTTCCCGTGAGCTGCCAGTCGAGCGCAATGCCGACGGATGCCTCGGAAATCGTTGCCGACCAGGCGAGGTTGTAATGCGTGTGGCCAATTCCCCAGGCGGTGTTGACCTGATCCCCAGCCACACTGGCGATTAAACAGGGGATCAGCGATTGATAACTCATCCGCCCGATCGCCAGCACTTCGATGGCGAAGATGGCACCGGTCAGAGGAGTTCCAAACACGGCTCCAAAACCAGCGGCGATACCAGACGTCAGCAGAATTTTGGAATCTGACTCACTGAGTTTCAGCCAGCGACCGAAAGTCGCCACCAGACTGCCGCCCATTTGCACGGCGGTCCCTTCACGTCCGGCGGAACCGCCAAATAGATGTGTGATCAGTGTTCCGATCAGCACCAGCGGTGCCATGCGTGTCGGGACGCCACCGCCGGGCTCATGGATCTGTTCCATGATCAGGTTGTTGCCAGCCTCCGCCTCTCGACCGAATCGGTGATAGAGAAATCCCGAGGCCGCACCCGCGACGGGAAGCAGATAAAGCAGCCACGGATATTGCCAGTTCAGTTCCGTCACGCGATCAAGTAACCAGAGAAACAGGGCGACTGCGGATCCCACAACCGCTCCGGACGGCAATCCAATCGCCAGCCATTTGAGGACAAAAACGCCCAGCGACACATGCTCTCGAAAGTCCCATCGGAATGTCGTCATCGGCGTTTTTCAAACATTGAGTAACAGTCCCGAAACACGGCGGCTGAATGACCGGGACGAAATCCGTGAGGAGCGGTTTTGCTCTGATCAACTTCAAAACGCACGTGGCGGTGTGTGACGCAGCATAACCTTATTCGGTTCAGCGCAAAATGAAGTGCATGGTTGGCACCGTACCACAAACGAGTTGTATTTGATGGATGCTGTGATTGAGCCTGAAAGGCTCGTACAAATCAGCCTGGGGCAAGAGAATCCGCGAATGCGGATGAACGCCGCCCCAGGTTCACGCACCATCC
>JBBQSE010000503.1:0-6265 GCA_038214195.1 Planctomycetales bacterium
GACAATTCCGCCGGCACACATGCAAAATGTGAACAGGTCTTTCTGGCCTTTCGCGATCAGTGAATAATCGGCCGCGCCCAGCAACTGCAGATAGTCATCGCGACCGTACTTTCGTTTGTTGACGGTTTCCTGAGGCTGCTCAATCCGCAGTCCCAGCTGAAATGCTTTTTGCTGCAGAGGCAGACCGGTCTTCAACAGCATTTCGTAGGTGTCTCGCGCGCTGTGACCGATTGCGAGGACGCAGACCGAGGCGGCGATGAATCCGGAGGATGTTTCGAGTCCCTGAAGTTGTCCGTTCTGAAATCTGACTCCTTCGAGCCGACAGCCAAACTTGTACTCACCACCGAGTGCTTCGATCTTGCGACGGTAGTTGCGACAGATCATGGGCAGTTTGTTGCTGCCCAGATGCGGGCGCTGTTCGTAGACCAGTGATGGACGCCCGCCGCATTCGACGAAACTCCGCAGCACCCAGTCAACATCCGGCCCGGAGATGCGGCAGGTGAGTTTACCATCGCTAAAACAGCCTGCGCCGCCTTCCCCGAAGAGATAGTTGTTTTCGGAATCGTGTGCTCCTCCCGAATCGAATTCGCGAATGGCGGGCACTCGATCGCGGACGGCCTGACCGCGTTCAATGATGATCGGACGGTAGCCTCGCAGCGCCAGAAAGTACCCGGCCAGCAATCCCGCCGGGCCCGACCCAACGATCACCGGCCGATGTGGTAGCGGCTCAGAACCGGATTCGGCATCGTCAAAGCCTGGCGGCTCCCACGGTGCGATGTCCATTCCGTCGGCATACGGCATTGTGTCAGCATTCGCGTCAGGAATTGACAGCGTCAGCGAATACACGAACTCCATGCGATGGCGGCTGCGCGCGTCGAGACTCTTGCGAAGAATCCTGAGCGTTGAAAGTTCGTCCGGGGAAACCTCCAGACGTCGTGCAACCTCATCGGGCAGGCTTTGCTCCGGCATTTCTACCGGAGTTCGCAAATTAATGATTCGGAAGAGCATGGACGATCAGCACGACGTGAAAGGCGCGGACTTGCCAAATTTTCTGATCGTGGACGACTGCCCAGCGACCGGGAAAACTGGCAGCGTGGCGGCACCAGCGTCAAATGTCAACGAGCGTGCTCATCGTTTTAGTTCCGAGACCGAATTAATACTGTTCTATCAGGTAGCGAATCAGGTCTGTGGATGTCACGATTCCGGCCAGGTTTTTGTCATCCACGACCGGAACCGAATGAAAACTGCTGGTGCTGAGGATCTGAGCAGCGTCCCGGACGGTTCCGGAGACTGGCATCGTGATGGGGTCCGGCTGCATCACGTCTTTGAGTTGATACGTGTGGTCGAGCATGGCATCCAGGCTGCGAACGTCCTGATTACCGAATTCACCAAAGCTGATTCGCAGAAAATCACTCCACGTCAGAAGCCCGACCAGTTCTTTGCCGCTGAGCACTGGCAGATGATGGATACCGGAGAGCTCAAACAGCTTTCGCGCCTTCGATACCGGATCATTTAGGTCGAGGTGGACAACGTCTTTTGTCATGACGTGCGTGACGGGATCATTCTTGCGCATTCTGAATCCTTTGGGATGTTGAGCGAACTTGTGCTGGCGAATATCGCCATCGTCAATAACTACACCATCCAGCACTAGGCAACAAGTGTGCCACCGGATGTACGGCATGTGGAAAATGCGGCATTTAGTCCTTTCGGAGATCGTCCGATGTGATCAGTAGCACACAGTCATGTCACTTTCCGGACTTTGGTGAATTGTATGGTTGTGCCAAATCGGCGCGCTTCATCATGGATGTTTCACTCGCTGTGTGACGAGTGGGCTCACTGCAATGCGTGCATGTGCGATTCTGCTGCGCGAGCCGACACGGACAAGATGTCGTTGACGACGGTGAACTCAGTGTTTCGGACATTACTGTACGACAGTCGCGCGCTCGATTCGCGTCAGGTTCCGCGAACATTCCCGAACTGTTCGATGTGGAGTCGGGACGAGAACTGAAACCGGTTTTCAGCGGCCAGTGTCTGCAGCCAGCCGGATCGTTCGGCCAGTTGTTCGCGGGTGCGAGCCTGAGGCATCAGCCAGACGGTGCCGGGATCGATGTCGCCGAAGTGGGACAGCCAATGCCGCACTTCCTGGACATCCTGTGGCTGATCGATCACGAACTTCAGGATGCAGTTGTGCCGTGTGAGCAGAGATCGAATGACGTCCGGGCGAAACCGCGCTGCTTCATGGCGATCATGCCATGTGGGATCGTCCGGCACAGAATTGCTGAGCTTGGGACTGATGGCCATCAGATCGCAGACGACGGGTTTATCTACCGTGCCAGCTGTTTCGATGGTGATCCGCTTTCCGTGCTCGCGACAGCGTGAGGACAACTGCTCCATCTCAGGCAGCAGCATCGGTTCGCCGCCGGTCAGCACAACATCAGGCGCAGAACTTTCGTTGATTCGCCAAACCAGTTCATCAATCGACCATGCGGTACCTTCTGGTTTCCACGATGTGTAGGGAGTGTCGCAAAACCAACAGCGCAGGTTGCAGCCTGAGGTCCGAATGAACAGAGACGGCGTCCCGGCCCACGGACCTTCGCCCTGAATTGATTCGAAGATTTCAGCTATCTGCACGGCAGTCACATCGACGAGGTCAGAAAACACTTTGCCCACTGGCGATCAAGGTCGCAGGATACCGATCAGGTTCACTCGATGCTCCGCAATCGTCGGTGACTTTCGCCGGAAATCAAAAACACGAATCCAGGGCGGCGGTTGCTCTGTCACTGCTGCTTTGGCTTGCCTAGTTCCTTTGCACCCTTACTGGGATGACTTTTGCGTGTCCTCGTCCTTGCCGTCTTCTTTGCCCTTGCCATCCTTATCGTCCTGGGGAAAGCTGGATTCGTTGATTCGTTTGATATCGTCGCCAGAATTTGCAAGTGGCCTTTTGCCGGTGAACTTCTTTGTTTCCGGTGGTTCACATGTATTCGTCTTCGAATTGCATGCCTGGATCTTCACTTCGATTTCCAATTCGGCATCGTCTGCGGTTTCTGCGGCATCAATTTCCAGCAGGGCATAAATAACAACACGATCGCTGTACACATGCGACGCGTCCTTTTGCCCTTCAACTTCCAGCAACTCATGCGCCGGATACTTGACCTTGGTCATCTTAACCTTTTGCTTGCTCTTGATCTTCACCTCGGTCGGTATGGCAAATTCGGGATTAGCCGGATTCGCGTTGATGTGCCAGCCCTCTGCGATTATCAATTCGATCGCAACCGGACACTTACCGCCACGTTCCAGCTTGTCGAAATAGGGATAAATTTTTACTTTGACGGGGCTTTCTTTTTCGCCCTTCTTAAACGGTGATGGTTCAGCCGGATCAGGAAGAACGGGCCTGAATGCCTGGTGTTCCTCTGCTGTGGGTTCCGTCTCCTGAACAGGCTGGTCAGCCGGTTTGCCCACGGCCTCTTCACCGCCGAACGCAGTGAAGATTGGACGCGTGAGTCCAGCGGCACCGAGTCGATGATCAACATCAGTCATCACCAAACTGCGAGTCTCAGGAAACGGCGCGGTGCGTCGCGCCGCCGCATCAGTTTTTCCCGCAGGCTGCATCCGCAACAGATCCTGCAATGCCATGCCAAGCCCGGCACAGGAAACCGGAGACGCATCCATTGCGCCGCTGAATCGAGTGAGAGTTGCCTCGGCGAACTCCCGGAACTTTGGGTTCTTGTCACTCAGCGCCAACAGATTGCGAATCGCGATACTGTTTCCGGACGGAGATACGGAGTCGTACGGCGAACTTGTCCGAGCGAAGAGTTTCTCGTGATCGTGAGACGTGAAGAAGAACGTGTGTTGAGTCTCATCATAGAAATTTGCGACCTGCTGCATCGTAAGTTCATTGGCGGCCGTCAGCCATTTCTCTTCGTTGGTGGCTGCGTGCAGAGTTCGCAGGGCCGATGCCAGGCAGGCGTAGTCATCCAGATAACCGCGCGGCCCCGGAGTTTCATTTCGCCATGAACGCAGCAAGTGTCCTTCCGAATCCTTCAAGTGCGTCAGCAGGAAGTCGGCCGCTTTGGATGCCAGTTGCAGATCGTGCTCGCGCCCTGGCAATCGCCCGCTGGTTGCCAGACCCTGAATCATCAGTGCGTTCCATTCGGTCAGCACTTTGTCGTCCAGCAGCGGACGTGGTCGCTTTGAACGGACCTCAAGCAACTGCTGGCGAAGCGCGCGGAGTTTCGTTTCAAGTTCGTCGGCGGGGATGGACTGTTTCGCCGCGAATTCCGCCACCGTCACGGGCAGAAACAGCACTCGACCGTGCTCAAACGACTGTGGCTCGTGGAATCCGTAGACTGCGAGGAACAATTCCGCGTCGTCTGGTTTCAAAGTCTCGCGAATCTGCTCTTCGGTCCAAACGTACGTCTCACCTTCGATCGCGTTTGTTTCCGCATCGAGAGCCGAGCAGAAGCCGCCACCGGGTAGAGTCAACTCGCGTTCCAGGAACACAACAAGTTCATCCACGACCTGGCGATACAAGGCATTGTCCGTGAGCAACGCGGCCCGAGAGTAAACTTCCAGGAGCTGGGCCTGATCGTAAAGCATTTTTTCGAAGTGCGGCACCTGCCAGCGACGGTCGGTGCTGTAGCGATGAAACCCGCCGCCAAGATGATCGCGGATGCCGCCTTGCGCCATTGCGGTGAGGGAATGATTGACGATCTGCAGCAACTCAGGATTCGGATTTTGAGCGTGCAGACTCAGCAGAAACTGAAGCCTTGGCACGTTGGGAAATCGCGGGCCGTCCGGTCGGCGTTCGTTGAAATCGACTCCGCCATACACGGAGTCGTAACGGTTTGTGATTCCTGTCGCGATTCCGTCGAGCAAATCGCCGGACAGCTCCTTCGGTTCCGCCAGCACCATCGGGCCGGACAGGCGTCGAACTTCGCGGGCGATCATCGCGGCCGAGCCGGAAATGGCATCCCGTTTTTTCGTCCACAGTTCTGTGACGCGATTGGCCACCGTCAGAAATCCGCTGCGGCCATCGGGCGTATCTTCCGGCGGCAGGTACGTCGCGCCGGCAATTGGATCACCTTCGGGAGTCAGGAACATTGACAACGGCCAGCCGCCGCCACCGCCCATTCCCGTCGCCTGCTGATAGACGATCAGGCTGGTCATGTAGATGTCATCGACGTCTGGCCGCTCTTCACGATCCACTTTGATGCAGACGAAATCTCTGTTCATCACGTCGGCGATCTTCTGATTCGAAAACACCTGCCGTTCCATCACGTGACACCAGTAACAGCTGCTGTAGCCCACGGACAGAAAAACCGGTTTGCCTTCCTTGCGTGCTTTTTCGAACGCTTCCGGTCCCCATGGATACCAGTCCACAGGATTGTGAGCATGCATCAGCAGATAGGGACTGGATTCGCGGGCCAGGCGGTTTGCCGGATGACGAACTTCAGCTTCGGCTGTTGGTTCTTGCTCGTCAATTCGAGCTGGTGTGTTCGCGGGATTGGCCACAGTCTCCTCCGGCGCGGCTGGCGATTTGGAACGGTCGTCATCCGGAGCGGACGCATGAACCGGGCTTGTCTCCGATGTCACTGAAATCGACGACATCAATGTCAGTGTTGTCATGAAAATTCGAACGGATCTCATGGGACTCTCGATTGGCTGTCGCTGTCTGTGCTGCCAGCTCAAAATTAGGCTCAGGTACCGACGGCATCGGCGGCAAAAAAACCTGGACGGGGCATTCTACGCGTTTGATTGCCGGATATGAACTCCGGCAGGATCCGCAAGTGACGCCGCGGCGTAAAACACGACGAATGCACAGACTGGCGAGCAGTCCTTGTGGGAACTCTTTAGGAAAAACGCCACTTCGTCCGGCTCAATAGCAATGCCCTTAAGTTAAATATGGGAAATTTGCGAGACTTGCGTCGCATTTTTGTGCTGTCCGGAAGCGACTGAGAGAAGCGGTGAATTTTCAGGAGTTGTCCGGTTTTAGGGATTTGATCATCTGTGCCTAAGAAGACAACCGAAAAAAGAGATGTCGGACTGCGCCGCAGTGAAAGATCAGGACGATCTTTGCGCCGGTCTGATCGACTTACGTTCTCGGTGGCTTCGTTTGCCGTATTTCAGCAACGGCGGCGAACTCATCTCGGATGTTCCTGATGGACGGACCAATGGAATCGCCGATTATTGCCAAACTGCCGCGCGGACATCGCATGGACCGACAGTTCGGAGTCGTCTTCGATACGGCACCGGAAATCGCCGAAGA